>NZCA01000001.1 GCA_002688095.1 Nanobdellota archaeon
AAATTTATCACATCTTTTAGATAAATCTTCCAAAGTGTCAACATATTTTTTAGTGAAATCTGCAGATTTAGATATTTCATAAGAAGGAGCCCATTCTGTATTAAAGACCGGATAAGTCCAACCTTTTTTGTCTTTTTCTCTTANATTAAATAAATGTCCGACCGCACAACCGACAAAAATCTTTTTTCCTTTATGGGTTAATTCATAATAAGTGACCTTATTAGAGACCCGTTTAGAAGGTTTAGTGTCAGCTAAGGCTTCGGCGATGTGTTTCATTGCACTTGGCTTCTCACAAATTATCAATTCAACCATTGTTAACTCTCCAAATAATTCCTTCTCTTTTAAGAGTTACTCTTTTAAGCTTTTTCTTTTGTTCTAACTTGTTCAAAAAATGGTTTGTTGTAACCCTTTTCCGATTTATGGCCTTGCTTATTTCTGTTGATGTTTTAAGCCCGTCCCCTATAGCGTTTAAAATTCTTTTTTCAGTTTCTCCAGAGGAATAATGCTTTCTTCCTGGATTTTTTAATATGGTGCTTAGTTTGTTTTTCTTTTTCGGGTGTATGAAACCTATTTCTTTTGAGTACTTCAAAAGGTTATGAAAATGCCTTATATAAAAATAATAAAAATCAAACCCCCTTAGCGTTTTGCGATATATCTTTGTTGCATTTATTCCAAAGCCCTCCACTAAAGTCTTTAAATCTTTAAGAAAAGACTTGTTGTTTAAACCTATTTCAATATACCTGTGTGGCGGTTTGTAACATACATGCGACTCATCGTCAAAAAAGGCTCGAATAAAAGACTTCTTTATTTCATATGATGCTCCTTTTATGAAGGGAGGAATTCTACAAGATTTACCATTAAAATCAGGGATTATCTGATAAAGTGCCCATGATGCAGAAGTGGGGACACTTACGAAGTTTGTAGTTTTATTAATACTTTCATGAAAAGACTTTATCCCAAATATTTTAGACATATCTTTTTTAAATTCCTCTCTTAAAACTCTTTCTTGATTATAGTATGTGCTCCTCAATAGATTTCTTTTATCCATACACAAGACCCCATCACCAAAAAGGTGTGCAAGAATCCTTGCTAATCCCTTTGATAAAATTATTGGAAACCTTGGTTTTATATTTATGGAATGTCCCCAAGTTCTAAGTCTAATAAGGTTATTGTGTAATTCTGAATTACCTAGGTCTAATTTCTCAACCATTCTGGATATTACATATAAAGGATATTGGTTTTTTCTATGAAATGTGCTAAAACTTGAATCAAGTATGCCAATGGCCCTTTTGCAGTTTTTCATTAATGGATAAAATTTAGCCTTGAATTGTTTGACTAAGTCTTCATTAAAATCCTCACTAAAACTTACAAAGTATTTGTCTTCAGGTAAATCCAGAAGATCAAGTTTTAAGGATTTTTCGATTTTCATTTTTTAGCTATTTTCCATAAGTATTCAAAATAGTTTTTATAAGATTCATAAACTGCTTTATGTTCAATTATGATTCCGAGAGGGTTTTCTACCCACATAATCATTCCCACTTTATTGTCTGAGATGTAAGTAGAAACAGAAGAGTGAAATTCTGAGGGAACATATTTCACTTTTGTTAATTTTAAATTTATTCCTCTTAACTTTTCATTGGCAATTATTCTCATAGGAATCTTGCTTTCTATCCTTTGTTTGTCCCATTGAGAATAATAATAAGGGAAAAACTCTTTGATTTTATATTCTGCTCCAAAATCCAAGATTTCTTCTTTTGATTTTAATAACTCTTGGAGTATTGTTTTTATTCCTGCTAGCCCTTTAAAACTATGAATCTCTTGTTTTTCTTTAGCGGACTGAAAATCTCGTAAGAGTTCTGGAACTATATTTTTGGCTCCTTCTAAGGTTTCTTGTTTTTCCTTTATTATATCTAAGATTTTGTCTGGATTTGTAGCTTCAAACAATAATTTACTTTCTTTCGTTATTTGGCTTATTAATCCTTTTTCTCTTAATCCTCTCAAAGCATCATAAACTGAAACTCTATGGATCCCTGAATGTCTGGAAACTTCATTTGCAGAAGCTGAACCCAGTTTAAGTAAAGTCAAATAACACTTAGCTTCATTTGGGCTCAAACCTGCTTTTTCTAGTTGTTCTTGTTTCATAGTTCTATGATAAGATTCTACTGTATTTAAACCTTTCTTTTTGTTGTAAGTATGGTTACTACATTTATTTAAATAGTGCCTAGATGCTACTTTGTTGTAATGAAAATAATGATAACGATTTATTATGATTAAGGAGGAAACGAAAATGGAAAATAAACAATTGGAAAGGTGGAATAACGATCTACCAAGAACACAAGAATCACTAATCAGAGATTTAAGAAGTGAAGTGATTAGACTTGGATTAAGTTCTAATAGCTTGTGTTTAGGAGCCCACCAGTCGGAAGTTTTGGATGCATATAAAGAAAAACTAAAATCTATGTGGCAAAGATCGGGAGATTTAGGATTAATAGAAGAAAGAACGGCTATTGCAAGTGATTTAATTAATCCGATATTTTATCCTCAGCATACATGTTATCATAATGATCGATTTTATGTTGGACATGTGTCTGGTTTAGAGGGATCAAGAATGAGGAATTTAGCTACTGCAGTAATTAGAAATGGTATGTTTGATTATTTTGAATTTAATACCCATGAAGGATATCCTCTAGCTAAACTATTGAGAGATGAGAGTATTTTGGAAGAGGAAGAGTTTGAGGATATGCGAAGAGATCAATCACATCAGAGGTACCATATTCTTTCTAGAAGGGCAATAAAATGTTTGGCAGAAAGATATGAGCTTTCAAATGATGAAATTGAAGGTATAGCAATGAATTTGTGCATGGCTGGATTATTTTCTGATCGTGCTGCATTATATTGTAATGATTCTCCTTTCAAAGGAGGAATATATGGTATGGGGTCCTCTGCTGGCAGATTAAGAAATGGGGATTTTGTAGAGAATCTAGCACGAACCTATTTGAAACCGGACCTTGCGGAAGCAATAATAAATAGACAAGGAACTAATAAAAAATAATCGGAGGAGTTGAAAATGACACTTGAAATTTTAAGTGGGGACGATATGTTTCAAACTCCAGAAGAAAGATAAGATGTCTAATATATGGGGGAAAGGAAATGTAATAGGACTTGCCTTCCCATAGGGAAGAGAATTATTTGATTATTGATTTTTTTAGAGAACATTATGCAGAGAGGTATAAAAGAGTTTAGATTTCCANNATTTTNCCNTNTCNNCCCACATTTANNACTTTGGTCTTGCCAATTAGCTCTTCTATGCCCTCTGCTTCGTGTACATGGCCACAAATAGCTAATCCTGGTTGGAAAGTTTCAATAGCTTTTCTAACTCCTGAAGAACCTGGAAAGAAAGAAGTAAATTTTTCCATTAAAGTTTCAGAAGGATGAACATGGGTAACCATTACTTTCTTAGATCTATCTTTGATGGTTTGATGTCCTTTTTCCAAGAAATTAAAGATTTCTTCTTCAGAAAGTTGGAATAAACCAATATTGGCAGATCCACATCCAAACATACCCACTCTTTCTAAGTAATAAGCATAGCCGTGCAGATTAACTAATTTATATCTTTCAGTTAGGAAATCGGTTGTAGCTTTAGATTCGTGATTTCCAGGTATAATTCCTACCTTGAGGTTCTTTTCTTTAAAAGGAGCTATAATTCCATCTGTGGAATTCTCTTCTGAAGTCAGGTCTCCACAGAGTAAAACCATCTCGGCATTGGCCTTGGAAGCTTTTTCAGCTAGCTTTTTAGCTAAAGAAATATCTCCATGAATATCTGAGGCTGCTAGTATTTTCATAAAAAAATTTTAGGATTCAGGTTTTTTAAATGTTTCTGCACAGGTTTCCGAGCAAAATCTATATTCTATTCCATCAATCTCTCTTTCTATAAAATCGTCATCTAAAATTTTGTTACAATTAGCACATTTGACTGCGATGTCTCCTTCCTCATAACCTTCCATAAAACCTTCTTCTTCATTAGTAATGGTATCGTCATCCTCAGCAGTTTCTCTGCCTTCGGGAGTGTAGACATCTTCTTCTCGGTCTCCTTCTTCGATTTCTACCTCTAATTCTTCTTTTGTTTTTGGCATATAAAAAAGAAAAGAGAGATAATTAAAAAAGATTTCTATGGTTAAGAAGTTATTTGGGTTTTTCTATTTTTTTAAATCCGCAGTATTTTTGTAAGGATGAAGGTATTTTAATTTCTCCGTTTTTTGTTTGGTAATTTTCTATTATGGCTACCAGGGCCCTGGAAGTTGCAATTGCGGTGTTGTTTAAAGTGTGGACAAAGTCTTTGTTGCCTTTTTTGTCTACAAATTTGATATTTAATCTTCTAGCTTGAGCAGATTCCATGTTAGTTACGGAGGTTATTTCAAAATATTTCTTTTGTCTAGGAGACCAAGCTTCCAAGTCTGCAGATTTTGTCTTTAAGTCTGCGAGATCTGCAGAACAACACTCTAGTTCCCTTAGCGGAAGTTTTAAATTTTTGAATAAATGTTTAGATAAATCTAGTAATTCTTTATAATGTTTATAGGAGTCGTCAGGATGGCAAAGAACAATCATTTCTTGTTTGTTAAATTGATGAGTTCTAAATAATCCTTTTTCATCTGTACCATGACTACCAATTTCTTTTCTAAAACACATACTATAACCCGTTATCTTAATGGGGAGGTCTTCTTCTTTAATGGTTTTATTGATAAACATGCCAATTAAGGGATGTTCAGAAGTGGCTATTAAATGTAAATCTTCATCCTTAATCTTATAAGACATCTGTTCGATTTCTTCACTAGAGTAAACTCCTGTTAAAATATTTTTTTTAATCATTAGGGGAGGTTCAACATATTCGTAACCTTTGCTAACCATGAATTCCCTAGAGTAATTGATTAAAGCTTGATTTAGTAAAGCTAATTTATCTTTAAGGAAATAAAATCCGTTTCCAGATGTTAGTGCAGAAGAGTCAAAATCTAAAACCTTTAGCTCTTCTCCAAGTTGGGCATGGTTTTTAACTTTGAAATTGAATTTGGGTTTTGTGCCAATGGTTTGTCTGACCACATTATCTTTTTCAGATTTGCCAATTGGGACAGATTTGTGGATTATGTTCGGGATTTGGAGTAAAATGGGTTGAATGTCTTTTTGTAAGGTTGTTGTCTTTTGTTCTAAATCAGAGATTTTTTTAGGAAGAGACTTAACTTCTTTAATTAAAGGTGCGATATTTTTTCCAGCTTTTTGAGTTTCATTTATTTCTAAGCTTAATTTATTTCTTTTAGATCTTAAATTGTCGGCTTGTTGTTTATATTTTCTCCAGAGTGTGTCTTTTTTGAGAAGTTTATCGACCAAGGGTAATTTGGTATTTTGGGATTTCTTTTTGATATTGTCTTTGACTAATTCGGAATTTTCCCTGATGAATTTAATATCTAACATAGGAAATAGTTAATGATAAATGTAATTTAAAACTTATGGTTAAGCTTATAAATTTTAAGATGGCCCATTTTAGAATTAGAAGGTTGGGAAGATGAGAATTTGACCAATAACTATATAAATATATGTTAAAATATATATTTGAGTGATATAAGATCTAGAGGTGGTTGGGGGAAACAATGGTAAAAATAAAAAAAGACATTTTTGAAGTATTTTTTAGAAAGAAACCTGCTATGATTTTAGTAGCTCTTAAGAAAAACCTGAGAAATAGATATGGGAGCATCTTGGCCAAAGAAGTAGACTGTACTTATTCTCATACTGTGAAAATTCTGCAAGAGATGGAGAAATCAGGACTTGTGGGGTTTGAAAAACAAGGTAGAATTAAAGTAATTGAACTAACTGATACAGGAAACAAAGTGGCAGACCACATTGGAAGAATAAAAGACTTGTTATAAGTCTTAATTATTTTTTTTATATTTTTTAATCTATTTGGGGGATGTCGTATTCGTCATCATAAAAACGGGGACAGGTACATATATATTCGAGTCGTTGATTTCGGATTGAAAGTGTTGCGGGTTCTAAGCAGTAAAAACAATAACCCTCCATTTCCAGCTCTAATTCTGGTGGAAGGAGTTTGAGAGTGGTTTCTAATCTTCTCTTTGTTAAGCGGGGTTTTTTTTGGGCAGGGGGTGCTGTTGCAGAAAGAAGAACCCCGATAGTTTTTTCTAATCTTTCTAGAGAAGCTTCAAAGTCTAATTGGACTTCTAAATCGTGAGCACCTATGCCCAAACTGCATTGATAAATCAAAGTTTCGTTCTTACCCTTACGGGTAGAACCATAAACCCCCCTCCAATTTAATTCTTCACAAGAAGTGCAAGGTTTACCTATCTGAGAAAGAGTCTGATGTAAAGATTGTAAACTTATCACTTTGATAGAAGAAAGGGGAGATAATTTTATAACTTTATCTTCTTTAAAAATGAAGAATGGCCTTTAGTAAAAGTTTTCCTAAAACAGAGAAAGGAAGCACTTATCCCAGTTGGGAAGAGGTTTACTTATCTGAAGAAGAGGAAAAAGAAATTGAAGAGGGGGCTAAGAGGGAAAATCATAATTTAATGAAAGAGTGTATTGATCGGGCTAAAGAAATTTTAACTGAGAAGAAGTTGGATTATACTCATTCTAATGTGATAAGCACTGCGATTGCGTTGTTTGATAAAATTGCCAGTCATTCAGTTTACCATAAAGAGGCGAAAGCTAAAGAAAAATTTGATATGAAGTTTGGAAAATAAATATGCCTGTAGAAACTGTTGAATTGGTGGATATTTTAAAGAAGGGATATTTGGTAGGGGGTGCTACTTTTATGACCTATGCCTGTAGAAAAATATGTGAAACATCTAAAGAGCTTAGGGAAGATCATTTAGCGAAGGGGATGGGGCGTTATAGGAAGATTGTTGCAAATGCTTCTGTTGGTGAAATAATTGTTGCTGGAGATAACATTGTGTCTATTCAGAACACCCCTTGGTTTAGAAGAAAGGGGAAGAGAATTGAAGAGATTTTAGCGATGTATAGAGGAGTCCCTCAACAAGT
Organism: Nanobdellota archaeon; assembly: GCA_002688095.1. Taxonomy (GTDB): domain Archaea; phylum Nanobdellota; class Nanobdellia; order SCGC-AAA011-G17; family ARS1403. The sequence goes on from NZCA01000001.1 coordinate 7,045, forward strand.
GATTCGATGTGTTAAAGATTTTCCTCCCGCACATAGAAGTGAATTGATGAGAAGAATGTTAAAAGAACCCTATTGATTTTCTAACCATTCTAAAATATCGTCGTCTTGCTCTTCAAAACCAATAACTTCAATCAGAACAGGAACAGAATCTTGGCCAGATAATTGTTTTAATAAAGCGCGTTCTTCTTTTGGACTAGGGACTTCTATCTTTTTGTATTCCATTTCTTTCTTATCCAAGGCGGCTTCTGCTTTAGCGCAGTAAGGACAGCATTCAAGTCTAAAAAGCAATAATTTCTTTTTCATTTTTAAAAAAGCGGGGGTAACCCCTATAAAAATTTGTTTTTTATGAATTTATTTATCTGCGATCATAATCATCTCTTCATCACAACAATCTTTTTTCAATTGAGATGTTGTGCCACAGTATTTGCAAACGTATACCACCATCTTTTTATTTTGTGAAAGCTAAATGATATATAAATGTTTTTAAGAAAAATAAAAGAAAGAGGAACTATTTCCTCTTCTTGGCTTTCTTTTTTCGTTTCCCGCCACGAGCCATCTTGGCTTCACACACGTTGCCCTTGCCATCAACATAATATAAATATCCTGACTTTCTGTCGACAACGCCTTTTGCTATAATTTTACCCATACTTATCACCTCTTTTTCCCAATTAGGAAATTTATATATTCTAAGAAGTGAAGGAAGTATATAAATTTATCGTCGGAAAATACTATATTTATTGACGGAGAAAAGTTTAAAAACAAGGTTAATTTAGTTTGATTATGGCAAACTGGAAAGCCTTAATTAAAAAATATGAGGGGAAGGACATTGTGGTAGTAGTCCATTTAGGTTATAACAGGGGTCTGATGCGAAAAATTCTAGATCAAGAAATTGAACTCCTGGGCAAGTTGGAATTTCCAAAAATAGAAATTATTAGCGGGAAGCGATATTTAAATTTTTCAGAGAAAGTAGATTCTTTTCCCATGGAAAACGAATTAACAGGAAAGAAATTTGGGAAGGTATTTGTTTGTGGTTCTCAAAAAGACAGGTGCATACCCCGCATAGAAGCTGCTTTAAAAAATCATTGTGAAAAAATTATTAGATTGACTTCTCTAATCCATTAGAAATAAGGTTTAAAATAAAGGAGATTTGTTGTTACTTATTAATAGTTAATTATAGAAAGATTTATATATAAGTAATTGTGTTAAAGGTTTACAATGCAAAGACCCCATAGTTTAGAACATACGAAAGTATTAGCAAGTGGAGATGTGTTCCACTATAGTTGCAATGCGCCTTCCAAGGCTGTTTTAGATAGACACGGGATTAGAGCCATTGGAAAAGATTTAAATTGTGAAGATGCTAGGGAAGTTTTAGTGATCCCTGGAAAGGTTTATGGACAATACGGGTATTCTTTAGAGGAAAATAGTGTCCAAATTGTGAGTGAACAGCTCTTAAGAAGTCTTAGGTAGGTTTTAATGTCTTGTTAACTTAAATAAAACAATGTTAAATGTATATATTATTCGGATAATTGGTGGAGAATATGGAGTAAATCCCACTAATAAAAAAACTTTAGAAGGGCCAAATGTTAGGTTTTATGAAAGTCTAATGGAGCTTCGAGATGGAATTGAAAGAGAATTTGGTGGGAGAAACTTTGTAGCCGAGTTATCTTCTAAGATGAAAGAGGAAGATAGATTAGAAATTTTGGATGTTCTTAAAGGAAGGGGTATGAAAAAATTAAAAGACATTGTTAATGAGGGTAAGTCTCTATTAACAAATGGAAAAACTAACTTAGAGAATCCAGAGGTGATTTAATTTTCTTTAATTGTTCTTTTGAAACGTGAGAATATAATTGTGTCGTTGAGAGATCGGCATGACCTAGGAGTTCTTGTATAAATCTAATATCTGTTCCATTTTCTAATAAATGGGTAGCAAATGAATGTCTTAAGGTGTGAGGATGGACATTTTTTTGGATTTCGGCTTTGTGTGAAGCAAGAGAAACTATTTTTTGGATGGTTCTTGGGGATAGAGCTCCTTTTTTTCCAGAAAATAAAAATTCTTGTTTTAGATTTTTTTGAGATTCCACATGAAGATTTAAATCTTCTAATAAATTTTCAGGAATGTTAAAAATTCTGTCTTTTCGGCCCTTGCCTTGTTTAACATGACCTATCATTTCTATGAAATTCATATCTGCTGTTCTTAGGTTTGTTAATTCACTTACCCTTAAGCCAGCTGCGTAAAGGAGGGTAACCATTAATTTGGATTTTTTATTTGTTATGACCTCAAAAAGTGATTTAACTTCATCCTTGGTTAAAACTGCTGGGAGTCTTTTTTCTTTTCGTGGTCTTTTTATGCCTGCTGTAATGTCCTTTTGAAAAATATTGGAGTAAGCATATTTAATAGCAGCTAGAAAAACTATTATGGATGTGGATGATCTCTCTGTTAAGTATTCGGCCATGTAGGCTTTAACATCATCAATTGTGACTTTTTCTGGGAGTTTTTTACAGAAGTTTAGTAAATTTTTGTTAGCATCTGTGTAATTTCTTATTGTGTGTAGGGAGTTTTTAGAAATTTTTAGTTCTGTTTCTAGTTTTTTTAGGAATTCATTAAGTTCCATACAATTAGATTGTGCGAACTTCTATATATAGATTAAGGTTCTACAAGATTAAGATTATTGTCGCAGTGGCTGTCTAGGATTTCTGGAACAGATATTATATTTAGAATAAGATCTCCACATAGGGCAGGTCCGTCTTTAGGAAAATTACAACCAAAGCAAGCATGATTTAATTTGGTTTTGTGTTCCCTTAATTCCTTACCATTATTTTTCCAAGTGATTTCTTCTACAAAAGGTTGATTCTTATGGGTGCATTGTCTAAGGTAAGATTCCATTACGGAATTTCTAGCAACATGGTATTCTTCAAGTTAGTAACTTCGGGGAATTCATTTTTAACAAAAAAAGTAAGAATTAACCCCAGATTAAGACTAAAACCCAAATGGGGGTTTTTATAAAAATTAAATTTAATTTGAAGGATTTGGAAGTTGTTGTTTAGCACTGTTGAAGGCCATATTTCCTATAATTATCAGCAAAATATCTCCCTCTTTTTTCTTTCATGAAAGTATCTATTTGGGCTTGAGAGAAGGCACGTGTTTCAACCAATACTAAAGAAGTTAAACTAAGATGGGCAACATAATCAAAAGTCATATTTCCTTCGCTCGTAGAAGCCAAAGGTTCTACCAAATTTACATAAAAATGACCAGATTTTAAACCTTCTCCAGAATCTCCTTCCCATAAATCGGGTTCGGAAGCAATGGCTTTACAAGAATTGGAAACCCGGGTCCAATCTTCAGGAAAGATATCAAAACCCAGTTCTTTTGTACGAATTTTATAATCTAAATCTAGTGTCATTTTAATGTTATAATGGTAAAACTTTAGATTTTTAAAGGTTTTTACTTAGAAAGTATTTCCAAGTTCTAAAAGAGCACCCTTCTCTATGTCTCTCTATGTCTCCTCATAGGTCTTTCTGGAGAAATAACTTCTATGGGCATTGGAGAATAAACCCTACATTTACCTTCATAAATTCGGATATTCTCAGTGTAAACACGAGAATATTGATTATGGATATTATAATTTTTGCAATTTGTGGAACCACAACCTACACTTGTCATAAAACCCAAAAAGAGAAGTAACTTTTTTAAATCTATCTTTAGTTCCAGTAGTTCACAAAGTTAAAAAGTGGGCGAGAAAGGAAAAAATTGGATATTAGAAGCCTTGTGGTTATTGTTTTCGAGATACGCATCTGCAAGAAGCTTTTGTTTCTTTCTCCAATGATGGATTCTGCCTTTTTGTCTTTCTAAGGTTCTATTCTTGATTCTGTAAGCTTTTAGGAATGCTTGTCTTTTCTCTTTGTTATTGGCTAACCATCTCTTATACGTGAGCGAGCAAGTTTCTCTATTAGCTTCTCTCCAAGCTTCGTCTTGTTCTAGTAATCGTTCTTTGTTTTTGTTATAATACCACTTTCCGTAGTGTTTGTTTCTTTGTTTTAGTTCTTCAGGGGATAGTTTAATCCTTGGTTTTCTTTGTTTGAGAGGATTTCTTGTATTTTTAAAGATTAATTTGAATGCTCTTAGAAGTTTTCTTTCTTTTTTATCTTTTTGAACTTGTTGAATTTCTAGGTTTAAATTATGTAGATCTAACTCACGTTGTTTTTGGTTCCATATTTTAAAAGTTCTGGATTCTATTTTTTTAGGAAGGTAGAGTTTAGAACAGAGTGAACATTTATACTTACCTCTAGATAAAAGTACTAATTCGTATCCACAGTTTGGGCAGGGTTGCATGGAGGTGAAGAAATTCAAAGGACATATTTAAATATTTGTTAAATCTTAAAGAAATTATGAGAAAAAGAGGAATTTTATTAGTTTTAATGATTTTATTTAGTTCTGGTGTTTTTGGGATACTAGGGGATTTTGATGGAGATGGATGTGTAAAATTTCCTGATTTCGTTTTGTTTGCTCAGCAATATGCTAAGGAAGTGGGAGATTCTAATAGGGAATTTAATTTAAATGATTCAAATGATAGGATTGATTTTCAGGATTTTGTAATTTTTGCTGAAAATTTTGATAAATGTGATAGTGTAGAAAACATTGAATTGAGTGTTTCTACTTTAAAAGACGATTATTACTCTGAAGAAAAAATAGAATTAAGCGGTGCGGTTAGAAATAAACCCTTATTGGAAAAAATTTTTATTGTTGAATTTAATGAAGATTCTTTAATTAAAAAAAGACAGAAAATAGAAGAGGAAATGGGGATAAATGAAAGACTAATGGAAGTTAAAAATCTTAAAACAGAAGGCAAATTTTTAAGTCGTGTAACTAAACAAGTGGGTTTAAGCTATGATAAATCTAGAATTAATTCAAATATACGAAAGGAAAAAAAGAAAATTGACCTTCTTCATGGTAAATTTAAAGATGATTTAAAAGTTTTAACTAAGAGTTCTTTTGATTCTGAGGATCAATTAGCCAAAATTGCAATAACCGAAGATATTTTTTATGAATATTCTAAAATTTTGAATGGTGTTGCTATAAAAACAACACCCTTAGTAGCTAAGCAAATAGAGGGATTGGATTATGTAAAAGGTATTAGAAGAGAAGAAAAATTCGAATATAATCTTAATAAAGCTGGTAAAATTATTAATGCAAATTATGTACAGGATAATTTAATAGATTCTGAACAGGTACCCCTCACTGGAAGAAATATAAGAATCGCTGTAATCGATACTGGCGTGGATTATACTCATCCCGATCTTGGTGGTTGTAATACTAAAGAATTTTTAGAAAGGGATTGTGAAAAGGTAGTTGCGGGGTATGATTTTGGTGAAAATGATCCTGACCCTATGGATTATAGCGGACATGGGACCCATGTTGCAGGGATTGTGGCTGGAACTGGCGAGGGTTCTGATGGAAAATATAAAGGTATTGCGCCAGATGCAAAAATATATGCGTATAAAGTTGAAAAAGATAAAAGTCTTAGTGAATCGGCTATTTTATCTTCATGGGAAGCCATAACTGATTTAAATGGAAATGGTATTCCATTTGAAGATAAAGATGATAGAGTTGATATTGTAAGCATGAGTTTTGGCAATGGATATATCCATTCTCCTGATTCTTATGCTGCAAAGGGTGTAGATGATTTAGTGAAAGGTGGGATTGTTGCTGTGGTAGCTGTTGGAAATGATGGCAACATCGGTTATGGAACTGTGAGTAGTCCTGGAACATCGAGATATGCTATTACTGTGGGATCTTCTACACATGTGGAGGATAGTAAAGATAGTGGTGGATCTGATAAGATAAGTTGGTTTAGTAGTAAAGGTCCCACTGATGCAGGAACACACAAACCTGATATCGTTGCTCCTGGAGGGGATGTGCACGTAAGGATTATCGATAAGGGTGTTGATTCTTCCAAAGTTTATGAGTATCATGATGGGATTATAGCGCCTTTTTCAAGTAATGTTAAGGACGACCAAAATCTTTGTTTTATTCATGATAAATTTACTTCCGAATGTGTGGATGGAAATTACATAATTGATGATATTTATATTAAGGCTTCTGGAACTTCTATGTCTACACCAATGGTTTCTGGTGCTGTGGCTTTATTATTACAGAAAAATCCTGATTGGACACCTTTAGAAATTAAAGCTGCATTAAAGAATAATGCTATTGATATTGGTTATAATATTGATACCCAGGGTGCGGGGAGGCTTGATATTAAGGAGGCTATTCCTCTTACTCCAGGGGATAATTCGCCCCCACCAGTCGCTCTTCTTTTTGGTTTTTCCGACCGTGTAAGAAATCAATCTAGTGTTTATATAAGGGGCCTTGTTCAGTCTAGGAATTTTAAAAAGTATTCTCTTTTTTATAATGAAAAAGGATCTGATGAAAAAATTTTGTTTTTTGAATCTTATAAACTTCCTGACTCTGATATTTTAGCCTCTTTAGATATTCCTCGTTTCATTTCTACAAGTTATGAAATTATTATTGAAGTTGAAGACATTTATGGTAAGAAAAGCCAGGATTCTGTTAGTTTACAGTTAGAAAATACCTACATAGATTACATTGAAATTGATGAAGAAGGTATAGCTCATGTTTATGGAACAGTTGCACAAAATGTTGATACTTACTATTTAAATATTAGTGAATCTTCTTTTACTGTAGACCATGCTTACAAGGGGAATGGGGGGTTTTCTGGTGAAATAGCTTCTTTTGATGTAAAACTATTTTTTAACGGATTTCTTTGGACTTCTTTAGAAGCTTATGATTCTGATGGAAACCCTATTGAGACAGGAGAAGGCTATAGAATCTTTTTAAATAACATATATTTTACTTCCATTAAGGATGGTAGTAATGTTGTATGGGATGATGTTTTTGATATAAGAGCCACTGTTAAAAATCCAAATTATGGTTCTTTGAAAGCATATCTTTATGGACATGGAAATAAAAGAGAACTTGATTTAGTGCAAAATCTACCTAAAACTTTTGAAGATATAAAGATAGCTGAATTAAAAATGGATGATTTTGAAATTGGAAAGGAAGAATTATTGGGTATACAACTTGTCTTTTTATCTGAAGAAAATGAGGAAATTTATTATTATGGATTTCCATCTGGATTTCCGTTTTATATTACTAAAGTATTACCTTCTCAGATTTTAAATAAGGGTTCAAATGATGTTGAGGGACGGTTGGTTATATCCATCAAAAGCCATAGCGGGGGGTACTATGAACAATTGTACAAAACAGTGGTTGATAAAAACATTGTTGTTAAAACAAATGAGCCCTTTGATCTTGGAGAAATTTTTAATAAAAAAGATGCTTCAATAGAGAGGCTTAAAATTATGGGTTTATATGGTTATGAAATTGTTGCTGAATTTATCACCGAGGATAATGAATTCATTGCTAAACATGAATTCTTTTTATTTTCTTATTGAAAATTAAAAAAATTTTACTAAAAGGATTAATCTTTACAAAATCCATTCTTATCTTCTTTAAATTCATTAAAAGAATCTATAATTTCTACTTTACCCTTTTCATCTTTGGAAATATTTATATGTATTCCATAAATTCCCCCATGAGTTACTGAAAAAGTATTGGGCTTTATTTCTCCTATGAATCCACTACATATTCCATTTTGAAAGATATCTTGAGTAGAAATTTTGAAATATTTTGAAATATCTCTTTTAAAATCAGGGTCTAAATAATTTCTCAAGATTATATTAAAACTGGTTCCAGTATCTCCACAAACATATTTCTTAACAAGGAATTCATAAGAATCGGGTTTTGAAGATTCTAAAAACTCTTTAGTTGTTAAAAGAGTATTTCCATCCTTCCAATAAATTCCACTTACTTTACAACCTGGACGATCCTTTTCCATATCTAATTGTCTCTCATATCTCAAATCTTCCGGCAAATAATCATCTTTAACAAATGTTTTGAGAATGTTGGTGAATTCAGGATCTTCAAATAAAGTATCATTAGAATTTCCACAACCACTAATGAAAATTAATATAATTAAGATAAAAATAAGGATAGACTTCATTTGAATTCCCCTTTAAATTTATACAAGAAGAATAAGATGATTCCCCATATAATTATCTGGATTACATTAACAGAAATAAATGCAGTAACAAGCAGAATAATGCCGAGAATAAATCCCAAAACTAATCCAAATTTTTTGTGTTTCATTAAACCAAAAATTACAAAGGGGGTTAAAATTAGGAGTAATATTAAAACCAGACTTGAAATGTCAGAAAAATTTATCTTTCCGTTTTTAAGCTTATAAAAAAAGAAAATGGCATTTAATATCCAAATTATGCCTAATAAGATTGATAAATACCCCATCTCATTTTTATTACCTTTTTTAACCATATTTTCTATTAAAGTATAAAATCCCTAAATCTGTATAAATAAATAATATGATTCCAAGAATAATAAGCACGGTGATTACAATTAAGCTTATCAAAAAACTTTTCCAAAAATTTTCTTTATATTTCCACCAACTTATAAAAAATGCAATTAAAGGAATCAAAAAAAGATAAATGGGGGCAATTATAATTCCAAGGAATATACCAGTCAATGCGCCAACAGTATTTATTATTATAGGAATTAAAATAGATTTTTCATTTGCCATTTAATACTCCATACAATCTCATGTTAATATGATATGTTAGTATTTAATATTTTATATATATCTTCGTTTGATTGATTTTCCCATAGTGGTTCCTATTCTTTTTTCTTCTTAGGCCTATCCCAATAAGGGCTCTTACATTTAGGACAAACCTTGGGATAGTCTTTCTCATTCCTTGGGACCCATTTATGATTACAGCGGTAACATAGGAATCCATCTAATTTTATTCTAGGCATGTATTAAAGGGATCATAATTTCTATATAAGTCTTTTGCTATATTATCTTTAGTAATATACTATATGTATATTACATAACATAAATCTTTATATATTAGTAATGTATACCTCTTAGTAATATACTAAAAGGAGGTGATAAATTGAAACTCTGCAAGTACTGCAAAAAACCAGGAAAGTTCGACCCTATCATGCACAAAGTCCTATGCGAAGACCACAGAGATATCCAGCTTAATTTTCGAGCTGTGTGGGAAGCTATTGCTGATCTTCAATTAAATACAAGAAGCAGGTACTAGCCCCACTTCCTGTAACAGAGTCCCATCGCAAAATGAAAAGCTCTGCATTAGATAGGATTGAAAGAGAACTTAAAAAACTTTTTGGAGACCTTAACCAGCGAAATTGGGTTAAGGTTTCTTTTATTTTATCTTTGTTAGATTTGTCTTTTTTAGTTAAAGATATTCCTAACAAGAGCCCCTTTAATCCCGAGGCTTTCTTGAAGTTATATTTGTATAGAAGAATTAAAGTCATTAGAAGATATCCTGATTTACTTGAAGTATTACAGAAGAATGAACAGGAAGCTTTGCATTTAGGTTTTAGTAAAGATGAGAATGATAATTTACAATTGCCTAAAAAGAGAACTTACAATCAATTTATTCAGGAAAATGTAGATAAGGAGACTAAAGAAATTTTGGGGAGTATAGCTGAGAAGATTTTAGCTAAAGCTGTTGAACATAAAATAATTTTAGATTTAGAAGATGTTAAGAAGAAAGTTAAGAAATTTAATGGAGATAGGAAAAAGATAAAAGAGGCTGTTAAATTGGTAAAGAAATTAGTCTATCCTCAAATAGATATTAAAATTAAAAATACTGGGAAGTTTACAACTAAAGATTTACTTGATGTGCTGGTTCATCTTGCACAAACACATGATTTTGCTAATAATGGAAGTGTGACTTTTAAAGAATTAAACTCAAAAGAGGCTCCGCATGGAAATACTTTGATGTATCATTTTAAGAAATTTAAGTATAATGATCAAGTTAAAGATATATTTGAAAAAGTGTTAGATGTTATCTTCACTTTTGCTAAGAAAAATTATAAGGAATTGAGAAGAAGGAAATTAGATATTGCTATCGATATTCATAAAATTCCTTATTATGGAGATAGGAATGACTCTTATATCATTGAAGGAAAGCATGAAAGAGGGACAACTCATTTTTATCAATTTCTTACTAGTTCAATTGTCGTAGCTGGAAGGAGGTTTGTTCTAGGAGTTATTCCAATTCATAAGTTTGATAATATAGAAGATTTGGTTGATGAGATAATTAAGAAAACTAAATCGAAAGTGAGCATAGATAAAGCTTACTTGGATAGGGGATTTGACAAGCCCAAAGTAATTAATGTTCTTAAGAGAAACAGAGTTAAGTTTGTTATTCCTAAGATTAGATCTCCTACAGTAAAAGCTTGGTTGAGGAAATCAAATACTCTAAAAGCAAGAAAGATTAAAGATTTCGAAATTGGGATCCACAAGAATAAAGCAATTGTAGACCTTTACTTAGTGGATGATGAGGAAAGAGTTAAGAGAGCTTTTATTTCAAACTTAGATATTCCTGAACAGTTAGCCCATTACTTGTATAGATTTTATTCAAAGAGATGGGGAATTGAGACTGGCTATAGAAATATGGATCAAGATTTTAAGCCCAGAACTACGAGTAAGAATTATCAAATTAGATTGTTCTATTTTTTATTTACTGTAGCTTTGTATAATTTATGGGTATTGGTTAATATTGTGGTTTCTATCGCAATTTATGGAAGGATTAAGGATAAACCTGTGATAACTGCTAAACTTTTCTGTGTGATACTTTATCGTGTACAATTAGATTCTGGTGGTTAGTTTCCAATCTTTAGTTTGCTTCTTAATTTTTGTAAACAGTTTCTACAGATTCCTTTCTCTGTTCTATCACTAATTTCTTCCACATGACCGTGTTGTTCTTCACAAAATATACAATTAGGCATTTATAGTACCTCCAAAATTTATAAAATCTATAAAATTAATGTTACTTTCATTAAGTCATTTATTTACTTTGTGATCTACTGAGTTCTCACTATTAAAAATAAAAAAAATAAAAAAACAAGAATTAAATCTTTAAACTGTTTTTATTTACTCTTCTGCTTGTTCTTCTGATTCTTCAGCAGATTCTTCTTGACTTTCGCCTTGAGAATCTTCATCTTTCTTAACATTTACAGCTTTTGGTCCTCTGTCGCCCTCTTCTACATCAAAAACAACTGCGTCTCCGTCTTGTAGAGTAAGTCCAGGTTCTATTCCAGTTGAATGTACAAAATATTCGGTACCATCTTCACCAGCTATGAAACCAAAGCCCTTTGACTCGTTAAAAAATTTTACTGTTCCTTTCATATTTATTTAACTCCTATTTTAGCGATGTTCTGCTTATAATAAAAAGAGGGTAATTAAGGGTTTTTAAAGCTTTGGGAAAGGTTTTGGCTAAAGTTTTTTATATTTTAATAGATTAAATACAAGATATGAAAATTGGACGACTCAAAAAAGCATTAGAAAAGTCTTGGGGGAAAGATACTTGTTATAAACCCATGAAGAAGGATTATGAAAAAAATCACCCCTCATATGGCCAATGTTATGGTACTGCGTTAATTGTAAATGATTTCTTTGGTGGAAAAATTTTAAGATATAAATTTCCAGAAGGAGCAGACCACTTTAGCAACCTAATAGAAGGGAAAGAAGTGGATCTAACAAGGGAACAATTTGATAAAGATGAAAAATTTCCCAAACCAGAGGTAATTGAGAGAAAAGACCTTAAAAGTAAGGAAATATATGTTTTATTAAAGAAGAGATTAATGAAAATATTGAAAAAATGAAACTTTGGTTCAAAAATAGAAGATTTGGAATTGGTTGGTATCCTTGTAGTTGGGAAGGTTGGGCTGTTATTGGGGTTTATTTGGTCTTAATGGGGTTTTTAGTTAAAAATTATTTAGTAAAAATGAATACAAGTGAATATATCTTTGCAGTTGTTGTTTTAACCGGGTTATTAATTGTTGTAAGTTATAAAAAAGGTGAACAATTGGATTGGAGAATTTGGAAATAATAACTTTTATATGGGGGTTTTTTCACTATTTAGAGTCAGAAAAAGGTGATAAGGGAGATAAAAAAATGAAGATAAGATTATATGCTGAAATTGGAGAAGAAGATTTAATTGCGAGAGATCATAATGGAAAAGTCTACCCAAGAGAAAAAGATTTTAGGGGTTGGGGATGTGAAGAGGTTTATAGTGTAGTAGATCCTAATAAAGTAGGTTTCAGAAAACCTATAGAAGTAAAAAGGCATTTGATTTCTAGAACTAATCCGTTACCCATGGGCGATTGGGAACCTTATCCTGACTCAGAAGAAGCTCAAACAGCAGAAAGGCTTGCAAAAGTTGAATCTAGGGGTTAAAAAATGGCAGAAAGACTACATATAATCAAAAGTGGTGAACTATATATATCAACAATTTACCAAGAACAAAGAACACATTTAAACTTTGTAGATGTGGTAAATGGGGTTTTAAACTATGCTCAACTTCATGGTAGAAGAAAATTATTTGCGTCAGAACCTTGTCTAGAAGGATTATCCGAGAGCGAAGAGGATGCAATTCAAGGAGTAAAAGTTTTAGTTAAGGATTTGGATGAATGTAGAGCCTATATGAGAAAACAAGAAAGGATAAGACAAAGAATGGCAGAGAGGACTCATCCATAAGGGTTTAAAAAATGTCAAAACAAAGAAGCCATCAAAGAGAACCTTCAGAAGGGTTTCAATTAGATTCTAAAGTCATAGCTTATATCCGAAGGGAATTAGATAGAACAAAAGGAGGGAATGGGATAGTAGACACAAATAAACTTTCTGGAGAAGTTTGTGGCCTTTATAATAACTTAGAGCAAAGTAGATTGCCTCAGGGAGTTCTTTTAAAAGATGTTGTTGTAGAAAATATAAGGAAGATAGCAGAAGAAAGAGGGGCTAGAAAAAGAGGCAACCAGTATTATCAATTTGGAGAAGAAAGGGGTTGATTTGGAGATAAAAATGACACTTACACCAAGAGGAAATGCTCATACCTCTAAAGGAAAAATAAGAAGGAATTTAGAAAGTTTAAGGGAAAGTAGAATAGGGGCTTTAGACTTAATTCATCAACAAAAATTAGCTGAAAGAAGGGCTAGTTTAAGACATAGATTAGGGGAGTTTGTATTTCATCAAAGATATAAACAGGGAATTGTTAAAGAGGGTCCAGATACTGTGGCGTTTGGTTATAAAGATTTTATTGAAAATGTGACGCCTTTAGCTGAGTTTCTAAGTGGAATAAGATTAGAAGAGGTAGCTAAAGCGTATGAAGAAGGGGTTTTCAATATGCCTTCCCAAGAGTCTTTTGTAGATTATCTTTTTGAGAATGGGGTACCTGAAGAAATAGTGGAAGGTATTTTTGTGGAAAACATATTTAGTAACCAACATAAAGGTCATAAATTAGATAAAGGTAGTAAGAGACGAAGACCTGTAATAATAGGGGATGGAAATGGGTTTATTTATGAGTCAAAAATTCCTTCAAGACCTCAAACCGGTATTAAGGGAATTGATCTTGAAAGAATAAAAGATGTCTATTGGGATTTACTTGAATCTGATGAAGGGATTGTTATTGGAGAAGATGGAAATTACTTAGATGTTTGGGAGTTAGCTATGGATAAAGTTATAGGAATGGATCATCCTAAAGAAAGTGAGGTTGGGGGGAATTCCTATGTTCAAAGAAGACATCCGGATCTAAGTTTACCTAGGCTACAAGGGGATCTTGTTAAAACCTATAACACCACAGAAGAAGCTAAAGTTGCTAAAGAAAAAGAGGCGAAGATAAGACAAAGTGCTATAGAGAATCCAAGAGTGGCTTTTGGCAGAGATAGAAGTCATTTTGATTCTGAGTTTTATTGGTGATTTAGTTCGTACAACCCACCAATAAAAGATTTAGTTTTTGATTAAAAGTTTTAATTATTTTGTGTGTTTGTAAAAAGGTTCCGATAACCACGATTATCGGAACCTTTTTACCATATTTTACTAAAACTTCTTGTTTTTGCTTAAAACCTTTTAGAAAACAGCGTTTTTGGTCTATTTTGATGTATTAGGTAGGGTATTAAGGTTAGAATTTGGGGGTTTCAGCGGGTCTGGAGCTGTTTTAGCGATTTTGAGGATATTGTTCATCTGCGGTGTAGGTTTTCCACCTATTTGGGTGACATAAAGGAGAAGGATGGGCTGCATGAAGAAGACGATAGTCCACTAAAGCTTGTTGGGCAGGTTCATTAAGGATATCTCTCCAATCAGAAGGGGTAGGATCTTGAGTTCTTGGTCTTTCTGGCATAGAATAGAGGAGATCGATTAAAATATTTAAAGCTGTTGCTAAAAACTTCTAAGTAAATCCCCTTACATTAAACTAGGAGGGCCCTATTGTGCTATACTCGTACTCGTTACTCTGATTAATTGGGATATAGGACCCTCATATCACATCTTTTAATTTTTGCTAATAATATTTAATATACTAATAACTAGATTAAACTAATTAACGATAATGATCTACTTAATTTGTGGTTTTGAAGGTCTTCCAGCCCATAATTGGATAGGTTGTTGGTAGTTTCACCCATTTTGGTTAGCCATCTGTTTGTTGTAGGCATCGGGACTACCAGCTTTGCGAGGAATATCATTAATACCCCCCATATATTCTGGACAACCTTGGTTAGTTTGTTTTCTTTCATACCATTTCTAAAACTAAATCCATTTAAATAGCTTGTTCAGGAAAAAAAGTTAGAAATCTTTGAAAAATGATTAAAGGTTTTAAGATTAAATATTTTAAGCTTTGATTAATGGTTTTAAAGAGTAACCTCTTCAAATTTCCGTTTTAGTGTCGAGGGATTAGTAGGGGGGCTATGTATTATCGACGATAAAAGGTCTGTGAGGGCCATATAATAAAGAACAGGGTCTCGAAAGGTAGATTTAATGCCAATAACTGTTAAAGATTCTTCTAAAGCAACCCTTTCAGGGGTTTCTCGAGGATATATTAAACGAGTTTTCTCTAGATGATTGTATAAATTAGCCTTTAATTCGCTTTCACCGAGGATCTCTGCTCTAAGCATAAAGAGGATAAGATGCTAAAATTAATTAAGCTTTTGTTTCTTTTTAGGTTAAAAGAATTTTATCGTTGGTAGAGTAAGATCTAAGTCAGAGATTTCTTTAAAATTTAGGTTAAAATATCGACATAATTCTCCGATATCTTTTTTTATAGCAGGGGCTACTAGAAGTCCTCTAACTCTTGAATCTGGATATTCTTGTTTTATTGAAAGGATATATTTTGCTAATTGTCCGGGGGAATTTGTGGTGGGATTTACCTTTACTTCGACAATAACATAAAAACCATATTTGTCTAAACAAAAAAGATCTATTTTGCCGTATTTGGTCCTGTATTGTCTATTTATAAGGGTTAGACCAGGTTCTATAATCTCTAAATTTTTAGATAAAACATCTTCTAATTCAATTTCAGATACTTCAATATGCATCTGCAGTCCTCTTGTTTTTCTTCTTTTTCCCCACACTTTTTTCAATTAAATTGATACCTTGTTCAGTAACGTGAGAATAGCTTTGTCGTCTCTTTTTTACTTTCTTTATGAGCCCATGAGAAGCTAAAATATCTAGATATTCGGTAATTGTCGTCCTCACACTAGCATAACTCCTCCCACTATAGAAGATTTTAGCAATGGATTTTGTGGAAAGGGGTGTATTTAATGCTTTTTGATGATCGTATATTGCGAATAATAAGCTCTTTTGTGTGTAAGTTAATTCAGAAAGAACCATCTCCGGGTCCAATGAAAGAAGCCCCGGAGAGGGCAATTCTTCAGTTTTTTCTTGGGGGTTTTGTTTTTGTGAGAATAGAGTCAGTATTTGGGACTCTAAAAAACGCAATCTTTGGTCAATCTGGGTAAATCTTTCGCCATTTACAGTTACTTCCGTCGACATAGAATCCATATCTTTCTTAACGTTCATAAAAGAATTAGCGAGGTGGAAATTGAGTTTTTTTAAGTGATCCTGGATTCCTTCATCAATATCCCGTTTGAACAGCCATTTGAACATATTCTATAGTAAATAAGGGGTAATTTATATATCTGTCGGTCGGTGTCGACGACTGTCGAAGACGTCGATATTCAGTCGATATGTGTCGACGACATCAGATTTTTGAAAAGGAGGGAGGTTTTATGAAAAATAACCGGAGGTTTGATGATAAAAAAGAAGGGTGGGAACTTGGAAATGGAAGAGAAGAAATATTGGAGATAGGAGAGCGGATTTGAAAAGGGAGAAAAGAAAGAAGGTTTTTGGGGGATAGGTAGGGATAAAGGGAAGAAGTGAGAGAGTTAATAGAGAGAAATAAGCGAAATTTGCGGATAATAAGAAGAAAAATGAGAGATTTTGAGGGGAATGGAGTTAAAACTCGTTGAGAGGGGTTTTGAGAGGTAGTTTATAGAGAATAAGGCGCTAAATGGCGTTTATGGGGATTTAAGGTTTGAAAATCAAAGGAAAGTGAGGGGTCTATATGGTGGGAAATATAGCACGAAACCCTAAAATTGGTCAGATATACGCTTTTGGGAGCTATCTATCTCGTAGAAGAGGTCTGTAAGGCGTTTTTTAAGGTTTAATGCACGAAATTCGGCAGAAACTGAGAGGTTGACTATGCGGTTATTGGCTTTTTCTTTGTGAATGGGTGTTCCCTTAGCAATTAACTTATAGACATAGGCTCTGATACATCCTTCTGAGAGTTTCATATAGTTAGCGAGATCTATGAATTTTACCGGTCCTTCCATCTCTTCTTGTAATTGATAAAGTGAGAGAAAGATAAGGAATTCTTGTTTGGTGAGGCTTCTAAAATGGGTTTCAATATCATCGTTAGACCCTTTTATGTCCTCTGATTGCTTAACGAGTGCTTGATTGTTTGCTCGCTTGCTCGCTTGCTCGCTTGCTTGCTTGCTTAAGACCCCCTTATTTCCAGTGGAACTTTCAATAGGTTTTTGGGCTTTAATTTCGGCGATTCCTTGTTTTAGCGAAAGTATCATATTTTCAAGTCTCAGCACGTCTTCTTTCATTTTTTTAAAAGAATTAATTACATTTTCCTTGAAATTTTCATCATTTGCCATCGTAAATCGAGTGCTTAACGAGTGCTTAATTGCTTAAAAATATAAAGATTTATGTGCTTAAGTGCTTAACGAGTGCTTAACGAGTGCTTAAGTGCTTGCTTGCTTAAAGAATGTTCTAAATATTAAAATATAGTCATGAGAAGGCTTGAGAACCATAAATTTTATAAGCAAGGGGTTTTTGATTAATTCTAATTATTTAATAAAAATATATAGGAGCGTGAAAATATGGGAGATATGGTTGTTGTAAGATCCAAAATTAAAACACATGCGAATGGATGTAATGTGTCTGGCGATTTTGCAAATGCTTTGAATGACGCTGTTGTAGAATTAATCGGTAAGGCCGCTACAAGAGCAAAGGGGAACAATAGAAAAACAGTTGCTTCAAAAGACCTTTAAGGTCTTTTTTCTTTTTATTTTAACCTATATAATCTTGTTCTTTACCTTGTTGAGGGGTAGGGGTTACTGTCGGTATAGGCATGTGTGGTGGTAGGTTTATTTCTTGAGATAAATGAAGGGCTTTTATTGTTGATTTGACAATTGCTGTATTAAGAACTTGGGCTGCGAGTTCTGGAGAGAGTTTTTTATTTTTCTTCCAGTCGTCCAATGTTTGTTTAATTTTTTTCTCGTTATCCAAAAAAAGAATAGTTCCTGCTACAATAACTTTTCCGACCTTAGGCAAGTACTCTACAATGTATTCAAAACCAAATTTTAATCCTGGTTTGGTATTCTTTTCTCCTAGGCGGATGTCTTCTTTATCTACAGAAGTAACAGTAATATTATGACGGGCTTGCATTCCCTTTGTTAACTTCCCTGTACGTTCTGCAAGAGTTTTATCCAAATTAAAACTAACTATTGGCATAATTTAAGATGTGAAAAGTGTGTTTTTAAAGTTTGTTGTGTTGCACTACATCTCTTCTGGAGCTTTGATTGCGAGTAGGTTTAAGGCAATCTTGAGAACAATTTTTGTTGCGTTGATTAAATTCAATCGGGCTTGCTTAAGATTTTTAGTGGCTTTGAGCACAGGATATTTATGGTAGAACTCGTTGAAAAGATGACATAATTCTAGAATATAATTGGCAATCAAATAAGGTTTATAATCTTCAGCGGCTCTTTTTAATGTGTCNGGAAATGTCGACAACTTCTGGATTAAGGCTGATTCTTCTTGGGTAGTTAATAATTTTAGATCTGCTTTCTTTGGAGATTCTTTTCTTAAGATAGAACAGATTCTGGCGTGAGTATACTGGGCATAGGGTCCTGTGTCTCCTTCGAAAGACATAGCTCGCTTAGGATCAAATGTGATTATTTTTTCAGGACCTTGTTTTAACATATCAAACCTTATAGTGGATGAGAAGATACTGTCGACGGCTTTTTGTTTTCGAGATTTGGACCATTTAGAATGTCTTTTGTTAACTTCTTTTTGTATTTTATCCATTAATTCTTCTTTTAGTTCGGAGTAAGTTACAACCCTCCCTTTTCTTGAAGCCATCCTGCCTTCTGGAAGCATAACTAATTCATAAGAAAGGTGAAAACATTTCTTAGCTTGTTTAAATTTTAAGAGGTCGAGGATTTTGAATATTTGTTGGAAGTGCAATTTTTGTTCAGAGCCTACAACATAAATCAAACGGTTTATTTTGTATTTGTTTAAACGATCCATAGCCATAGCTAGATCTTTGGTTATATACAGGGCAGTTTCATCGCTCTTTAGAACTAGGACCTTATTTAATTTGTATTTCTCTAAGTTGACAAGGATAGCCCCTTTGTCTTTCTTTGCGATTTTCTTTTTGAGTAATCTGTCGACGACTGCTTTTCCTTCGTTTATGTATTGAGAATCATAATAAACTTTATCGAATGTAACGTCGAGATCTTTGTAGATTTTATTAAAATAAGTTAAGCTATCCTTAATGCCTGCTTTCCAGAGCTTGAGATATTTAGGATTTTTAGTTTCTATTTGTTTGTGTATCTCTTGGACTTGCGCTTCTTGGGCTTTGGTTTTTATTTTTTTTGAAGCTAAAGAATAAATCTCTCCTAGAAATTCTCCAGGGTCGCCTTTTTGTTTTAAGTTTAGATTTTCTAAACCCCAAATGCTTTTTGAAACATGGGTTCCTGTATCATTTAGATAATTAACAGATAAAACTTTGAAACCGTAGAATTTTAAAATTCGTACTAAGCTTTCTCCTAAGACAGTATTTCTTAAATGCCCTACGTGAAAGGCCTTGAAAGGATTGGGTCCGGAAAATTCTACCATGAAAGACTCGGAATTAGAGGAAGAACCATATTTATCTTTTTCTTTTAAAATTCTCTGGAGGACCTTTTGGGATTGAGTATTTTTATTGAGAAAAAAATTGAGGTAAGGTCCGTTAGGTAGGATTCTTTCTATTTCCTTAGGGGGTTTTATTTTTTTAGCTAAGTCTGTGGCTATTTCTGCAGGGGATTTTTTAAATTTCTTAGCTAATTGGAAACAGGGGAAGGCATAGTCTCCTAAATCTGGAGACGGGGGGATTTCTAATTGAATATCTTTTAACTTGGTATGTTTTTTTAAGAGGATAATAAGGGATTGCATATACAAATAAAAAGTGAAGAGATTATTAAATGTTCCGAACCTTTTTGGGAAAAATGTTCACGAAAAAGAAACTTCACCAAGAAAGAAGGATATGAGCTATACCGCCTAACTTGGTAAGTTTTAAATATAAAGGGGTTTAGGGTATTAAATATGGTTAAGTTAAGTGAAGAAACAATCAGATTATTGAAAGAAGATATTTTGGGTATTTTGAATGAGAGTAAGAGAAATTTATTTACAAAAGAAATAGCTAAAGAATTAAGGAGGGATAAAGAATTTACTTTAAAATTGTTATTAGATATGAAAGAAATGGGGTGGGTTAGAGAGAAAAGTGGAAAAGGTGTGGGTAATGTTAGAAAAAGATGGGNGTTAAGTCAAGGTTTGTTAAAAGCTTGGAATAAATAGTTATTTTAATTTCTTACGAATTTTTTCTTTGCCCTTCCAATCTAAGGCGTGTTTGAGAACCTCTTCAATTGTATTTACTGGAATGATTTTGATTTTATTTTTGGTTTCGGCTGGAATAATAACATCTCTTTCATTTGTTTTAGGAATAATAACATGTGTTAAGCCTGCTTCTATAGCTGCTTCTATCTTTTGTGTTACTCCACCCACAGCTAAAACATCTCCTCTGACAGATAAAGAGCCGGTCATGGCATAGTTTTGCTTTACAGGTGCTTTGGTGAAGGCTGAGACTATGGCTGTAGCGACTGAAATAGATGCGGAGTCTCCTTCTACTCCCCCTCCAGATGCGGCATATAAAAATTGAACGAAGATGTTGTATTTTTCTTTTAAATTCTTACCAAAATACTTTAGGATTGTAGCAGAAACATTTTGAACTGCTTCTTGAGCTATTTTTCCTAATTTTCCGGTTGCAATTATTTCTATTTTTTGGGATGAGCCGGGTGTGACTTCGGATTCGATAGGGATTACAATTCCTGAAAGAGAAGTAGCGGAGCCCATGACTGCTAGGCCGTTAACTCTACCCGGAATTAAACCCTTGGAGATTATGACTTGATATTTTTTCTTTTGTTCAATATATTTATCAGCTAATTGTTGTTCTAGAGGTCGGGCTAGGCTTTTAGCTTTGAGAACATGAATACGTTCAGTTATTTCCTTACCTTCTTCTATGGCTAGATCTCCGGCAGCCCGGATTAAACCACCTAACTCACGTAAATGTAAAGTTAATTTTCCTGATGTACCTGAGCGTCGTTTAGCCTCACTTATGATTTCTCTTACTGCTTCTCTGGAAAAATGAGGGATTTTTTTATCTTTGATAACTTCTTGAGCTATAAACTGGGCTATTTTTAGTTTATTTTCTTCAGTATCATCCATATCATGATTTATATGAATTTCATAACCGTAACCCCTAATCCTAGAACGTAAAGCAGGGTGCATTTTAGCAATAGTTTCTTCGTTTCCGGCTGCAACTAGAACAAAATCAGCTGGAACGGGTTCAGAACGGGTCATAGCTCCACTTGAATGTTCAGATTGTCCAGTTATAGGATATTTTTTTTCTTGTAAGACTGTAAGTAATTCTTGTTGGGATTTGGGGGAGAGGATTGCAATTTCATCTATGAATAAAACTCCTCTATTAGCCCTATGAACCATACCAGGGATTATTCTTTCATGGGGGGGAGTACCTAGGCCTCCTGAGTTTTTAACCAAAATATTGTTAGCTAGAAGATTTCCGGTCTCTGTTGTGAGGTTGTATAAGTATCCTGTGTAAGGGACTTTTTCTATTTTTTTGATCTTTTCTGTTTTTATTCCCATTTTTCTAAATGTTCTTTGTTTAAAATGAATTTCAAAGATGTGTTTGTTAATCTTAAATTATGTTTAATCCATTTTTTTGAATAGTTTCTTTGTGTTAATTTGTTTAAAGTGTTTGAAAGTTTTTTAAATCTATCTAGTTTGACTATTTGAAGTTGTTTTAGTGTGTTTTCTAATTTAGCTTGCTTATTTTGTGAATAAGATAATTGAATATTTTTATAAAAGTTCATTAAATTGTCAAAGTTTAGGTTTAAGGCCAGCTTCATTAGGTGGCTATTTTTGTCTTGTTTGTGTTTTTGGATATGGATTTTGTCTGCGTTTATTTCCCTAGATTTTAGATAATTTTGAATATGATTTAGAAACTGTGTTCTATTTTTTAGGAATTCTTTTTTTGATACCAGGCCTATATCTAAAGAATCTGTTCGCTTATTGTCTTTGTGGATTTTGGGTATTCCTATTTCATTTCCGAAGAAAGCTGAGAAAAAAAAGTCTTGAAACTTTGGATTTTGAATTATCCAATTGGGAATTGTTAGATTTATATTTGACTTTTTTCCGATAGGCGCTCCCAAGGCTTGAAAAAATCTTATAATATTTCTATTTGTGTTTTGATAACTCCAAGAATGGTGATAGTAGGACAACCTATTGAAGATATACTTGTTCAGTGCTATCTAAAATTTTATGGATGTGAAAGAAGAGGTAGTATGGAAGATGCCTTTGAAGAGNTTAAAGAGCGCTATAAGTCTGATGATAAAGTATCTCAATCTATACTAAGAATTGAAGACTCTGTTAAAGACTATCTTTAAAGAAGATAAATGTAGTGTGGTGTTTGACATATGGAGGGTGGGGAAGAAGATTTTCCCCTTCTTCGGAAAACCTTAATTTATTACAATATTATCAAGTCTTGTTAGTTTTTGAGCTTCTTTAAAAATTATTTTTCCTTTTTTGTTAACTGCTACTTTGTGTTCTGGTGTTACTGTTAAGGTTTTTCCAGATACTGTTGTTAATTTTATTAAATGTGGTTTGTCT
This sequence comes from Nanobdellota archaeon, assembly GCA_002688095.1. Lineage (GTDB taxonomy): Archaea > Nanobdellota > Nanobdellia > SCGC-AAA011-G17 > ARS1403. The sequence goes on from NZCA01000001.1 coordinate 29,508, forward strand.
GATTTATATTTATTTATAGATAAGACTGGAACTTGTTGAATTTTGTTGTTTTTTTCTGCTAAGATAGTTAAATCTCCTTTTTTTAGATATGTGGCTGTGTAATTATCTTTTGTTATTACTTTATCTTTGTATTTTTTTAATAACCTATTCACTTCTGTTGAAAGTTTTGTTAATTTACCTTCTGAGTTTCTGATGTAAGTGTCTTTTGAAAAACTTTGAAGCGGATCATGTAAGACATCTCCTAATAAAGCTCCAGAATGTGCACCGGTAGCTTCTACAAAAGGAGCAAGGTCTTCTTTTTTATGGGTGATTAAGGGTTTGGGCACCATGGCTAATCCAGTAATTGTTTTTAGAAAACCTGGGGCTCTAGATAATAAAATAAAACCAATAAATAAAATCCAAATTAATGTTGATATGCCTTGGACTATAGCTAAAGGACCATAAGGTGAGGCTTTGAATGTATTCCAAAGAAAATAACCAAAAAAGATTAAAGCCCCTAGACCAAAAACAGTTAGGTAAAATCTTCTAGTGGCTACACTGGTTTCTAAAGTATTTCTTAATTTGATAATATTTTTTTCACCTTCTTCGGCTGGGAAGGATTTAATTAAAGGATTATTGGGATCTTTTTCATTGGGATAACAGAGAACGTCTTCTAATTCTCCTTTTGTGGGCATTAATTCAGCTAAAGCTTGACCGAGTAAGGATTTTCCTGTACCGGGATTTCCAATTAATAGAACATGTCTACGATGTTTAGCAGCCTTTCTAATTAGATTTAAACCCTGATTTTGGCCGACTATTTGTCCTGAAATTTTTTTAGAGACTTTCAGTTCGGCAGTAGTTTTGAAGTTCATAACAAGATATATATCAAAGAATAAGATTTTTAAGGTTTATTGATTGGAATTATACAATATCTTCTTCAGCTACAACTACAAAATCACCTAAGGCAATGACAGCAGAGAAAGGGATTAATTGTTCACCTGTTTTGGTGGCTTCGAGTTCTAGGTCTTTAGTATAAGAAGTGGTATTTTTCAAAACTATCTGTAAAAGTTCTCCAGTTCGGGATTCAAAGACAATATCTCCTACTTCTCCAAACCTTTTACCGGTTTTGCTAACTATAGTTTTACCTAATAATTGTTTAGAATATTTTTTTTCTTCCGCGTTGGTATCTACCATTATTTAATAAATGTAATGAGGGTTATATATAAATTTTTCTTATTTAGAATGNTTGTAATAGAGTATTTAAGATTATTAGAAAATAGGGTTGGACCCCCACCCGTTGATTTCTATTGGAGAATTTTAAAGTTTTTTTGAGTTTGAGGTTTGGATATATAAACATCGATGAAAATAAGAAAGAAAGTATTATTATTATTAATTATAAAAAACTTATTTTAGTATATATTGGGGTTTTGATAGGGTTTTATTTAGAAATTTGGGTTTTTTGTCGACGGGGATTTTTTTATTTTATTTTTAAGTTTTTCTATATTATATTATATATATTATTTATTATATAATATATATTATATATTTTAGAATGTTATGACTGGAGAGTTGTTGAGTATTTAAAATGAATGAAGGAGTGTGTTGAATTTTTTAAGTAAAATAATTCCATAAGCAATAGGGGTGTGGGGGTATTTCCTGTGGAACATTTTAAATATAAGTTCTCATTTTTAGATTTCATGAAAAAAAAGAGTGATAAAAAACTAAGCGGTTTCTTTGAAAGTTATATGAAGAAAGAACCTTTATTTGTAAATAAGAAAGCTCTACAAGTTAATTATACACCGGATGATATTCCTCATAGAGAGGAGCAAATAGATCATATTGCATCTATTCTTGCACCTGCGTTACGTATGGAGAAGCCAAGTAATATTTTTTGTTATGGTAGAACTGGAACTGGAAAGACTGTAGTAAGTAGATATGTGAGTGAACAGTTAATGGAGACAGCTAAAAAGAAAAAAGTGCCTTTAGAAATAATATATTTAAATTGTAAAATGAAGAAAGTGGCAGATACAGAATATAGATTAATGGCTCAATTGGCAAATAGTTTTGGAGCTAAAGTACCGGTTACTGGTTTACCTACTGATGAAATTTATAAATTGTTTATAGAAGCTGTTGAGAATAAAAATAGGATGATTGTGCTTATTTTGGATGAAATAGATCAGTTAGTACATAAAATTGGAGATAGTATCTTATATAATTTAACTAGGATTAATTCAGAATTAAAAAATACTGAAATTTCTTTTATTGGAATAAGTAATGATTTAATTTTTGTAGATAACTTGGATCCTAGAGTAAAATCTTCTCTAAGTGAAGAAGAATTGGTGTTTCCACCCTATAATGCAATGCAATTACAAGATATTCTAAAAAAAAGGGTGAAGTTAGCATTTAAGAGAGGGATTATAGAATCTGGAGTTATAGAGAAATGTGCAGCTTATGCAGCAAGGGAACATGGAGATGCTCGAAGAGCTTTGGAATTAATTCGAGTTGCAGGAGAGGTGGCAGAAAGAAATAATAAATTAAAAGTGGGAATCAAACATTTGGATGAAGCTGAAGAGAAAGTGGAAAGAGATAGGGTGGTGGATATTGTTAAAACCCAACCTAAACAGGGTCAAATCGTGTTATATAGTATTTTTAATTTGAATATGCAAGATAAAACTTTGTTTACAGGAGATGCTTATGGAGTTTATCAAAATAATTGTAAATCTTGTGGGTTAAAACCATTAACTCAGAGAAGAGTGAGTGATATTATTGCAGAATTAGATATGTTGGGAATCATTAATGCGAGAGTGATAAGCAAAGGGAGGTATGGGAGAACGAGAGAAATCTCATTAGCTATTCCAAATTCTTCTGTGGAGGAGTTAAAAGAAACCTTGGAGGCTAGTTTGGGATTATGAATGTTGTAGAATTCTTTGCTGAAAAAGGGTATTTGTTAAAACCGGAGTTTTTAGAAAAATTACCGGAGGATTTTGATAAAGAAGAATTGTTGGTGTATTTAGAAGGGAAAGATGTTATTGTAGTGGATGATGAATTATTAAAAAGTTTTTTAGAGGAAGGAATTGCAGCCTCTTCACCCCAACAAGAAAAAGATTTGGTAAAGGAAGAAGTTAAAGAAGAGATTAAAGAAAAAAAAANTTTAGAAAAAGAGGATGTGGTGGTAACTTCTTTTGAGGAGAAAAGTAAGAAAGTAGAAGTAAGGGATTTTGTAAATTATTTTAAATCCAGATATAATTCTTTAAAGGATATCTTACAGACAAGGATGGAATTGAAGGAAGCGGTTTCTATTAATAGGGTAGGTGGAAAAAATAATGAGAAAGTATGTTTGATTGGTATTGTGAATGAAAAAAGGGTTACTAAGAATGAAAATATTATCTTGGAATTGGAAGATTTAAGTGGGAAGATAAGTGTGTTGATTAACAAAAATAGATTTGAGATGTTTAATTTAAGTAAAGAAGTTGTGAAGGATGAAGTGATTGGGATTGTGGGGAATGTAAGTAATAATTTTGTGTTTGTGGATGAATTATTCTTTCCAGATGTGCCGGTTACTAAAGAATTAAAGAAATTAAACAAAGAAGAGTATGCGGTTTTTATTTCAGATTTACATATAGGGAATAAGACTTTTTTGAAAGAAGATTTTAGGAGATTTTTAGATTGGCTAAAGGGAGAAAATGGAAATGGAGAACAGAAAAATATTGTGAATAAAATAAAATATTTATTTATTGTGGGAGATTTGATTGAAGGTGTGGGGATATTTCCGGGGCAGGAGAAAGAATTAGAGATTAAGGATTATTTTGAACAATATAAGGAATTTAATAAATTAATTAGGGAAGTGCCCAAAGGGATTAAAGTGATTTTGAGTCCGGGAAATCACGATGCTATGAGATTAGATGAACCTCAACCCATTTTAGGGAAAAAGTTGTTAGGAGATTTATTAGAGGAGGAAAATATGATTTCGGTGAGTAATCCAGCTTGGGTAAATATTGCGAAGACAGAAGATTTTCCAGGTTTTGATGTTTTAATTTATCACGGGATGAGTTTTCCTTATTATGCAGATAATGTGGAAGGAATAAGATTGGCTGGAGGACAACAGAGAGCTGACTTGATCATGAAATTTTTATTGAAAAAAAGGCATTTGGCTCCAACACATACTTCCACTAGTTATTTTGCAGGTAATGAAGATTATCATGTTATAAATAAAATACCGGACTTTTTTGTATCGGGGCATATTCATAGGTCTAGTGTGGCAAATTATAGAAATGTGACATTGTTGAATTGTAGTTGTTGGGTGCCCCAAAGTGATTACATGGAGAAGATGGGGCTTACGCCTGAGCCGTCTCAAGCAATGATTGTCAATTTACAAACAAGGGATGTTAAAGTCTTAAATTTTGGAGAAAGCACTTTAGAAAAAGGGGAAGAAGGGAAAGAAGATCTTACCCATCAAATTTTAAGTGCGCCCCAGAAAATTTTAGAAAAAATAAGTGGGAAAGATGAAAGCAAGTAAAAAAATATTGAAGTATTTCGAATCTTTAGATAAAGAGATTGGGAGAAGTTATGCTATTGCAGAGGGTGCAAGGAAGAAAAAGTTAGACCCTAGTGAAGAAGTGGAAATTATTTTAGCAGAGAATATGACAGAACGGGTAGAAGGCTTAATTTCTACAGTTGCTCCCCAGATTAAGGGGAGTGGAATGGTAGAGAAGATTCAAGAATTAGAAAATGAGTTTGGAATGCAGGATTGGAGAGTAGCGTTTAGGATTGCAGAAGAGGTGGCCATGCAAAATATTTGCAAATTCGAAGATAAAAGGGAAGCCATGGAAGTAGGATTGAGAGTGGGACTAGCTTATATTACTGTAGGGGTGGTTGCGAGTCCATTAGAAGGATTTGTAAGGCTGGACTTGAAAAAGAGGAAAGATAATGGTAAAGAATATTTTGGATTGTATTTTTCTGGACCTATAAGAAGCGCGGGAACTACCGCGACTTGTATTTTTGTGGCTTTAGCAGACTATGTGAGACGTAAAATGGGGTATGCGGAATATGATCCTACTGAAAATGAAATAAATAGGTATGTAATGGAGTTGAAAGATTTTCATGAGAGGATTACGAACTTACAATATTTTCCAAGTGAAGATGAGGTGAGGTTTATAACTAAACACTTGCCAGTACAGATTTGTGGGGATGCGAGTGAGAGATTTGAGGTAAGTAATTATAAAGATTTAGACAGATTTGAGACTAATTACCTAAGTAATGGAATTTGTCTGGTTATTGCAGAAGGATTAACACAGAAAGGAGAGAAGTTTTGGAAAAAGTTTTCTAATTGGAACAAATATTTTGAGATGAAAGATTGGAAATGGTTAGAGGATTTTGTGCATTTACAAAAAAAGATTAAAAGTAAGGGGGAGAAAGGGGATAAAGGAGAAAAGATTCTGCCGGACTTTACCTTCATTAAAGATTTAGTGGCGGGCAGACCAATTTTAAGTCATCCGATGGCTAAAGGGGGATTGAGATTAAGATATGGGAGGTCTAGACTGAGTGGATTGAGTTCGGCTTCTTTACATCCGGCTACAATGGTGGTGTTAAATAATTTTATTGGGAATGGAACCCAATTAAAAATGGAACGGCCTGGTAAGGCAACTACGTTGGGGATGTGTGATAGTATTGAAGGACCAATTGTGAAATTAAAAAATGGGAATGTAGTGTTTATAGAAAATGAGGAAGAAGCTAAAAAATATACACGGGCAATTAAGGAGATAATTTTTTTAGGAGATATTTTAGTTAATTATGGGGATTTTTTTGATAGAGGACATAAATTAGTGAAGCCTGGTTATAATGAAGAGTGGTGGTTTTTGGAATTTGAAAAAGCAGTCAAGGGGAAAGGTTTGGTGGAATTGAGTAAAGAATTGGGAATAGAGATTGAGATTCTGAAGAAAGTATTTAGAGGAGATTTAAAAATAAAAGCAGAAGAAGCAATTAAAATTTCTACTAAATTAGAAATTCCCTTACATCCGCGTTATACTTATCATTGGGAAGATTTGGAATATGATGAATTTACAAAATTGATGGAATGGTTGATAAAAAAGATGGTGGTTAAGAGAGATAACGGGAAGATAGAGAAAGTAATTTTACCCCTTATGAAGGAAGAGAAACCTTCTTTAGAAAAGAACGTTCACGAAGAAAAAGATCCTAAAAGATATTTGGAGTTGATTGGTTTGCCTCATAGTATTGTGGCGAATGAATACATTGTGGTTAAAGGGGATGATGCAGAAGCTTTTGCAGTTAGTTTAGGCTTTTTAGAGAATGAGGATAAATTGAGGAGATTAATTATGGAGGAGAATGGAAGGGTTTTAGATATCATCAATGAAAAATTAAGCGGGGTGAAACTGAAAGATAAAAGTGGGGTATTTATTGGAGCTAGGATGGGACGACCAGAGAAAGGGAAGATGAGAAAATTGATTGGAAGTCCACATGGTCTGTTTCCGGTTGGTGAGCAAGGGGGAAGGATGAGAAGTTTACAGAGTGCCTTGGATAAAGGATACATAAAAGCAGAGTTTAGTTCTTATTTTTGTGATAATTGTGCAAAGGAAAGTATTTATGCACTATGTGAAAAATGTGGGGGTGAAAATAAGAAAGTATTTTTTGATAGGGAGGATAATAAGTTTGAATCCAAAGAAGGAAATAGAGAATTAAGAGAATATAAATTAATTGAATTAAATGTGCAGGAGCATTTTAGAAGTGTGTTGAATAATTTAAATATTCAAAGCTATCCCGATATGATTAAAGGCATTAGGGGGACAAGTAACTCTGATCATATTCCCGAACATATGGCTAAAGGAATTTTAAGGGCGATGGAAGATGTGTATGTGAATAGAGATGGGACTACAAGATATGATATGACCGAGATGGTGATTACCCATTTTAAACCCCAGGAAATAGGGGTGAGTGTGGCTAAGTTAAAATATTTAGGTTATGAAGTGGATGTAAATGGGAATGAATTAATAAATGAAGATCAATTACTGGAGATTTTTCCTCAAGACATTATCTTGCCGGGTTGTGATGGGAGTGATGAAGAAGGAGCAGATGAGGTTATATTTAGGGTGAGTAAATTTGTAGATAGCTTGTTGGAAAAATTTTATGGATTAGAAGAATTTTATGGACTAGAAGAGAAGAATGATTTAATTGGACATTTATTTTTAGCAATGAGTCCACATACTTCTGCAGGGGTAGTGTGTAGGGTGATCGGGTTTAGTAGTTTACAAGGGTTATTAGCCCATCCTTTGTTACATTCAATTATGAGGCGAGATTGTGATGGTGATGAGGCTTGTGTGGTTTTGTTGATGGATGCTTTGTTGAACTTTTCCAGGAAACTATTACCTGGACATAGGGGGGCGAGGCAGGATGCACCTTTAGTATTAACTACAAAATTGATTCCAAGTGAAGTAGATGATATGGTCTTTAATATGGATGTGGCTTGGAAATATCCCTTAGAATTTTATGAGGCTGCGGAGCAATATAAAGATCCGGGGGAGATAAATATAGAACAATTGGATTCCCGGTTGGAAACTGAGAAACAATATGAAGATTACGGGTTTACGCATAATGTAAGTGATATGAATTTGGGTGTTATTTGTAGCGCATATAAGAAATTACCGACTATGCAGGAAAAAGTATTTGGACAGATGGATATTGCTGAAAAAGTTCGAGCTGTAAATCAAGATGATGTGGCGAGATTAGTTGTTGAAAGGCATTTTATGAGGGATATTCGTGGTAATTTACGTAAATTTAGTCAGCAACAGTTTAGGTGTGTGGATTGTAATACAAAATATAGAAGGGTACCATTGGCTGGGGTGTGTAGTAAATGTTATGGAAAAATCATATTCACAATTGCTGAGGGAAGTATTGTGAAATACATGGAACCGGCTTTAAGTTTAGTTAAGAAATATGATTTGCCAGTTTATTTGAAACAAACTTTAGAATTAACTAAAGATATGATTGAGAGTATTTTCTTGAAAGATCCTGATAAACAAATGGGTTTGGGTGCTTGGTATAAAGAAGAGGGGAACTCATCCCCTTCACCCCAGCAAAAAATTGAGAGTTAGACTTTTAAGGTTTTCTTTGTTTATGTACTTATGGGAGCAGAAGGAAAATATTATGTGGAATGTAGTGGTTTAGGATCTAGAGAAAGGGAGAGGGTAATAAATCAATTAAGAATCTTACCAAAGGTTATAAGAATTGGGCCTTATTTTTCTTATAGAACAGGAAGTAGAATGGTTTTGGATGTTTATGAAGGGATGGATGAATTGAAAGTATTATTGGAAGATTTGGGAGCTGAAGTTGGGGAACATAGAGAAGAGTGAAGAGGTAGGTTTTTAAGATTTTTTTAAAGTTCTAAATGAATGTTTGAGATTATAATTGCGGCTTTAATAGGGGTTTTAGTTGGGATACCTGCTCATCTTTTCTTCTTATATTTTTTGATGATTTTATAAAGGATTATCCCCACAATTATTAACAACACTACAAATATACATGATAAAATAAATCCTTGGCTATTTGGACAATATAAGGGAGGGGATATGCTGGGCCCAATATTACAAGAATTTTTAAAACTATGATGATAACTAGTCCATCCATTGATTCTCTTATTAATTATGATTTTATCACAATCACATTTTTTGTCATTGAGTTTTTGAGCATCTATTTGTAATTTAAAATACCCTTCTTCTGTTTGTTTATGGATTGGAACTCCATATTTATATAACTCAGATATGGCTTCAATATCCTTTTGACTATATCCCATAAAACTAAAAAAATCTTGATGTTCTTGGATATTTAACTCTCCAGGTCTTGGTAAGGAATATCTTCCATATTGGCAAAAAGATCCTCTGCGAATTTCATTAATACTAACTCCATACATTCTAGTATTGGTTTCATTTAATTCTTTGGAATTATCTTTTTCAATTAAAAATCTTTCAAATTTAGCACAGGAAATGGGGTCTTTAAAAATTATTTCAGGTTGTGGTTCAGATATTGATAAAGCTAGTGAATTTAAGGGCAAGATTAAAAGGAGGAATATTCCCATTTCAAAATATAGTGATTCTACTATAAGAACATTTAGAAGAGGAAGATTAGCACAATTAGGTTTAATCAAGAAAATTTCCAAGTTTTTAGTTAAGAAAGATTATATTAAATTCAATTTAACTAATTTACAAAAGAATATTTCTCTTTTGGGTGTGAGAAGTACTAATCGTAGGATTTTAAATCCAAAATTCCCTTTTGACTTTAATACTAAAGAAGGTGCCATAATTATTCCTATGGTATTTCATGATGGGGGCATTACTACAAGGGACTTAGAAACATTTTATTGTAATCTCTCTTTCAAGCTAAGAAGAAGATATAAAGAAGCCATCGAGGGGGTTATTGGAAAAGTTCCTTGTAAGGAAAGGAGAAATCTGGAGGTTGGTTATCCTAAAATTGTTGGACTCATCTTAACTTCATTGGGATTAATTCCAGGAAAGAGGCAGATTAATAACCCCAAATTTCCCCTTTTTGTTTTTAATTATCCAGAAGACTTGGTTTTAGAATTCTTAGCCCAAGCCATTGCAGATGATGGATGGATTTCTAATCCTAAAAAAGGATCCGGTTATATTTCATTTAACCTTACAGTGGATTTAACAAGGTTTTCTAAGGAAAAAAGACAAGATATTAAGAAGAATAAACTTTTGGAATATTTACCTAATAATTTACTTGGAAATATCAATTTATTTAAGAAATTGGGTTGTAAGGTTGCAGGTCCTCATTTTGGCAATGAAAAATTATATGTACGAGAAGGAAAAGAATTTAGATATACCCAAGAATGGAGGTTTCAGGTTAGGGGCTACAAAAATTTTAGATATTTGGCTCAGAATTTAAAGATTCCATTGAAATATAAACAAGAAAAACTATTAAATGAGGATAGTAAAATTAGAATGAGAAAGATTTGAGAAGATAGACTAAAAAGACTTTCTTTCTGATTATTAGTTACAGTGATTTTAGAAATAATGGTGGCTACCCTCTTGGGTATGATTTTTGGAGTTTTCACGGGTCTTACACCCGGAATTCACTTGAACTTGATTGCAACTCTTGTTTTATCCTCTTCTGTATATCTTCTTGGGTTTGTTGAGGTTATAGTGTTAGCTGTGTTTATTGTTTCTATGAGTGTTGTTCATACATTTATGAATGCGATTCCGGCAATTTATTTGGGAGCTCCGGAAGATGAAGGGAATGCTTTGAATGTATTGCCTGGACATAAAATGTTGTTGGAAGGGAAAGGATATGAAGCTTTGTTATTAACAGTGATTGGAAGTTTTTTAGCTTTGATTGTGGGGATTTTAGTCTCTCCTTTAATTATTAAACTATTACCTAATATATATGAAGCCCTTCGGGACTATATTGGATATATTTTAATTATAATTGTGGTTTTTTTAATTTTGAGGGAGAGGAAGAAATATTTGGCGTTTTTTGTGTTTATTTTGGCAGGGGTATTTGGTCTGACTGTTTTAAATTTAAATTTAAAGAATCCAATGTTTCCAATGTTGAGTAGCTTGTTTGGAATTGCAGGATTATTAATAAGTTTGAAAGATAAAGTAGAAATCCCTATACAAGAGATAACCGAAACAGACATTTCTAAAATGGAANTGGGAAAAGCTGTNGGGGTTGGAACTTTGGTGGGTAGTTTTGCAACCATGATGCCGGGTTTGGGACCTGCACAAGCTGCTATAATGGGATCTCAAATTGTGAAGTTGAGTGATAAAGGATTTTTGGTGCTTGTGGGGGCTTTAGATACATTGGGAATGGTGATGAGTTTTGTGGCTTTATTTGCAATTGAGAAAGCTAGGAATGGGGTGGTTGTGGTTATTAGTAGATTAATAGGGGTGATAAGTAAAGAAGATTTAATTGTGTTTTTTAGTGTGGCTTTTATTACGGGGATAATTGCAGCGGGATTGAGTTTATGGACGGGGAGAAAATTTTCTTCTTTGATTACAAAAATAAATTATGAGAAATTGGCAATTGGAATTATTGTATTTATTATTGGAATGTGCTTATGGTTAAGTAGTTGGCTGGGGTTGTTGGTTTTGGTTATTGGAAGTTTTTTGGGGATGGTGCCTGTATTGTTGAATGTGGGGAGGAATCATTTAATGGGGTGTTTGCTGCTGCCAGTGATACTTTTCTTTTTGTTGTGAAAAAGAGAGAAGACTTTTAAAATTATTTTCTTCTTTTTTTTTGGTGGGCTTTTTGGGCTTTTTTGATGTTGCGTTTTTGGGCTTTACGCATGGCTTTGGTGGGTTTGCTACGCTCGGGGATGTTTTTCCGGAATCCAGCTTCGAAGACATTACCACTCACTTTGCGAGGTTTGCGTGAGAGTTTGCTTAAAACAGATTTAGCATGAGCTGTTTTTCCTACTAAAGTGTTCTCACTCACGCGAATGTCGGTTTTGGCAATAAGCCAGGCTTGGGTAGACCAAGAACCAGATTTGCGTCTGCCTGCAAGTCGCTCAATGTGTCCACGCTTGCCCACGTCGTGAATTTTGAAACTAGTGAATTCAGATTTGGGTCTGACAACAATCCTATAGAATTTTCCTCCCCCGCCCGTACCCGGTTTTTTTCGAGCACGTCCTTGGGGTTGGGCAAGTGCCCTAGCGCGCGAAGACATAGATTTCCATTTTTTTAAAGCTTTTTTGATATTTTTTTTAGCAGCTATTCTTTGTTTTTTAGTGATAACCATCAGATCCACCTCTTTTTTAATAATTTTAGAAAATAAGTTTTAATTTATATACTTTATTGTATCTGCGAGAATTTCAAATTCATTATTGTATTCTGTTAAAGTGCCGGTTATTTCAAGTTGAGACTTCTTTTTTAGATCTAAGGAAGATTCTTTGAAGATAACGATGGGTATTAAGGAGTTGGATTGTTTTAGTTTTAGTAAATAAAGTCCAGAGGTTTCTTTTATGGAGATTAATTCTCCCGAAACCTTGACTTTAGTTTCTAATTGTTCTATTGTTAAATCTTTTATATTTTGTAAAGGAATTTCAGAATATTCGGAGATAAGTAATAAAGAAAAAATTCCTAGAATTGAGACTGTTAAAGATACTTTTAGTAGATGCATAATGTTTTTATACTTAAAGAAGTTTTTTAAGAATATGGATATTAAAAGCAGATTGGACTTAATTACTAGGAATACACAAGAAGTTATATCCCAAAGTGAATTGAGGAATTTATTAGAAGAAAAGAAAAGTCCGACAGCTTATATTGGTTATGCCCCAACTGGAAGATTGCATGTGGGAAATTTGATTCCTTTATTGAAAGTAAGGGATTTTTTACAAGCAGGATTTAAGTTCAAGGTTTTGATAGCTAATCTTCATGCCCATTTGGACGATCAAAAGAGTCCTTGGAGTCTATTAGAAGCGAGAAGTGATTATTATCAAGAAATGATTCACGCTGTGTTAAGTTCTTTTGGAGTAGACACTGGAAAATTGCAGTTTGTAAGGGGAAGTGATTTTCAAACAACTAAAGACTATGTGTTAGATGTGTTAAGGATGAGTGCGTTGACCACTTTGAATAGAACTAAAAGGGCAGCAAGTGAAGTAGTAAGATTTGGTAAGGAACCCAAGATGGGGGGTTTCTTCTATCCGTTAATGCAGATTGCGGATTGTCAAGCTATGGAAATAGATGTTACACTCGGGGGTATAGATCAAAGAGGGATTTATATGTTGGGTAGGGAATTATTACCCCAATTAGGACATGAGAAATCAAGTTGTGTGTTTACGCCTTTATTGCCTGGGCTAACAGGAAGTAAAATGAGTGCTTCAGATCCTAAAAGTAAAATAGATTTATTAGATTCTAAGAAAGATGTGGAGAAGAAAGTAAATAGTGCTTATTGTAAGGAAGGAGAGGTTAAAGATAACGGGGTATTAGCGTTTTGTGAGTATTTTATTTTTCCATTTAAAGGGAAATTGAAAGTAGAGAGGTCAGAGAAATTTGGTGGTAATGTGGGCTATAAGGGTTATAAAGAATTGGAAAGAGATTTTGTTAAGAAGAAATTACATCCAATGGATTTGAAGCAAAGTGTAGCTAAGGAAATTAATGGGGTGTTGGAGCCGATAAGAAAGAGATTTGAAAAGGAAAAAAAGTTGATGAGAGAAGCTTATCCATAGGTTTATATATTTTAAAGTTCATTATAACAATTTCAAGGAAGTATTTACAATGTTGTTGAGAAGTTATGAAGGAAAGGGGTTGTTGGTTATAGATCGAATAGAGGGGTGCCTGAGGCATATCCGAACCTATTTAACCATGGTCAAAATTTTCCAAATCCGTTTAATAAAAATTTGGAAAGCTTATTGAAGTAAGATTTTGAAAAGCTTTATTAATTCTTCATTTTTTAATTAGTTTTATGTATAAAGATTATGCTGATGGGGCTTTGAAGTTTTTGAAAGAGAAGAAAGTGGATTATGGAGAGGTTCGATTAGAGGAACATGATACTAGTGGGGTGTTGTTAAAGAATGGGACTCCTGAGTTAAGTGGATTTGATACTTCTGTTGGAATGGGGATTAGATTCTTACTTAAGGGGGGATTGGGTTTTGTATCCATAAACGATTTTAATAAGAAAAAAATAGAAGAAAATATTTCTAAGGCTTTGAAATTAGTTAAAAGAGGAATTAAATTAAGTGAAAAGACCGGATTGTCTGAAGAGAGGGCTCATAAGAAAAAATATAAGGTTGAACAGAAGATAAAAATAAAAGATGTAGGTGTGGATCAGCAATTAAAACTTTTGCAGGAAGTAGATAATGGGGTTAAAAAAGCAATTGGACGGTATATGAGTTTGAGTTTAGATTTAACTAAAAAATATTTTATTAATACAGAAAATACAAAAATTGAATCTGAAATTCCTAGGCCTTATTTTATTTCTTTGCTTACTCTAAAAGAAGGTGAAAGGAGTAATCAAAAGCTTACTCAATTTTGTAATTCCGGAGGTTATGAGTTTGTGAAGAAATGGAACTTGGTAGATGTTTTGTCAGAACAAGTGAGGGTACTTAAAAATAATTTAAAAAAAGCAAAGAAAATGCCGGGAGGCGAGGTAGATGTGGTGGCAGGTTCTAAGATGGCAGGAATTATGGTACATGAGGCTTGTGGGCATCCGGTGGAAGCAGATAGGATTTTGGGAAGGGAAGCTGCTCAGGCGGGGGAGAGTTTTGTGCATAAGGATATGATAGGAAAAGTGATTGGAAATAAAAAAGTAACCATAGTGGAAGATCCTAGGTTAGAAAATAGTGCGGGTTATTATTTATATGATGATGAGGGCGTCAAGGCTAGAAGAAGATATTTGTATAAAAACGGGAAGATAAATGAATTTTTGCATAATAGAGAGACTGCTTTTGAGTTGGGTGTGAAGAGTAATGGAGCGGCTAGGGCTGAGAATTTTGATAAAGAAACAATGGTGAGGATGACAAATACTTTTTTGTTACCTGGGGATTTTAAAGATGAAGAATTGGTTAAGGGGGTTAAAAAAGGGGTATACATGAAGGATTTTACAGAGTGGAATATTGATGATAAAAGATTTCAGATGAAATTTGTAGGGAGTGAATGTTATTTAATTGAGAAAGGAGAGATTAAAGAACCAATATGGAGTCCAGCCTTGGAAATTACCACACCTAAATTATGGGGGAGTGTAGATGCCATTGGCAAGAAAATAGAATTAGATAGTGCAATATGTGGAAAGGGAGAACCTATGCAAGGGGTGCCTGTTTGGTTGGGGGGTCCACATTTTAGATTAAGGGGAATTAAGATAGGTTAAAATGGAAATATTAGACTACTTGATGAAAGAATTGAAAAAGAAAAAAGTAGATGAAGCTGTCCTTAGTTTTGTTACTAATAATTCTCGGCAAATTAAATTTGCAAATAATAAAATTGTGAAGACAGGAGTAGAGGAGTTAAAGGATGTGGGGGTTTTTGTTGTCAAGGATAAAAAAATTGTAAGTACGGGATTTAGAGATGTAATGGGGGAACCTGGAACAGGGACTGCAGAATTTACGAATATAAATAAAAAACAAGTAAGAGCATTTATGAGAAAACTTATGAGTTATTTGAAAGCAGTTTCTCCTAAAGAAGATTACAATGGATTGAATAATAAAAAATTTAGATATAAGGAAGTAAGTGGGATTTATGATTCTAAAGTAGAAGCGGTAGATGATGTGGATATTGTGGAAAAAGGCATTAATGCCGCTTTGAAAGAAGCCAAAAGGACAAATGGAATTTTGGAAGTACATGATATTAAGAGTGATATTTTGACCTCCCACGGGGTGAAATTTAATGAAAAACAGACGGAATTGTATTTTTCTATTAGGAGTTTTAATAAAAAAGATGAGAGTGGACACATGAATGCTTCAAGTACTTGTGTGAAAGGATTTGATGTGGAAGGGGCTGGAAGATCATCTGGAGAGATTGCAAAAGATGCTAGGAATCCAATAAAAGGAAAGAAAGGGAAGTATGATGTTATTTTTTCTCCATTAGCTTTTGCACCCCTTTTGAATAATGTGGGAGAGGCAAGTAGCATTTTTTCTGTGGAAACTGGAATGAGTTTTTTTGGTGATAAATTAAATGAAAAAGTAGGGTGTAAAGAGGTGACCCTTTATGATGAAGGTAGTTTAAAAGAGGGGATTGGTTCAACTAAAGCTGATGAAGAAGGTGTACCGACTCAGAAAACAGTGTTGATTGATAAAGGGATATTTAAAAGTTATTTACATAATACTTGTACTGCTAGGAAATATAATGTGGAGAGCACGGGTAATGCAGGGATTATAACCCCTAGTGCTTGGAATTTAGTACTTAAAACTGGAGAAAGGGGTTTAGATAAGATGCTTAAAAGTATTAAAGAAGGGATATATGTGACTAATCTTTATTATACCAGGTTTAGTAATTATCACACTGGAGATTTTTCTACTATCCCCCGGGATGGAATTTTTTTAATCAAAAATGGGGAGATTGTGAAGAGTTTGAAAGGTATAAGGGTGAGTGAGAATCTTTTGAATGTTTTAAAAAATATTTCTGAAACGGGTAAAGATGCTGTTCATTTAAGAAGTTGGGAGGCAGATACCCCTGTGTTGTGCCCACATGTATTGGTCAAAGATTGTAATGTAACTACACCTGATTAAATTAAGAATTTCTCATTTTTTTTATGAAGAATGTAAATAGGAATATTGTTACAAGGAGAATCGACAGATAAACTAATTCCTCCCTTAGGTGGTAGAAATGTTGGTCATAAAATAAGATTTTTCCTAATGCGTCTGAAGCAAGATTTCCCGGGAAATTAGATGCAATTTTTGCAGGAACGGTTCCCATTCTTTCTATAGGCAATATAAATCCTGAAAAGAAAAGTAAGAATAGTAAAAGGAATATTGAGACTAAAAGTGTTAAAGATTTTTCTTTAATTAAATAAGCAGTACTCATTCCTAATAAAATCTTTACACTAAGAGTCATAAATAAGATTAAGAGTACAATTCCCAGATTTTCTAAGAAAGGAAGGAGAAAGAGGAAATTTCCAAGAAGAACTACTATAAAGATAGGGACTAATGTGATTATGAAGCTTGCAAGATATACAGAGAAGAAAGAGGGTATAAACATGCCCTTAATGGTTTTCATTCTAAAATTTGCTGGAGATTTGATATGATTTAAACAGACGAAGCTAGAGGTTAAGATTGCAATAAACATAACTATGAGTAAAAGGATTTTAGGAAAGATAACTTGGAAACTCAGAAGGGTCTCTCCTTTTATTAATTGGGTTATTTCTCCTTCTCCACGATTCTTAAACCTTGTTAAAATTTTTTGATTAAGTTCAGGTAAGTAGGTGGGTTGAAAATCTAGTTTTATGGGATCTGCGATCTCTTCTGGATTTATTTGTTGTATTTGGTTTAGATAAACATCTAAGGCATTCAAATTCCTTTCAAGTTCTTTTAAAGATCTTTGATTAGCTCGGAGATTATTTAAAATAAAGTTGAGTTCGTTTGTTTCGGAATCTAAATCATCCGCTGCAGATTCGGCATAATTTTTTTTAGTTTTAATGCTGTTTATATTAGAGAGGATGTTTACTGCAACGCTATTTATAAAAGGGTCTTCGGAACTTAGTTGTAAGGAATTTACTTGATTTTCCATATTTGAAAGAGGGCTATTCAAGGCATCTAAATTAAACCCTATAGTTGAGATACTTCGCTCTATGGAATTTCTAGAATTTTCTAAGTTGTTCATTTGAGAAGACAAAATGGAATCTGCTGTACCCAAATTAGATCTTAATTTTTCTAGATGTTGAGGTCCAGATTCTGCGTGTTTTAATATTTTAGAGGTTACTTCTATTGTTTTTTGTTTTTTTATGTGTTCAACAGTAGATTGAAGATAATTAATTACCCCCCATATAACGAGGGTTTGGGTATTATCATAATGTGCATTTAATCTAAAAACCCTATCTCTTGTGATATCAATGCACATGTATTGTTTGTATTGTTTTAATTCTCTCAAACAATTTTCTAAATTTTCAAAATTCTTGGTGACGAGAATTTCAGATAAGGAATCGGTTAATTCAACAATTTCTGTGTCGGCAGTATTGATGATTCCTATGGGTATTTTTTGTAGACCTGCAGTACTAAAGGAAGCGAAAAAGAGAGTTATGATTAAAATAGGGAGTAGGAGAATAAGTGTGATGGATTTCCAATTTCTAATAAACTCTTTTAGATTTGCGAAGACTAAAGGGATTGTTTTAGTCATTTTATTAAGTAAATAAAGCCTCTAAAGAAGATAAATGATGTTTCTTCATTCCCTCCTTTATTTGTTTGTTATTATAAAAAAACCCTCTTTCAACAAATCCTAGTTTTTGACAATTTTCTTGTAATTCTTTTAGGAAATGGCTTGAGATTATGATAATCTTTCCTCGTTTTGAAAGATATTTTATTTGGTTCCAGAGAAAGTGAGTGAGGGCAAAATCTAATCCGCTAAAAGGTTCATCTAATATGAGGATGTCTGGATCATGAAGTAAAGAAATAATTATATCTGATCTTTTTTTCATACCCCCTGAAAGCTCTATAATTTTTTTGTTTTTTGCACCCTCTAATTTGAATCTTTTTAATAGAAAAGTACTTCTCTTCTCTATTTCAGCCTTAGTTACTTTTCTTAATCTACCAAAAGTAGAAATATTTTCTTTGAGGGTAAGATGTTCAAATAAGGAATTTTCCTGAGAAGAGTACCCTAAGTGATTTCCCAAAGAAACTTTTTGATTATCGATCTTTAGTATTATACTTCCTATATCTTTCTTTTTAATTCCTGCCAAGGTTTTTACGATTGTGGATTTTCCAGAACCAGATCTTCCAATCAATCCCATTATTTCTCCGGATTTTAATTCAAATTCAATTCCCCTTACAGAAAATTTCTTATAAGAGGTTTTTAGATTAGAGACTTGAAATAAAACATTTTCCATTGTCTCTTTGTATTTTTTTATCTTTAAATAAGTTTTTAGAAATATAACTTGAATAATTAAATTAAGAATTTACCTTTGTCTTGAATTACTTTGTAAATGGCCGGGAATCTTTTCCCTCCGATATTTATTGACGGTTTAATTTGTTGTATTAATTTTTGTTTTTCGAAATTTCTTACAATTCTAACTGTTTGCCTATAGGTTCTATTTATTTTTTTAGCTAAGAAGGGGATTGTAATGCCCTTTGTTATTTTTTTACACTCCTTTAAGGCAATTTTATGGATTTCTCCCTTTCTTAACTGTCTTTGTTTATAATTTTTTAATAAATTCTCGAGTCTTTTCATCTTATAGTCTAAATTAAATCCAATTTGCTTATGGAATCTTTCTAAGTTTTCTATTCCAGTTATTGAAAAGGTGAATGTGTGTTTGTAGACATTCCCCCTTTTCCCGGATTCTTTTGTTGAAATGTGTTTACTGAATCTTAAAGAGTTTGTTTCTATACCTATGTCTCCTAGAATTTTTCTAATTCCATTCAATAAGTTATATTTTTTTGTAAAGTCTTTGTGGAATTCCTTTTTTTTAATGTTTATTGTCCCGGATATGCGAATCATACGCTTGGATATGGAGACGCTTCCCTCATCATCAAAGGTTTGTTTTAAGAAATCTTTTTTGAGCTTTTCATCAAGCTTAAAAATAAAGGAAGGGATTTTGTTGTTATGATATATTTTATTTCCAATTCCAATACCAAAGCAAGCGTTTAGAGTTAGGCCTATTGACTTAGGAAATCTTATCATAGGTCCTCTAGTAGGGTTTATTTCGTTACTTTCGATTTTTCCGAATATTTTTTTTACATATTTTGCAATCCTTCTTCTTTGTTTTAAGTGGATGTTTCCGTAATGTGGCTTAGCCTGTTTGTCTATCCCTCCATCAAAAAGTATTGCCGAAATAAAATAAGAACCCTCTTTATTATTGAAATTAAAAGGAAGTGCTGGGGTTTTAATATAAACATCTCCTCTTTTGGTACCCATGAGTCCTATATTCCTTTCTGTCTTGCTATGAGAGAATTCTTTAAATCCCTTTCTTGTTAAATAATCGCAAAATTTGAATAATAATTTAATGGTGATTTTTTCATTATCTTTAAAATTATAGAATTGGCTCGAGGTTATTCCTATTTTTTCTACGTCTTTTCTTTTTACATGTTTGAAAATCTTTTTTTTGAATTCTTTTTTTATGCCTACCAATATTTCTTCTTGCGGAAGGTCTTTCAGTCTTATTATACCTTTTTCTATTGGTTGATTCATAAGAAGATTGATGCTTTTGAATATATAAATGTTTTGTTTGAACTAAATATGTGACTTAAGAGTTCACTTTGATTCCTGTTTCTTTTGTAAATGTTCCGTTTTCTTGAATTATCTTGCCGTCGATAATAATTTTTCCACCTTTCTTTAAATCTTTAATCATATCCCAGTGTAAGGCGGATTCGTTTGTACCACCCCCTTCTTTATATGCTCTTCCAAGAGCTAGATGAATCGTGGCTCCTTGCTTCTCGTCGAAAAGGATATTCTTTACTGGTTTTTTAATCTTATAATTAAAACCAATTCCAAATTCTCCTAAGTATTTTGCTCCAGGGTCCATTTTTAACATTTCTTTTAGATAATCTTCGTTTTTAGTGGCGGAGGCTTTGGCGACCTTACCATTCTCAAACTCTAATTTTATTCCTTCAACTAATCTGCCGCCTTGAATGGCTGGGAAAGAAAATTCTATTTTTCCTGAAGTAGATTTTTCCACAGGGGCTATGAAAACTTCTCCACAAGGCATATTATTTTTTCCATCCCCCTTTATGGCCTCCCTACCTTCTATTGAAAATTTTATGTCTGTGTTTTTTCCTAGAATCTGAACTTCTTTTCCTTTGTCTAAAACTTCTTTGAGTTTATTTTCTTCTTTAGATATTTTTCCCCAATCGTCTAAAGTAGCAGCATAAACAAAATCTTCAAATTCTTCTAGGGACATTTCTGCTTCTTGAGCTAGAGCATTTGTTGGGTAATAGAAAATAACCCAACGTTTTTTGAGAACTTCTTCCGAAATAGGATCTGTTATTTTGTTTCTAAGAGCTAGTTTTTTGGGATCTACATTTGTTAAAGATCTTGTATTTGTAGGGGCCCCTATAGAGATAAAGACATCTGCTTTTTTGGCTTCATGCATAGAAAGTGTAGGGAAATGTTCTAATTGCTCTTGGGAAGCATTATCAAAATAAATTTTACCTAAGCCTGGAAGTCCAATATTGAGCCTAGGATAAGCGCCCTGTTGAACACACAATTTGTAGACCTCCTTTATTAAATTTTGAGCTTCTACCCCCCCCTTAATAATTACAAAGTCCCCTTTCTTTATTTTATTGGAATATTCTACTAGAATCTTTGCTGTTTCTTTAATTCGAGGATCCATGGGTTTTTGAGAAAAGCAATGTATTTAAAAGGATTTTTGTTATGAAAAAGGTATGAGGATTTTTATCGCGATCGATTTACCCGAAACTATAAAAGAGAAATTAAAGAAGATAAAAGTGGATGAAAGAATTGCCGAGGTGAATTCTCCCGGGGATTACCATTTAACCTTGAGATTTTTAGGAGAAATAGATAATAAAAGATTAGAGCTTGTTAAAAACAATTTAAGAAAAATAAAGTTTAAGAGTTTTAAATTAAAGTTGAACAAGGTAGGATTCTTTCCAAATTTTGATTATATAAACATTGTTTGGGTGGGTGTGACTCCAAAAAGGAAGATTATTGAATTAAAGCAGAGAATAGATGATACAATTATGGATTTATTTTCAAGAGAGAAGAGATTTGACCCCCACATTACTTTGGGAAGAGTGAAGAACATGAGAGATAAAGATAAATTTAGGGAAGTTTTTGATTTGGAATTTGGAGAAGAATTCAAAGTGGATAAATTTAAATTAATTAAATCTGAGTTAACTAAAGAAGGAGTCAAGTATGAAGCCCTAGAGGAATATGCATGAAATGTGAAAATTGCGGGAATGAATTAAAAGAAAAGGAAAGTAAATTGTGTAAGAAATGTATGAAAATAATTCATAGACCCTTTTAAATTAGAAAATAAAAATTAAGAGAAGTTTTCCTGATTAATAAAGACGGTGGTTCTGAAAGTTAATTTTTGAATGTGCATAATCTTTATTAAGGCAAAGTCGGGATTTATATTTTTCAGGTGGTGATAAAAAATGCCTGAAAAAAGTGTTTCTTTTAAGGGAGTTTTGAAAGATGTAGTTGATGAAGCTACAAGATTGGTTAGGGAAAGATTGGAACGAGAAGGAAGTAAGTTTGTAGGCGTGACTCTGAATTGTTCTGAAGAGCATAAAGAGCAAGTTGTGGAAGCTTTAAAGAGGGGAATAAATGCAATACCCTTTACGGGGAGGAATGGGTGTGTTGCTAAGTACAGGGATTTGTCAACTAGATTTTTTGAAGAGAGAGATTTTGAAGATTGCCGGTCTTATAGGGGAAGTTATGAGAATGCTGTCTTTTTATTTTATGATCCTAAGGGTGTTGTGGGAGCAAATGGAAATACATATACGATAAACTTTGAAGCTTGTTTGAATAGAAGGGGCTAATATTTTTTTTCAATCAATTTTTTTATTTGTTGGGCTTTAATTTTTCCAATTTTTTTTACTTTTTTTAATTCGGCTTCTTCGGCGTTCACTAAATTTTTTATTGTTTTAAATTTTTTAAGTAAATTTTGAGATGTTAAAGGACCAATCCCGGGAAGGGATTCAACTAAATATCGTTGTTGTTGTTTTAAAGTTAAAGGTTTACGTTTTTTTAATAAAGAAGGGAGAGAACGAGGTTTTTCTAATCTTTTAGCTATAATTCCCAATAGGTTTGCTGTGTCTCTCTGGTTTCGGGTTTGTAAGATAGGGGTTTGAAAGTCTATAGCTATGGAGGCTAACATGCCCCTTATAGAATTTGGGTGGAAGTTTCTTATTTCATAAATATTTTCTGTGCCTTCTATTATTAATAATTGTAAATCAAAGTGTCTTTTCATTTCCATTAATTGAGAAATTATTCTTTTGTCTATAATTGAATTTAAGAAGTCATTAATTGTCTTTTTTTCTATCCCAATAGTTATGATTTGTCCATCTAATTTTTTTGTTTTGATTACGAAGTCTGCACTAATTAAGGTCTTTTCAATTACTTCTAGATCTTGTTTGATTAGTTCCTTTTTTATTCCAGAGGATCTTTCTCTATGATCCATTAAAATTTTCATAAAGTTTAAATAGAATATGGGTTTAAGAAAGTTATGGCTAAGAAATTTACTTTTGGTATAGAGGCTACAGAGTTAGAAAAATTTTGGTACTCCCTTAACGAATTTGCTAAGGATTTTGAGATGCAGGTTTCGGTGATCGAACATGATCCTTCTGCAAACAAACATCTTAAAAGGAAGGTTCAAAAATTGGAAAAAAGATTAAATACTATGTTAACCGTATTTGATAAAATCATCAATCGTGAAGGGTAGTTTGGGTTTCTTTTTCTTGTAAATTTTTTAAAGTGTTTTTCATCATGTTTTCTTTTCTTTTGCTAGCCCAGAAATAACCTATTTCCCTAGTATCTTTAGTTAATAAAGAAATAATTTTTCCTGCTTTGGTTCTACCCACTCTGCCACGTCTTTGAATCCCACGAATCTCGCTTGGGACAAAGTCGTAAAAGACAGCTAACTCTGCTCCACCAGGAACATCTATGCCTTCTTCTCCGATTTGAGAACATAAGAGAATATTGTATTTATCTTCTGAGAAATCTTTTATTGTAGAGATCTGTTCTTTTTGAGTTAAGCCAGATTTTTGACCTATTAATTTAGCGGCTTTTATGTTTTCTAAAGAATTAAGTTTGGTTAATAAAGTATCAATTGTGTTACGGTAATTTGCAAAAATAATAAATTTGGCTTTTGGATTTTTGATTAATTCCTTTTTTATTATTCCTTTTAACATGTAGGCTTTGGGATGTTGGGCATCTTTCTTTATTAAATCCTGGGTTAAAGAAAGGGCTTTTTGTATTTCACTAAAATTAAGTATATTTTTGGCAGCTTTTGTTTCTTCTGCTTGAAGTTTATTCCAAAATTCTTGTAAGGGAATTAAACCCTGGGTTTCTAATAATTCTGCAGCATAGTCTAATTTGATTAATAAAGCTGTAAGGGAAATTGCATAATAAGAAATAGGATTTTTTTGATTTAGTTGTTTTCTAAACCTTTGTTGAAGCATTAATAGATCTCGTTTGTTTATTACCGAAACTGGTTTATTGAAGCCGAGTTTTTTTAATTCTTTTAATTTATTTTTGTAGGGGTTTCTGATTAATTGATGAAGGGCTTTAAATTCTGAAGGAAGAGAAACTTCCAAATATTTTATTTCTTTTTTTTGGATAAATTCTTGGATGTCCTCTTCGGTTCGGATTTCTATGGAATCTATATGTAAATTGTTTCTAATTTCATCAATTTTTTGTTTGGTTCCTCCTGGAGAAGCGGTCAGGGCTAGGATTCTTGGAAATTTAGAATTTTTGATATAAATTTCTGCTACCTTTGTATTTGCAAAATTCATTCGAGAACGATGGCACTCATCTATAACTAATAAAGAAGTGGGGGAAAGTGAAATCCTTTCATTTTCTAAATCTTTTTGAATAGTTTGAGGGGTGGCTACTGTGACTATGGCCGATTCCCAAAGTTCCTGACGTTTTTTTGGAGATGTAGCTCCGGTTAGAAGAGTTATTTGGGCTTCCGGGATGTCTGTGTTTTCGATAAATTCTTTTTGGATTTGAGCAGAAAGGGGTTTGGTGGGGGATATCACTAAAATGTTGGAAGAATGTTGGTTGAGTCTTTCAATTGCGGTTAGAATTGCGATTTTAGTTTTTCCAGTGCCTGTAGGGAGGACTACTAAAGTATTATTATCAACAGCGGTTTGGGTTATTTTAGTTTGATAATTACGGGGGGTGAAGTTTTTGATAGTAGGCATAAGATTAAGGAAATAAATAGGCTTTTAAATTAATTTATCGGGTAGAGAGCTATGCTAAAGTTATTCGGGGTATTAGATCTGCTGGCTGCTGTATTTTTAGTATTGGCTCAATGGGACTTTGGTTTAAGCATAGCAACTTTTTTAGCAGGTTATTTGATACTGAAAGCGTTAATTTTTATTACAAACTGGAGTAGTTGGATTGATTTATTAGCAGGGGTTTATCTCATTTTGGTAGTTCAGGATGTTCATAGTGCATTTAGTTTGATATTTACGATTTGGTTATTACAGAAAGGTTTCTTTAGCTTAATTGTTTAACTTATAGAGATAAATTGTACCAACTATAATAGTAAGAATCATAGCTAGGATTAAAGTTTGGAGGATAGAGAGTTGGAATATTAAGATGATGAAGATGATAATGAAAACTAGGCTGGCTACATATAAGGGTCGAGATCCAAAAAAGATTTTACTTCCATCTACTTTTGGAAGGGGAAGCATATTAAAAATAGCAATAGTGGAAGCGATGAACATTCCTTTAGAAAATATCAAACTTAAGGGGGAGAGAATTTTGAAAAGAATCAAGAGTAATATTTCAGATAAGGGTCCGGCTAAGGCAATTTGAGCTTCTTCAAAATCTTTTATATTAATCCATTTTCGTCCTAATCGATGTGTTTTGTTTGATTTCATTTCAAAAGAATTTAAGAGGAGAAATATGAGTTTTCCATTTGTAAGTAAGGTTATTAATAATGTAATAGCAGGACCAATTGGGACCATTATTGTTTTTCTAACTTCTTTTATTTTTTTTCTTATAGTTAAGAGGGTGAATTCTATTTCATGGTCAAAAAATTTGGCTGTGAATTTTTGTGAGAAAGCATGGGTCGTGTAAATAATTAAACAGAAAACGAGGGCAAATAGAAAGTTTTGAATTCCTACTAAAAGGTTGAATTTATCTATACCCCATTCATTAAAAGAAAATATAAAAGCTGCAATAAAAGCAATTATTAAGATGCTTCGGATTTCTTTTTTTCGAAGTTGCATTTTATTATTTTTTTTATTCCAGGAAGGTGACCGGCACCCACAATAGCTAAGACCTTTTTATTATCTTTCATTAATTTAAGTAATCTGCGAGCCATGATATGGTCTCTTTCTTGGATGAGTGTTATATATAGTGAAGGATAGTCCTTTTTTACTTGTAAGGTTAATTTGTTTATAAGTTTTTGTCCTGGGACTTTAGTTAGATCAATCCTTATTTTTTGAGGCTTAAAAATGCCCTTGAAAATATTCTTAAGGAGATTTAGTTTTTCTTTTAAAGTAAAACGGGTCTTGAGTTTTCTTAAGGTGATTTGAATATTTTGATCTATTAAAGCAATATTGAGTTTGTTTTTTCTAGCTAAAGAAATAGCCTTTTTCATCTCACTCCCAGGAGAGACACCTACTTTTTTTCCTAGATAACGTTCAATCCAGGCTCCGATTAAATTGAGCATAAATCCTTTTTGGAGAATATTAGAGGCTTTGAATTTTTCTTTCTTTTTGGATATTATTTTTTTGAATCTGGGTAGGTCTAATTCTAAAGCGATAACATCTGGGTGGTGTTCATCAATTGCAGAAGTGACTTCGTTCACACTTTCAATGGAAATATGAGATGTGCCTATGATTATAAGGTTTTTAATTGTATACATTAGGAAAGGGAAAATTATTTATACTATTTAAAGTCTTTTTCATTGAATTAAGGAGGTACAATATGTTAAAGGTGAAAAGAATAAGCGAAACGTTCGATATGAAGGTTTTTACTGATCAAGGTGAATATTTTGGTGATGTTGAAGAATGTATTATGACTATTAATAAGACCTTTGGGTGGAGAGTTAAAGCCACTAGGGGAAGTAGTTTGGGCCGATTACTAGGTGGGGCTAAAGGAGTTATTGTACCTCATCAATTAGTTAGAGCAATTGGAGATGTATTTTTAATCAATAAAGCAGCTATTCCTTCTGTGAATGAAGGGGAAGAAGAGAAAGAAGAAGAAGAAAATAAAGAAGGAGAAACGGCTGAGCTTTAGAAACATTTAAATAAGAATTTGATGTTAATCTTGTTATGTCAGTCTTAAGAAACACCCTAGATTTTTTAGGTGATTTTGGCATATTTGATGTGGTTTTGCCTTTTCTTTTAGTTTTTGCAGTAGTTTTTGGTATTTTAGAGAAAACCAAAATTCTTGGTGAAGAAAAAATAGGGGATAAAACTTATCCTAAAAAAAACCTAGATGGCATTGTGGCTTTTGCTATTGCTATGTTGGTGGTGGCGGCCACTAAAATAGTGGGGATTATGAGTGATGCCTTGCCCAAAATAAGTTTGTTGGTTATTGCTTCTCTGTCCTTTTTATTAATGATTGGCATTTTTATGAATCCAGAAGGAACTTTGTATAAGAACTTAGAAGGGATTTGGATGATGGTTATAATGATTATCATGTTTATATCTGTTATTTTGATTTTCCTGAGTGCGATTCCAGCCAATAAGAACCAAAGTTGGTTGGGATATGCTTTTGATTACGTTGTACAGTTCTGGAGTGGAACTGTGGTGAGTAGTATTATCTTGTTAGCAATTATGATTTGGGCTATTTTATTTATAACAAGAGATAAAAAGGATAAAAAGGAGAAAGATTAAAAAGGAGTAAGGATTTATAGACTAAAAGAGGTGAAAAAATATGGGCGTGTTTGGTGATATTGATTTAAGGAATATTGTGGAAGGTTCTCAAGATGCAGGGGTCTTTGATGTTCTTTTGCCATTCTTATTAGTGTTTGCGGTTATTTTCGCGGTTCTACAAAAAATTGAATTATTTGGAAAGGATAACAAAGGTAAGAAAGTAGATGGCGTTGTGAGTTTAATCATGGCGGCTTTCTTAGTGTCTCAGACTGAGTTGGTGACTATCCTTCAAGGGTTTTTACCTAGAATAAGTATGGCTATCGTGGTTCTATTGATGTTATTATTGGTGGTAGGAGTATTTACAAGGAACTCTGATTGGCAGAAAGGTATGTTGTTAGTTGGAGTGTTAGTTTCTATTGGCTTAGTTTTATGGGCGATTGGAGCAGCTGCAGGATGGGATGTGCCCTTTGTAGATAGTATAACTGATCAAGATATTGCGGTCTTGTTAATGGTGGGTGTCTTTATATTAGTTATTTATTTAATTGTGAAGGAGCCTGGAGACTCTAGTGGAGGTGGTGGTTTAGATAAAGTTCTAAACGCCATTGGGTTGAAACAAGATAAGGGTTAAATAAATGGTAACTTTGCTCGACCTGGGATTAGGAGAGTTTCTAATACCCATTTTTCTTTTTATTTTAATCTATGCAATATTATATGGGGTTTTAACTAAAGTTCAGATTTTTGGAGAGAATAAAAGTTTGAATGCCTTTATCGCATTTGCAATTTCAGCTTTATTTGCTGTAACGCCAGGAGCGATGGAATTTGTTGCGGTTATTGCACCTTGGTTTACAGTCTTGGTTATTTTGGCATTTTCTTTCCTATTGGTGTTTATGTTTATGGGGATTAAAACTAAACAAATAAGAGAAATTGCTACAGATAGTGTGGTTATGTGGACGATAATCATTATTGGGATTATTATCGTGATTGGAGGATTGACTGCAGTTTATGGTCCTCTTTTAGTGGGGGGTCCAGGTTCAACTGGAACAAGTCCCGGAGCAGAAATTCATAGAAGTATTTTTAATATCAAGGTTTTAACTACTGTTTTTGTTTTGATAATCTTTTCTTTTGCAGTTAGATTATTAAGTTATGAAACCAAATTACATTAGAATTATTTTTTTAACCTTTCAGTTATTCTACCAAGTTCTTTAACATTCATTGTCAGGGGTTGGAGGATCTTTTCTAGTACTTTGCTTAAGGTTTTTACTTCTACACTCACGTCTCCGATGTTTTTCTTGTAGTCTTCTACTTTGCCGACCAAAGCACTTTGGAGATTTTCAAATTGGTTTCTTAGACGTAGGATTTCTTGTTTGATAGCTTCCATTTCTGTGGCGGTTTTTTCTTTCCACATGTTTAAATCAGAGAAATTAACACTAAGTTCGTTCATTTTTTCTTCTATGATGGATTCTGCAATTTCTTCTAATTCTTCTAAGTTTTGTCTTTGAGGAATTTGTTTGGGAGCAGGAAATTTTTCAGTAGGTATAAAAGAAGGTTCTTCTTTTTCAGGTTCTTTGGCTTCGGGGGTTTCTGTTCCTGGACCGGCTCCCATTTCTTCGGAAGGCGTAGGAGGGGCTAATTCTTTGTCCGGATTTTTTTCCTGGGCTGACATATTATTGTATATTTCTTGTGAAGAGTAACCTTCTTTTTTTAATGTTTCTATAATCTCGCTGTTAGGAGTGTTTTTTTGTTTTAAATCACCTAGTCTGCTTTGAAGGTTTTTTGGCATTTTCCTTGATTAACTTTAAAACTTCCTTTTCAGTTATAAAGTTAAGGGGGTTCCACATGTTAATATATTTTTCTAAAATTTTCACATCTTGAGAGCGAGCAAAAGCGTTCATTTCTTTTATCATTTCTTTAAGTGTTTCTTTTAATTGAAAGAGATCGGTTTTGATTTCTTTCATTTCTAAATTAATATCTTTTAAATTTGTAGAGTTCTTTTTAAATTCAGAAATGGTGTTAGTGTCTGTTACAGAGAGTCTATCTCTTAAATTAGCAATGCGTGCTTCGTTTATTCTAATCCTTCCAATCACTTCTGAAAAATCTGCAGGCATGTTTGAAGATATCTTTTTAAACTATAAAAGGATTTTGGTAGATTATGGTAGAAGTTTCTAATAAAGAGAGAAAAAAAGATTATGAGGTGGTGAGTGAGGGAAGTGAAGAGGTTTTGAGAATTGATTATACACAGAAAAGCATTTTGGCGAGTATTGAAGATAGTGAAGGATGCATGGGGGATGTTCTTAGTAAATTGGTGGAAGTGCCGAGAGTAAGCAGGGTTGTACTTGTGCAGCATAAAAATTATAATTATAGTTATAGTCAAACCCAACTGTTATTGGAGATTGCAAGGGTCTATCATCATTTGATTAAACAAAAAAAATTCTTAGCTTTGAGTGTGGGGGAAGAGTATAAATATTTGGCAAGTAAAAGGGGATTATTACAAGCTATGATTCGTGGTTTGATTTATGATCCTATTGGAATGTATGTGGAATTAAGAAGAGTGATTAGAGAAGAAAAAATTATGCATAGAAAACTAATGGATGAGCCAGATATTAGGTCAAGTGAGATTTTTTTAGAAGTTTTAAATGAGTTTAAGGAATTGTTAGACGGGACTAAATTAATTGAGGTAGTTAAGGATAGATTAGAAGGGCACAAAGTGGGGAGGAGAGATATATATAGGCAGTTTTTCAGGGCGATTATCACTCCAAATTTCATGTTTACAAGATTGATGTCTGGGGTGCCGGTAGATGGAGATGAAGTAGATAGTTATAGATTGGAAAATGGTTCGGATGTAGGGATATTTAATACTCCTCAGGATGTCAAACCTTTATACCACATTAATCCTCCAGAATTTAAAATTTCAGAAGACAAACAAGAATTACTTGAAATGGCTAGAAATGTATTAATTGAACATAAGCCAAAAGCAGAGGAATTTATAGATCCTGATAAAATGAGGATGAGTTTTTCTAATATTGGAAAGGATTTGTTGCAGGAATTAGCAGATGGACAAGGGATTAAGTTGAAAATTAAAGAGTTAGAGGAATTAACTCAAATTTTGGTGAGATATACTGTGGGGTTTGGGTTGTTGGAAGTTATTTTGCAGGATGAAAAAATACAAGATATTACTATTAATGGGCCTATCGGAGTTACGCCTATATTTATTGTGCATCAAGATCATGATGAGTGTGTAACCAATATTATTCCTAGTTCAGAAGATGCGGAAAATTGGGCCACTAAATTTAGGATTTTATCTGGGAGGCCGTTAGATGAAGCTAATCCTGTTTTAGATACTGAATTACATGTGCCCGGAGCTAGAGCGAGAGTAGCAATTGTAGCTAGACCTTTAAATCCAAAAGGGATGGCTTATGCTTTGAGAAGACATAGAGACAAACCTTGGACCTTGCCTTTATTTGTGGAAAATAGAATGATTAGTCCTTTAGGGGCTGGATTAATGAGCTTTTTGATTGATGGATCTAGAACTTTATTGGTGGCAGGAACTAGGAGTTCAGGTAAGACAAGTTTTTTGGGAAGTTGTTTAGTGGAGATTATGCGGAAATACAGGATTATTACTGCAGAAGATACTTTAGAATTACCAGTGGATGCCTTGAGGGAGCTAGGTTATAATATCCAACCTTTAAAAGTAAGAAGTGCTTTAGCTAAAGGTGGAACGGAAGTTTCTGCTGAAGAAGGCATTAGAACTAGTTTAAGGTTAGGAGATAGTGCTTTGATTGTGGGAGAGATAAGAAGTGGAGAGGCGAAGGCTTTGTATGAAGCTATGAGGGTTGGAGCTTTAGCAAATGTGGTGGCGGGAACTATTCATGGGGATAGTCCTTATGGGGTATATGACAGGGTGGTAAATGATTTACAAGTGCCTAGAACTTCGTTTAAGGCAACAGATGTAATTGTGGTATGCAATCCGGTTAAGAGTGCGGATGGATTAAGTAAATGGAGAAGGGTGGTGCAAATAACTGAAGTGAGGAAGAAATGGGAAGAAGATCCTTTAGTGGAGAAAGGTTTTGTGGATTTAATGAAGTATGATCCAAAAACGGATTCTCTTAAACCAACTGATGATTTAATTAATGGAAATAGCGAGGTGGTTAAAAACATTGCAGGTAATATTCCTGAATGGGTGGGGAATTGGGATGCGGTTTGGGATAATATTATGTTGAGGGCTAAGATGAAAGAGACCTTGGTTAAATATGGGAAGGAAAATAGAAATGTTTTAGAAGCAGATTTTGCGATTGCAGCAAATGACCATTATCACAGAGTGAGTGGGGGCGTTAAGAAAGAATTAGGGCATTTAGATCCAAATAGGATCTTTTTTGAGTGGGAAGAATGGTTGAAGAGAGCATCTAAAAAAGTTTAGTATATTTTATATATTTCTATTTATTCTAAGGAAGGAATGAGAAAGGATGTTGAGGATATTCTGGATAAGTATAGACATAAGTTAAAAAAGAAATCTGAGGAAGGATTTACAGGAGAATATAGAAGGTTTAAGCAAGAACAAGTAGGGAGTAGGTTAAGTTTTTATGAGAAAGCTTGTAAGATTTGTAAGGATATTTTAACGATTAGGCCTAATGAAAAGGCTAATGAGAAACTATGGGAAAGTATTACGAGAATTGGATTGAAGATAACTCCGGAAGGAGCGACCAGCCTTGCTTTTTTTACAGGATTGGGAACTATTGGAATAGGGATTTTAATTTTTGTGTTAGGGTGGGTGTTAACAGGAGACCCTATTTTTTTCTTTCCTTTATTTTTTGTGGCTTTAGGATTGTTTAGCATTAAGATACTCTTGGATTATCCTAATCAAAAAGCTTTGAAGTGGAGAATCCAAGCGAGCAACCAGATGGTGTTATGTATTTTGTATGTGGTTATGTATATGCGACATACGAGTAATTTAGAACATGCAATTAAGTTTGCGGCCCAACATATTAAAGATCCTTTGGCAGGGGATTTGAAAAAAGTATTTTGGAATTTAGAAACTGGAAAGTTTAATACCATTAAGGAATCTTTAGATCATTATTTAGAAACTTGGAGAAAACATAATGGGGATTTTATTAATTCATTTCATTTGATTGAGAGTAGTTTATATGAACCTAAAGAAGAAAGGAGATTGGAAGTTTTAGAGAGGGCTTTGACTACGATTTTGGATGGAACGCATGAGAGGATGATGCATTATGCTCAAGATTTGAAGTCTCCCATTACTACTTTGTATATGTTGGGAATTATTTTACCAGTGCTGGGAATGATTATGTTGCCCTTGGTTTCCGGATTTATGGGGATTGGTTGGTATTGGTTGGCTTTGGTTTATAATTTATTATTGCCGGTGTTTGTGTACTTGATGGGAAATAAATTGATGGTTAAAAGGCCGAGTGGTGAGGGAGAGAGTTTTGCAATGGATGAAAATTTATTTGAGAAGTATAAGTATTTGAAAATAAGGGGTGTTTATATAAGTCCATCGGTTTTAGCAGTGCCTTTGTTTTTAGTTATTTTGTTTATTGGTTTTTCTCCTTTAATTTTACATGCTATTTTTCCAAATGACACATTTTTGAATGGAGATTGGGTTTTTGGATATCGAGATGGGGTCGGGCCTTTTGGTTTTGGGGCTATGTTGTTAAGTTTGGCTGTGCCTTTGAGCATGGCTATTGGTATTGGAACCTATTATAGGTTAAAGACTAAGAAACTGCTTAAGATAAGGGAAGATACTCGAGAATTGGAAAGAGAGTTTGCAGGAAGTTTATTTCAGTTAGGGAATCGGATCGAAGATGGTTTACCTGTAGAATTGGCTTTTAGTAAAGTAGCAGAGAATACTAAAGGGAGTATGAGTGGAGAGTTCTTTAGTTTAGTAAGTAGTAATTTGAGAAGTTTGGGTATGGGTTTAAAGGAAGCTATATTTAATTTAAAAAGAGGAGCTATTTTGAGTTTTCCTTCTAAGGTCATAAGTAGTAGTATGGAAGTTTTGATTGAGAGTGCGAGAAAAGGGCCCAAAATTGGATCTCATGCTTTGATGGCAATTAGTAATTACTTGGTTGCAATTCATAAAGTAAATGAAAGGTTGAAAGATTTGTTGGCAGATGTGTTAAGTAGTATGAAGAGTCAGATTAATTTTTTAACCCCTTTGATTGGAGGTATTGTTGTGGGTATTGGGGGCTTGATTGCAAATATTTTAGTTAATTTGGGTCCTTTGTTGGGTCAAAGTGCAGGGGGAGATTCAGCTATGTTTGGATTTTCTTTAAGTGCGATCCAGGATATTTTTCCAATGGAGAATGTAATCCCTCCTTTTTATTTTCAGTTAGTGGTAGGGGTTTACTTGGTACAGATTACTTACATACTGACTTTGTTAGCGAATGGAATAGAGAATGGGGTGGACAAATTAAATGGGGAGAGTTTACTTGGGAAGAATTTATATAAAAGCATGGTGTTTTATATCATAGTTTCACTGGTAACTACCTTGGTCTTAACTGGGATGGCAAGAGAGGTTATGACTGTAAGCGGAGGTTAAATTTGAATAGAAAAGGGGAAATGAGTCGGGTGATGGTTATAATTTTAGTTTTAATAACAGCTGTGCTATTATTTTTGATATTGACACGGGTGATAAAAGGTGTTTTTTAATAAAAAAGGGGCGGAGATAGTAGCGAGTAATTTAGTAACCATTTTGTTAATCTTGATTGGAGGGATGGTTATCTTAGGGGTTTTATTTACTGTGTTTGGAGATAAGGATGATTTGTTTTCAAGATGGATTTGTAAAGCAAGTGTGTATATTTCAGATCAAACAGGCGGGGTTGGTGATAAGATACCCCTTGTTCCGAGTACTATTTTATGTAAAACTTTTCATAAGGAAGTGAAGGAGGAAGAAGAGAAAGATTTTATGAGAGAAATGGCGAGAGGAATGCAAAGGTGTTGGGATATGTGGGGCGAAGGGGATTGGGATCCTTCTCCAAATTGGTTAAAATGGGATGAAAAAAAATGTTTTAATTGTTATGTGATGGAAACTGGAGATGACGTTCCACAAATTACTTTAAAAGAATTTATAGATTATTTACAATCTACAGAGGAGAAGAAAGTAGATGATACTTATTGGAATTATTTTAGAGGTTTAAGTGGAAATAAAGTGGTTTTTAATTTTCCAGAGGT
>NZCA01000002.1 GCA_002688095.1 Nanobdellota archaeon
CTTGCGAATATGGTAAGCAGCCTTGCCACACCGTCTACAACGAATAAAATTCTTTTTTCCAGATTTTTTACCCATAGAGGGTGTGCCCTTTGTCATTTTACTCTGATGGAGATATTAAGATTATTGTGTCACCACGAATAAAAGCTTGTCCAAACTTTCGTTTTAATTCACCGTCTATATGCTCTTCAGCATCTTCTAAAACAGTATTAATATGAATATCAAAGGCTTTTAGAGTACCTTGAAGTTGTGTTCCATTTTTTAGTTCTAATATAACTTTTTTATCACGTGCGCCATTAAGCATATCTAATGGTCTTGAATTTGTTTCCATGTATGTAACCCCCTTGTAAGATTGAAAATTAAGAGATAAAATGTGTTTTTAAGCTTTACCATAATCTTTATAAACCAATTTCTGAAATTATAATGTTATGAAAAGTCAATTTAGATCTAAAAGGAAAGCGAGTGGGGGTAGATATAAGGCTACTAGGAAGAAAAAATTGAGAGAAGTAGCGAGAGAGCCTTTGTATACTAGAATTGGAGAAAAGAAAGTAAATAAGTATAGGGTACAAGGTGGAAACATTAAGAAGAGTTTGTTAAGATCTAATGAGGCGAATGTTTTGATTGATGGGAAGTATAAGAAAGTAAAAGTGGAAGAAGTAGTAGAAAATCAAGCTAATAGACACTTTGTAAGACGAAATATTCTGACAAAAGGGGCCATTATTAAGACAGAAGCTGGAAATGCTAAGGTAGTTAATAGACCTGGACAGGAAGGTTTCATTAATGCCATTTTGGTCAAATAAGATTATTTCTTGACGACAAAATTTTAAAAAAAGAAAGATTTATATACTACTATTTTTGAATATTTATAAAGCTTATGCTAATGGGGGTTTAAACAATGGCTGTGTCTTATGTTAAAAAATGTCCGGAATGTGGGGGCATTAATTTAGTTCTGGATAAGGATAAGGGTGAGATCCACTGTAAAGACTGCGGTTTAGTAATTGAAGAGAAGATGGTGGACTT
Source organism: Nanobdellota archaeon (assembly GCA_002688095.1). Taxonomy (GTDB): domain Archaea; phylum Nanobdellota; class Nanobdellia; order SCGC-AAA011-G17; family ARS1403. The sequence goes on from NZCA01000002.1 coordinate 1,018, forward strand.
TGGTCAAGAATGGAGAGAATTTGACCATGAACAAGCTACTTCTAGAAGAAGAACTGGAAGTCCTATGACCTTTACCAAGTTTGATAAAGGACTTGGAACTGATGTTGGAAAGAAATCAGATTTATATCAATTAGGTGGTAAGGAAAGAAATAGGTTCTTTAGATTAAGAAAATGGCAATACAGAATTTCTACTGCTATTGAGAGGAATTTAAAACTTGCACTTGCGGAGTTAAAAAGAGTTTCTAGTTACCTTAAACTTCCGAAAGCAGTAGAAGAAGAATCAGCTAGGATATATACTTTAGCGGTTCAAAGGGGCTTAGTTAGGGGTAGATCGATGGAATCTGTTGTGGCAGGTGCGTTGTATGCGGCTTGTAGGAGACATGAAGTGCCTAGGACTTTAGATGAATTATCAGAAGCAAGTGGTATTCATAAGAAAGAAATTGGAAGAACTTATAGATTTGTTACAAGAGAATTAGGAATTAGAATTTTACCTAGTAATCCAGTGGATTATATAGCTAGATTTGCAAGTGCTTTGAAGTTAAATGCAGAAACACAATCAAAAGCTGTAGAAATCTTAGAAAAAGCTCAAAATTCAGAATTAACTTCTGGAAGAGGACCTACTGGAATTGCGGCTGCTAGTCTTTATGTAGCTGCTTTAATGAATAATGAGAAAAGAACGCAAAGAGAAGTGGCAGATGTGGCAGGGGTTACGGAAGTTACAATTCGAAATAGATATAAAGAATTAATTAAAAAATTGAAATTAGATGAGAAATTAAAGAATAAAGTTGGAAGATAACTTTGTAAAATGGGAAAGATTTCTGAGGCTTTGAAAAGGGGCCAAATTGGTGGAAAAGAAAAAGAAGGATGTGGGGGTAATCCTATTATTGTGAAGACTCAAGACATTATTGATGTCGAACCTTGGGACAGTAATAAATTAAAATTAGATCCAAAAGGTTATTTCTTATTTGAGATTGAGGACGGGTTTATTTATGCGGGTTTTGTGAATTATCAGAATGAGTTATTGAAAGTGTTTAGAGCTAAAGAAGCTATAGCTATGTTTAAAGCTATTTTAAAAGAAGAGTTAGTGAGTAACGAGGATCATGCGGCTTATGTGGGTTATGAGTTAGGTAAGTGTGAAGAATGTTTAAAGCATAATAAAGAATATATTCAGAGTTAAACTTTCCCTAAAAGTTTAATCAAAAATTAAATTTTTACTTCCATAAAATCCTTAGCTAAATCTGTGTGCTTGAAGATTTTTTGAGCTTGTTTCTTTAAAGATTCTAATTCTTTGTATCTTTGAGAGAAATGGGTTAAAATTAATCTTTTGGCCTTAGCTTTTTTAGCCATCTCTGCTGCTAAAGTGGAAGTTAAGTGTTTTCTTTTTTTAACTAAAGAAGATAATTCTTCACTCCAAGTGGATTCTGTTATTAATAAATCTGAATTTTTAGCTAAGATTAGGGCAGATTTTGTAGGGGCAGTGTCCATTATGATTGTTATTTTTTTACCTGGAATTAAATCTGTGGCTTTACTGGCAAGTATTTTTTTACCTTTGTAAGTAATTGATTTGCCTTGTTGTAATTTTCCTAAAATAGGATGTTGTTTTAAATTGTATTTTTTTAAATATTTTAAGTTAATTTTTCTTTTGTCATTTTCTTTAAAGCTGAAAGCTAAACAAGGAGTACCGTGTTCTACCGGGGTAGCTTCTAATGAAAAGTCCTTATTTTTATAGAAAATCCCTTTGGATATTTCTTTTATTGTGTAGTTTGTTCTTTCTTTTTGGATAATTCCGGACATCATGTGTTTAAGATATTTTTTAGAGCCTTTAGGGCCGTAGATTTCTAAAGTTTTAGTATAATTATGGGCGGCTAAGTTTTGAATTAAACCAGGAATACCTAAGACATGATCCCCATGCCAATGGGTAATAAGTAATTTAGTGATTTTTCCAGGTCTGACACCTGCAATGCGTAATTGTCTTTGAGTACCTTCCCCACAATCTACTAAAATTCCTTCGTTCTTGTAAGTAAGTAAAAGACTAGAATGATTTCTGTCTACTGTAGGTATCATTGAGGATGTACCTAAAAATGTTATATTTATCATAAAATATGTGTTAGCGAAAGCATTTTAAATAACTTTTCATTGAAATTTGATATGCCAAAAAAGAAAAAGAAACTTTTAGAAAAAGTTTCAGCAAAAGGGAAGAAAGAAACAACTAGAGTGAAGAAAGTTAAAGCTATTTTTTCTAAAGAAAGAATTTTGGCTGATAAGGTTCCGGAAGCGACTAATTTACATAATAAAACTCGATATGGGGAATATGTAGAGGATAAAGTACAGTATTCTTTAGTTGAAGCTTTGTATTTATTAGAAAGAAAAAGACTTAATTTGAGAGATGCTAGAAATAAAGCTATTAAGAAAGAAGATTTTAGAAAAAAATGTAGTAGGTTAGAGAAGAATTTTTCAATTAGGTATGCGGTTTTTAAGGATTTAAGGAATAGAGGATATATTGTTAAAACTGCTCTTAAATTTGGAGCTGATTTTAGAATTTATGATAAAGGAGTTAAACCTGGAGAAGATCATGCTAAATGGATTGTGTATCCTTTAAGAGAAACTGAGACTTTAACTTTATATGAATTCTCTGCTAAAAATAGAGTAGCACATAGTACTAGGAAAACATTATTATTAGCTGTGGTTGATGATGAAGGTGATGTGAGTTATTGGAATAGTAGCTGGGTGAAGCCATAAATTTTTATAAATTCCCAATTCTAACCTGAAGATATGGAAGATGCTTTGACTATAAAGAGAGATAAGATTATTGAAATTGTTAAACAAGAAGGGCCTTTGTTACCCATGATTATTATGAAGGGGTTAGAAATAGATTCTACTTATGCGGGAGCTATGATGAGTGAAATGGTGAGTTCTAATATGCTTAAAATTACAAATGTAAAGAAAGGGGGAAGTCCTTTTTATTATTTAGATGGACAGGAAGAAAAATTAGAGGCTTTGATTGAGAATTTGAATGAGAAAGATCAGCAAACATCTCAATTATTAAAGAAAAAAGGAGTTTTAAGGGATAAAGATTTGTCTCCGTTGCAGAGAGTGAGTTTAAGACAGATAAAAGATTATGCAAAAGAAGTACAGGTTAAGAGAGATAATGAAGTAGATTTATTTTGGAGATGGTATTTGTTAGAAGAAAGTAAAGTTAAAGGATTAATAACAGAATATTTGCAGACCAAACCAATTCGAGAAGTTAAACCGATGGAGAAACCTGTAGAAGAACCTTCTTTAAGAAAGAACGTCCACGAAGAAAAAGGGTTAGCAAAAGAGGAGTTTCACGAAGAAAGAGAAGAAATTCCTGTACAGGAAGAAAAACAAGCACCTTTAGTAGAACCTAAACCTTTAGTGGATAATACCAGGGATCCTTTAGGAAGTTTTTTTGTAGATAATGGTATTGAGGTTTTACAACAAGATATTATAAAAAAAGGAAAGGAATTAAATTATTTAGTAGGGTTGGATACAAGGATTGGGAAAAATTTATTTTTTTTAAAATATAGAAATAAGAAGAAAATAAGTGAAGCAGATTTATCTTTAGCATTGCATGAAGCTAAAAACTTGCCTTTGATTTTTGTAACTAATGGGAGCTTAACTAAAAAAGCCAAAGAGATGATGAATAAAGAGTTTAGAGGAATGATGTTTAAACAGATTTAAAAGAACCCTTTTAGAAAAAGCGTTCACGGAAAATGATAAAAAGCTTCAGTAAAAAGATATATTTTTATAAGATTTTTAGTTCTTAAGATTATGCGAGAATATATTTTTATTTTAGGAAGGGAGCCTGAATTAAGTTTTTTAGAAATAATTAGTTATTTTAAAGCACAAGGTGTTACTTATAAGGTAGTAGAGTATAAAGATGAGGTTGCTATATTTTTGTTAAGAGAGTTTGATTCAGATATTCTGATTAAAAGATTAGGGGGGACGGTTAAAATTGCAGAAGTATTTATGGATTATAAGTATAAAGGAGAAGAGAATAGGTTAAATTGGGGTATTAGTGTTTACAAAGGTCAAGGTAAAGAATTAAGAAATTATTTGACTAAAGAATTTAAAAAAGAAAATGTAAAGGCTATGTTTAGAAAAGCTAGAGAAAAATTTTTTACTCCGAGTGAAATTCTTGCTAAGCATTTATTGGAATTTGTTGTGTATGGAAAATATTGGGCTAAAACCATTGCAATATTTGAGCCTAAATGGTACAAAGAAAGAGATGAAACTAGACCAAAACAGATGTTATTGCATCAGGTTAGTTTAAGATTAGCTAGGATTTTAATTAATTTATCTCAAGCAAGAGCTAATTTATTAGATCCTTATTGTGGGGTGGGGACTATCTTGCAAGAAGGTTTGATTTCTAATTTAGATGTGGTTGGAGTGGATATTGATGAAGAAAGTGTTAAAGCGAGTAAAAAGAATTTGGAATGGCTGAAAAATAAATATAATTTAAAGAATAAATTTAAAGTAATAAAAGGAGATGCTAAGGGATTAACTCGATATTTTAAAAGAAATTCTATTCAAGGGGTGGCTACAGAGCCTTATTTAGGACCTTATCATAAAAAATTACCCACTAGGGAGAAAGTTTCAGGGGAAGTGAAGAATTTAGAAAGGTTGTATTATGGGTTTTTAGTTCAATTAAGGCAAATTTTAAGGAAGAATGGAAAAGTGGCTATTGTTTTTCCTAGGTTGAAGTTTCATAGGGGAAGTAAGAATTTAGATGTTAAAGAGATTTTAAAGAATTCTGGGTTTAAAGTAAGTAATATAGATGAAAGGGTTAAATTACCAATTGTTTCTGAAGGAAAATTCTTAGATAGGTTGATTTATGTTTTGGAGTAGAGCAAGCTTTATAAACTTCATATTAAGGGTTTAGAGGTATATGGGAAGGATTAAAACACAATTAGTTAAGAGAATAGCATTAAAGTTAATGCGAATGGATTCTGATAGATTTAAGAAGGATTTTTCCGAAAATAAAAAGATTTTAGCAGAAGTGAGTGAGATAAATTCCAAGAAGTTAAGGAACATTATTGCCGGTTATTTGACTAGATTAGTGAGACAACAAGAAGTTAGCAAGTAATATTCATTAAAAACAAGTATAACTGGAGGTTGGATAAAATGAGTGAAGAAAATATTGAGAATAAAGAGGGAGGAGACGACAAAAAATCTATTAATATAGGTGGAAAAGAGAAATCGAATGACCATGTTGTGTTTATCGGTGACAAACCTTTTAACAGAAGATAGCTGTGTGCTATTTCTGGAAGTTTGAATTATGTTACCGGAGTCGTTATGCAATTTACTACACAAGGTGCAGAAGAAGTGGTCATTAAGTCTAGAGGAAGATTTATTTCTAGGGCGGTGGATGTGGCTGAAGTGGCTAGAAAGAGATTTTTAGAAGGACAAATAGATATTGCACCAAACGGTATAGAGGTAGGTAGTGAAGAATTTGACAACAAAGAAGGGAAAAGAATTCGAGTTTCCTATGTAGAGATAAAACTTATCAAAAAATAGAACCTTTTAAGAAAACGTTCACGAAAAGGTTTTTTTTATTTCTTCTAAAAAAGTTTAAATAGTAATAAGTAGATTTTTACTAAAGAGATGGTATTAGAACTTCAAAGTAGTTTATTTTTCAATATTGGAATTGTGATTATTGCAGCTACCATTGTGGGTTATATTGTGAGGGCTTTAAAACAGCCTTTAATTCCAGCTTATGTTCTAACCGGGTTGATAATTGGACCTTGGGGTTTAAAATTAATTACAGAAGGGGAGATAATTACTTCTTTGGCAGAGATGGGGATTGCATTTTTATTGTTCATTGTGGGTTTAGAAATTAATCTAAATAAATTGAAGGAAGTGGGTTTGATAGGGATTTTTGGGGGCTCTATCCAAATCGTGACTATCTTCTTTGCTGGATTTTTTATTGCTTTGAAGTTGGGATTTGCCAATATACAAGCGTTATACATCGGACTTATTTTGACTTTTTCAAGTACGATGATTGTAATCAAGTTATTGAGCGATAAGAATGAACTGAATACCTTACACGGAAGGATTATTTTAGCTATATTAATTATGCAGGATATTGCGGTTATTTTTGCTTTGTCATTGTTGGGGACTCTGGATAATTTGGTACTAGGTTTTGTGTGGTTGGCGTTATTAAAGGGAGTTATCCTGTTAGGAGTTACTTTATTATTAGGGAAATATGTACTACCTTGTTTGTTTAGGGTGAGTGCAAGACATCAAGAGCTATTGTTTTTGAGTTCTTTGGCAATTGTATTCTTTTTTGCTGGTTTGGCGAATGCACTCGGATTTAGTGTGGCTATTGGAGCTTTCTTGGCAGGGTTGAGTTTGGCTAATTTGCCTTATAATTTTGATATTGTGGGAAAGGTAATGCCTTTAAGGGATTTCTTTGCGACATTATTTTTTGTATCTTTGGGAATGGAATTAACTATAGATGGATTTAATGGATTATTATGGCCTTTGTTAATATTTTTGATTATTGTAGTTATTCTAAAACCCCTTATTATTTTCATATTAAGTATCTTGTTTGGGTATAAAAAAAGGACGAGTTTTTTAACGGCTTTAAGTTTAGCACAGATAAGTGAGTTCTCTTTAATTTTAGTAAGTTTGGGTCTGGGTCTGGGACATGTTTCAAATAATATTTTTACTATAACTGTGCTATTGGCTATTATTACAATTACCTTTACATCTTACTTTATACATTTCGATGAAAAGATCTATAATTTATTTTCTAAGCCTTTGGTATTTTTTGAGAGATTTGGTTTATTAAGATCTAAGGAACTAGAGCATTTCCCACATCACCCTAAGAGAGATGTGGTGATATTTGGGGCACATAGGATGGGGGGTATTTTTATTAATACCTTTAAGAAATTAAAAGATAATTTTGTAGTTGTGGATTTTGATCCAACTATTATTAAAAATTTGATTGAGAGAAAAATTCCATGTATTTATGGGGATTTGGGAAATAGAGAGGTTTTGAAAAGGTTAAACTTACATAATGCTAAGATGGTGATAAGCACTGTTCCTAATGAACAGGATAATGGGTTTTTAATTAATTATATTAAGAAGCACAACCCTAAAGTGGTTGTTATTGTAATGAGTCCTCATGGTTCGGGGGCTGTGAAGATGTATGAACGTGGAGCAGATTATGTTATTGTTCCCCATTTATTAAGTGGAGAAATGGTGGCCAGATTTTTAAGAGAATTGATGGAAAATAAGAAAGATATTGGTGATATCCGATTAAGGCATATGAAGCATTTGAGGGATATGGGGTACTGAGAAATTGCCGCTGGGGAGATTTGAACTCCCGACCTTTGGCTGTCTCAATTTTTGAATCCATGAGACCAACGATTTAAACCGAGCTTATCCACAGCGGCGCAATAGAAAAATTAGAATTTTTATTTTAAAAGTGTTTTGATTTTGTTTGTTACCTCTTTTATTTCTTTTTCTGAAAATTTTTGAGAAGGGGTCCAATTTAATTCTGTTTTTTTATTTCTGGGAATTAAATGAAAATGGACATGGGAAACTATTTGTCCCGCTACCTTTCCATTATTTTGAATTAGGTTATAACCTTTTGAAATTTGACTAATGGCTTTTGCTATTTTCTGTGCTGTTAGAATAAGGGATTTTAAGTCTTTTTCTTCCATTTGGTCTAATGTTTCAGAATGTTTTTTTGGAATCACTAAGGTATGACCTAGGGAAGCAGGAGAATTATCCAAGAATGCTAAAGTGTCTTTGTCCTCATAGATTTTAGTATAAGGTATGTCTCCTTTAATTATTTTACAAAAGATACAATCAGCCATTTTCTTCCAACCACCTGGGTAAATCCTTTAGAGATTTTAAAATATTTGTGTTTTTTAAGCCAAGTTTTTGAAAATCTTCTTTAGAATAGTGTCCGGTAAGGATGGCTACAAATTTTAGTTTGGCAGCCATTGCGGCCTTGGCATCATGAATGGAGTCTCCAACATATAAAATTTCAGAAGGAGGGAGTTTTAATTTGTCTAAGGCTTTATCGAAAACACGAGGATCGGGTTTTGGATATTTGATATCATCATAAGAATGGATGAATTCAAATAAATCTTGGGAAAGTTTTATTTGTTTTAGATGAGGGTACATTAGGATATTGGGTTTACAACTTAATAAGCCAAGTCTATATTTTTTTGAGATTTGTTTGACTAAAGTAAGAGCTCCTGGAAAGGGTTTTACCTTTTGGGCCAATATTTTTTGATAAGTTAGCTTCCTAAACTGTTCTACATTTGCAGAGGGCCATAACCTTTTAACAAATTTTTTAGCAGGAGTCCCAAAACATTTAGATATTTCCTCTAAAGAACGTTTTTTTAATTTTAATTCAAGAGCAGTTTTTTGAAAACAAGGTGCGGCTATCTCGCTAAATTTAATTAAAGTGTTATCCACATCAAAAATTATTGCTTTTATCATTTGTACCTCCTTTATGGACTGACCGGGGATCGAACCCGGAAACCGAGACTGCCAGCCTCGAAGTTTACCATTAGCTTATCAGCCCAGTAAATACGTGGGTAATTTTTTATTTTTTAGCCAATATTGATATTTAAAGATATGCTTGGAATTTGAGCTGCCAATATCCCGCATCCATTTTATAGTATTTTTGTTTCCTTTGATAACTATTGCTTGTGCGAATTTTAAGGGGTATTTATTAATCCATGCTGGATACCCTCTTTTTCTTAATATTTTATGAAGTTGTTTAATTAAGGGTCGGCTTATTGATGTTATTGATAAATGTGGATGTCTATAAAATTCATCTTTTCTTGCATAAATCGATCCATCTGTATCAAATAATCCGCGAATTACATATTTTTGTAGATTCCATGGAAGATTTTCTATCTTTTTAGGTATTTTTAATTTTTGACCTTTTTTGCCTAATGGAAATTTTAATTTGATTAACTCACTAAAAAGGGATTTGTTGTGGATTTTAAGAACTCTAGCCTTTTTTTTCTTACTGACCCAAATATATGGGTTTAATTTAAATTCTTCTTTTATAAGGTTTCTTAAATAAATTTCGTGATATTCCTTCTCTAGTTCCCTATGTCCTACAAAACATATAACATGCCTGTGATGTTTTCTTCCTTTTATTTTGTGTTTTGTTATGCAACCATCCCCCATTAAAGATCCATAAAATTCACAGGTTCGTTTATTCATTTTGAAAATAACTTTCTTGGGTTTACGTTTAATGCAAGACCTCATTTTTTCCATTTTTTCTCTTATTTCTTTTTTTGTTCTTTTTTTGCTGCTATTTATTCCCCCTTTTATACTTCCCCAATATTCCTCTTTATATTCAATATTTTTCAACCAATGGGATTTATTTTTAGAGTAGCTTAATAAATTAAGAAATTCTTTCTCTGGGATTAAACTTTCCCCCCTTGCCCACCTTTTTAAATTATTATAATTTATTTTTGTTTTTTTACTAAATTTTTTCAAACTTTTTTCCTTGTTTATATCTTTTAAAAATCCTGCTAAATCTTTAATTAAAACTCTTTTCATAGTTGTATATGATGTATCAGAATTAATAAACTTTTCTATTTTTATTACCACTTTACTATAAGCCCGCATTAAAACTGACTCATTATTTCTTTTTTAATATTATCGGCTAAAGATTTGTCTTTAATAACTGCGAGTTCTATTTCTGAATTTTTTTAAGAAAATATTGTTGAGCAATATATATCTCGTTTTTAAAGAAGTATCGAAATAAAAAATGGGAGAAGCTATCTTCTCCTTTTCTTAGTCGCTTTTTTCTTTTTAGCTTTTTTTGCTGTTGCTTTTTCTTTTTTCTTGGCTGCTTTTAGTTGTTTGTCTAGTTTTGCACACATTTTTTTACAACTTTTTATTTTAGCAGTGATTTGTTTTACACTTGGCATTTCTATATCACCTCTTTTTTCATAAATGATTGTTTTTCTAAAATAGCTTTTTCTTTATAAAGTTTGTGATAGTTATATTTTAGTGAGAATTGTTTTGTCGTCGAGAAATTAAACTTTCTTTCCAGTCTCTTCAAATTTTATTTCATCATTGAATAATTTTTTTATTTTTTCTTTGAGTTTTTCTATTTTTATCCGGGTTTGTTTCATAGTATTTTTATCTCTTAAGGTAACACTTTTGTCCTTTAAAGTTTGATGATCAACAGTAATCATTGTGCTACAACCAATTTCATCCATTCTTCGATACATTCTTCCAATAGAACCAGTTTCATCGTAAGTACAATTAAAATCTTGATTTAAATCGTTAAATATTTTTTTAGCAACTTCAGGTAGATTGTTTTTACGGATTAAAGGGAAGATAGCAACATCAATTGGACTTAGAGAATGTGGGAAGGTAAATAAAGTCCTGTTTTTTTCTTCTTTGAAAAAGTTGTCTAACAAATTCCAAATATTTCTGTCTACTCCGAAACTTAATTCTATAACATGTGGGATAAATCTTTTATTGTTTAGGAAGACTTCCAATTTTGTTTTTGAACCCTTTTGATGTCCACTAAGATCATGATCTCCTCTATAGTGAAGCCCTAATACTTCTCTGAATCCACCAAGAGTTTCTAGATCTATTTCCATATCAAATTGTATCCTATTGTAAAAAGCACGTTCTTTTTCAGATATTTCTTTAAAACGAATTTTTTCTTTTGGAATATCTAAAACATCTAAGTAGAATTTTTGAATCTTAACCATTTGAGAAATATATAATTTGGGGATTTTTTCTGTTTTATTTAATTGTTCACAAGTTTTTTCTTTTAGTGTTTTTGAGGATCTTTCTTTGACTAAAAGGGTTCTTAATTTGTAACTTTTAATTTTATTCCAATCTTCTGTTTCATCTATAGTATCTGGATCAAAGAAAATTTGTAATTCTGCTTGTGTAAATTCTCTTAATCTGAAGAAGCCTTGTCTAGGAGAAATTTCATTTCTAAAGGCCTTTCCTATAACTGCTAAACCCATGGGTAATTTTTCTCTTAAGGCCAGAAATTCTCTTTTGAAAGCTAGGTAGGGGGCTTGGGCTGTTTCGGGTCTTAGATGCATTATATCTTTTCCAGTTGCGCCTACCTTTAGTTCAAACATCATGTTGAAAAGTTGAGTTTTTCCTAATTCTCCCCCACATTCAGGGCATTTTAATTTATGTTTTGTAATTAATTTATCCATTTCAGAAGTAGTAAGGGCTTCTGTCTCTTCCCCTGTTTCATCTTCAACATATTGATCGGCTCTAAAGCGGAATTTACATTTGTTACATTCAACTAAAGGATCATTGAAATTTTTTAAATGTCCAGAGGATTCGAAGACTTCTTTTGTAAGTATATTGGTATCTTCTATTTCATAATAATTAGGATTATCTAAGAAGGTTTTTCTCCATAAATTTTCCCAGCGTTGTTTAAGTAAAGTACCTAAATGACCATAAGTCCAAAAACCAGCTTTAACAGAGTAGATTTCTCCAGAAGGGAAGAAGAAACCTCGTTTTTGTGCTATGGACATTATTTTTTCTGTTTTAGTTACCATGAAAAATATGAGAAAAGAGGGATTTATAATGTTTTTGATAAGATTTTTAAAGTAGTTTATTTAGTATATAGATATGGAATATGATTTTGAGGAAGAAAGGATAATTGAAGAAATTAAAGAAAGGAAAGCTAAAAGAATATTATTACAATTACCGGAAGGTGTTAAAAAAGAAGGTTTGAGATTAAGTAAACTAATTGAAAGTAAAACCAATTCTAAATTATTTATTTCTGGAGGGAGTTGTTGGGGCGGATGTGATTTAGCTGTGGAAGAGGCTAAAAAAATAAATGTGGATTTGTTAGTGCATTTTGGTCATGCTCCTTTTGTGAATGTCAAATTCCCAGTTTTATATATTGAAATGAAGGCTAAGGTTGATTTGATTCCTGTTTTAAAGAAAGAAATTAAAAAAATAGAGGCAGATAAATTGGCTTTGGTAGGAAGTGTACAATATAGAGAACAGCTGGGGGATGTTAAAGGATTTTTAGAAGATGAAGGTAAGAAAATTATTATTCCAAATAAAAAAGGTTTCTCTGCGTTTGATGGGCATGTAATTGGATGTGAATTTAGCGGATTAGTAAAAATTGGACATAAAATTGAAGGTTGTTTGGTCTTGGGAAATAAATTCCATGCTCTTGGTGCAGCTTTGACTTTAGTAGATATACCTGTTTATTTATTTGATGAACATACAAATAAAATAGAATTAATGGATAAAGAGAAGGATAAAATTTTGAAACAAAGGGCTATTTCTTTGGATAGAGTTAGAAGAATAACTAAGATTGGGATCTTAGTAGATATGAAACCGGGTCAGTATAATTTAGAAAGGGCTGAAGGGCTTAAGAAAAATTTGGAGAAAATTGGAAAGAAAGTGGTTATTATTATTGTAAAAGAATTTAATCCAGATACTTTAATGAATTTTTATGACGTTAAGGGTTTTATTGATACAGCTTGTCCCAGAATTGCGATTGATGATTATGGAAGATATGATAAACCAATGATTAATATGAGGGAAGCTCAAATTTTATTAGGGAAGTTAAGTTGGAATGGTTTATTGGAAGAAGGTTTAGTTGGTTTTTGAGGATATTTTATAAAGTTGGGATTTATTAAATTCATTTCAATTTCTTAACTTCTGTTTTTTCTGAAATTATAGCTGAGTTTCCTGATGGATCTTCTATTGTGATTTTTAAAGGAGCTTCTCCTAATTCAACTTTCCAGAGTTTTTTTAGTAAATTTTTAGCTGCCTTTCTAACTTTAGGATCATCTGCGGAATCTCTTTGTTCTTCAATAATTTTTTTGAATCTTAATAATAAACCTTCGATGTTGGAAATATATCCAATAGATGCTACACTTGGACGTGAATCCATTTTTAATTGAGGAATTTTGATTGTAGCTTCAGAAGACCTTATGACTTTAATGTTTAAATCTTTTTTACTTTCTATTTTGAAAGTCTGACTAGTGGGTTCTTTGCGCTCTTCAGCTTCAACATCAGACTTAGAGTAACTGCAGTTAGAACATTTCATAGATAATAAGAAACATTTACCAAAATGAGGAATATTATAGGTATTTTCTATTAAAGTTAGTTCTTTTTTATTACAAAAAGGACAAGGTTGTTTTTTGAGTTCAGACATGGCTTAAAATTATAGAAAAAAGGATTTATAAAATTATTCTTTGAAACTTTTAGGGAAAGTTTAATCAAAATTATATTCTTTCTAATTCAGAAGGAGAATCCTGGATAGGATTTTGAGGTTGCTGAGGTTGGGTTGGATGACGATGAACTTCAGCAAAACTAGGAGTGACTACAATCCAATCTTCTCCAAAACCTGCAATATCTCCTTCAATAGCATCACAAGTTTTCTTTAATTTGTTAATAGCCCTTTTTAGTTCCACAATGTCTTTGTCTTTTAAGGGTTTGATATTGACTAAGGCAATTGTATAACCCTCTCTAAGTGAATCTAAGGCAGGTTTAATGTCTTGAAATTCGTTGATAATGAAAGGTTTAACCATCACTTTGGCCTTTGTTTTGGTAGTTTCAGAAGCATTAATCTCTACATATTCTTCTGCAGGAGAGCCTTCTGAAGTATCATCAAAGAACCCTTCGTCCCTTTCTCCCATCAGTTTGTCCTTGAAGTTGTCAAAAAATCCCATTCTAATTTAAATTTAATTGTAGATTATATATAAACATTTCTATAGCTTAAATTATACTTTCTAATAAGCTGGCTAGATTCCATATTTGGGTTCTAACATGTTCAGGGATATTGTTTTCCTCTGAAAGATCATCTAACTCTTGTAAGACTTTATTTATCTTTAAGGCAGTATTATCTCCTTTTTGTTTGAGCATAGAGTCCATTTCTATAATTTTTTCTTTAACATTTTTAGGCACACCATTATCGTTGTTAATGGTTTCTAGAATTTGGAACACTTGTTCGTTTACCTCTGTCATTTTTTCATCTCTCCGATTACTTGTTTTTGTAAGTTTTTTGTTTTTTCCTGTAATTGAGATTCTTCTTTTTCTAAAGTTTTCATTCTAAGATCAATAATTTTTTTTCTTTCACTTAATTCTTTTTTGAGATCTTCTTTTTTGGAAGCAACCATAATATTACCCACAATTTTGTAAACTTCTTTTGTGGAAGTTATCTCTTTTAAAGCGTTTTCTGTTTCTAGAAGTTCAGTTTGGAAACGTTGTTTTTGCATTAAGCTATTTTGAAGATTTTGTTCCAATAACTGGAGTTCCATTATCTTTTTCTCTGTTTCCTTTGGAATTGTTTCTGTCATATGGCTTTTACTGTAGACGAGATTACTCTAGGTTTAAATAGAATCTTAGAACCACAGTAAGGACATCTAACCCTCTTTTTAACATATTCTTGTTTTGTGTTTTTTCCGCAATGAAAACATTTGTAGGATACCATTTTATAGTTCGTAAGCTTTACCAGCAAATTTTGAATCACATTTCTTACACTGCCATATGCCGGCTGCAAGCCTTTTTACTGCTTTTTTATGACAATTCGGACAGGTATATAAGGATTTTTGTTTAACTTCTATCTTCTCTAATTTCGTTCTAATAGTTCTACCATATCTTGGTCCAAGTCGTTTAGTTGATTTTCCCATGTTTTAGAATGCTTGATTTTGGTTTAAAAATGTTTGGTTTGGGGTCGCCCGGATTTGAACCGAGATCTCCAGCTCCCAAAGCTGGAAGCTTAAATTACCCCCGTAATCATTCCATTACGGTCCAGGTTGGCCTACGACCCCATGTGCTTTAAATGGCTTTAGAGCCTTAATAAAGTTTACTACTTCCCCTAATAGTATTCCAATTGCTTCTGCTAATTTCTTACTTTTTCTCATGGATTTAACTGGTTCTGTAGAAGCGTGTTTTCCCAAATTTTTAGTAAAATTAAATTTAATCTCTTTCAATTTTTCTGAAATTTTATATCTTTTTATTTTGTAGATTTTCATGTTAAATAAGAAATAATTTTAGTTTATAATTGCCGCGGGTATATGGTGGATATGTCGTTTTTGTCGTATGAAACTGGAAAACTATTCTTTCTTCTCTTTGTCGGGGGATTCTTCAGAAGGCTTTTCACCTTCGGCTGGAGCTTCTGCTCCCTCTTCACCTTCAGTTGGCTTTTCTTCGTCCTCCTTAGCTTCCTCACCTTCTTCAGGTTCTTTAGTTACTTCTTCAGCTGCAGCTGCTAGTTCTTTAGCTTTTTCTTCTTCAGCTTTTTTCTCAGCTTCTTCTCTTTCTATTTCTTTCTTAATTTCAGCTTGGATTGTTTTCAATTCTTTTTGAAGTTGGGCTTTCCTTTCTTCAGAAGGCTCGGTTTTTTGATTGTTAATGATATCATCATATTTTCCTTCTTCAATTTCTTTGTTTACTTCAGGTGCAAATTTAGACTCTACCAAAACTCCGGCAGAGTTGCAAGAACCAATTATGGATTTTACAGCAGATTTGAAATTGTTAAATAATAAAGAATCTTGTTTCATTTGGGCTATTTTAACTATCTGTTCCATAGATAGGTTACCTACTTTATTTTTATTTGGAACTCCAGAGCCTTTGTCAACACCAATTTCTTTTTTTATTAATTCTGAAACAGGAGGTGTTCCAATTTCTAATTCGAATGATTTGTCTTCAGTTTCAACTATAATTTTTACTGGAACTTTCATTCCATTAAAAGAAGCAGTTTTTTCATTAATCTGATTAATTATATCTTGTAAGTTAACTCCTAAGGGGGCTAAAGATTGACCCATTTGTGGACCAACACTGGCTTTTCCGCCTTCTATCATTATTTCAACTATTTCTTTGCTCATTCTTCTAGCTCTTCATCATCTGTGTCACGTCTTATAACCTTAACGGAATCAATCTTAACCGTGATAGGAATGGGAACAGCGGCTTCTAATAATTCTACTATAACTTCGTCTTTTTGTTCGTCTATTCTTGTAACTTTCGCGGTTTCTCTTTTGAAAGGACCAGAAATAATCTCCACGATGTCTCTTTTTTCTATGTTAACTTGGGCTTTAGTTTGTTCTAACATAGGTTCTATTTCTTGATAATTTATAGGGGCTTCCAGTAAAGATTTAGCATAAGGCACACCTTGGAAAGATTCCTGAGCATCGCTTTTAGTTTCAGCTTCTAAGAACACATAAGATCTCATACCGTGAGGTCTAATAATAGCGTAGACTTTTAGGCCATGCTTTTTGACATTAGTGGCTATAAAGTCCACTACTTGATCTTCTCTGTTTGCAGTTGTTCTTAAGGCATAAATTTCAGTCATTTTATCATTTGCCAAAGGATTTGGATTAAAAATCCAAGTATACCTATGATGGCAATACCTATTGCGGATACTTTTACAATGGCTTTATATTCCTCCATTGTAGGTTTCTTTGTAACTCTAAAAACACGTTTACTTTCCAGAATAAAGGACTTAAAACGCGAATATAGAGTAGGATTATATTCTAAATTATCCATATCAAAACTGTTAGAATTTGGGTTTATAAAGTTTTTTAATCAACAAATTCAATACCAAGTTCTTCTTCAATCTCTTTTTTCTTTTTTTCTGGGGCGGTTCTTTGACCAAATATTTGGGGTGATGAAACTCCTGTAACAATTAACATCGTACGTAAGGTATTTTCTAGATCATCTGAGATTTGGGCTCCCCATATTACCCGGGCGTCTTCATCTAGTTTTTCAGAGACGGTTTCAACTACTTTTCTCGCTTCACTTAAAGTTAAATCCTGGCCACCAGAGACGTTAATTAGGGCTCCAGTTGCACCACCAATATCTACATCTAAAAGAGGGTTGGAAATGGCCTTTTCAACTGCTTCAACTGCTCTGTTTTCAGTATCGGATTCCCCGACACCGATAAGAGCTACACCTCCATCTCCCATGACTGCCTTAATATCGGCAAAATCTAAGTTAACTAAGCCGGCTTTAGTAACTAGTTCAGCAATGCCTTTAACAGCATTAGTAAGAATCTCATCTGCCACCTTAAATGAAGTCTGTAAAGGCAGATCAGGAGCAAGTTCTAAGAGTTTATCATTAGGAATCACAATTAAGGTATCTACAATGCGTTCCATTTTTTCTAGGCCAATAACTGCGTTTTCGTAACGTCTTTGGCCTTCCATTGTAAAAGGAATAGTAACAATGCCCACTGTTAGGCAACCCATTTTCTTAGCTATCTCTGCTATGACAGGAGCTGCTCCGGTTCCGGTTCCACCTCCTAAACCACAAGTGATGAAAACCATGTCAGAACCTTGGAGTTTTTTCCTTATGTCCTGTTCATTCTCCCGGGCAGATTCTTCACCGATCTTAGGTATGGATCCTGCACCTAATCCGCCGGTAATCTCTTTTCCAATTAAAATTTTAGTATCACAATTAGTATAAAGAAGATCTTGAGCATCAGTATTAATGGCGAGAGTTTCAGCTCCGGCAATACCAATTTCGGTAACCCGGTTAATGGTATTGTTGCCTCCTCCGCCTACCCCAATAACTTTTATTTTAGCACGATGTTTAGAAAGTAATTCTTCCAATTCCTTATCAACCTCTTCATTTTGAGAGGGAGTAGATTCAGTAAATTCAGATTCTTGAACTGGTGATTCCTCTGGAGAATCGTTATTTTCTATATTGATTTCCATATATTAGAATTTAAAGGGAGTTTGTATATAAAGATTATTCTTTTTTAATTGTTAGTTTTTTGATATTAGGTATTAGAGTAGTGATTTTTTCGGTTAAATCCTTTTGGAGTTCTTTAGGCAAGGTTTTTGAAATTATGGTGGCATTGGAATCTTTGATTTCTGTTTTTATGTCTTTGCCATAGAAATTCAATAAAGAATTTATCTGTTTTTTGGTATCTTTTATCTGTTTTAGGATTTTGATTTTATAAATCAAGGTTTTTCCAGCCAAAGGATGGTTGAAATCAACTATGACCCTACCAGGGGTGACAGTACGGACTGTGCCCATCATGTTATCAATGTTGATTTGCAATCCAGGATAAGGTGTGATGTTCTGTTTTTTGAAAGAAGTTTGAGATAGTAATTGTAATAATTTAGGATTTTTCTTACCGAAAGCGTTTTCAGGACTTAAAGTGAAAGTGTAAGATTTGAAATCCTTTCCTATGATTTCTTTATCCAGTCCAGGAAGAATTTGGTTTTCACCTACGCAGATGATAACAGGACCATAGGTCATATTTTTATTATAAATATTAGATTTTTTAGCTGTAGCCTCATCTGTGGTGTCAAAGACTTCTCCGGTTTCTAAAGTGCCGGTGTAGGTGATTTCTATGAAATCTTTATTCTTTATCATGATTTGAAAAGCGAGGAAAGGTTTTTATAAGTTTTTATAATGAAAAGGGATATGGATTGGAGAAAGAGAGTAGATCCTTTGATTAAGGATCATCTGGAATTACAGGTTAAAGAAAGCTATAGAGAGAAGAAAGCGTATTCTAAGGCTAAAAGTAAAGGTGATGGACAGTTATGGATTGCGGTTGCGAATCTTTCTAAACAACTATTTGATTTAAGTTTGAAAGTGAAATTTTTAGAGAAGGCTTTGAGAGATGTAAATGCTAAGGATAAGAAGAAAATAAATGATGATGTTGAGAAAGTTCTGAAAGATATGCAGAAATTCTAAAACCAAATCTTTATAAATTAAATTTTGTTTGAATAAAAAATGGTAGAGACAAAACAAATCCAAGTAACTAGCTTAAAACCAGGAAGATATGTGGTTTTAGATGGTGTGGCTTGTAAAGTTACTAAGATGGATATTTCTAGACCTGGAAAACATGGACATGCTAAATGTAAAGTAGAAGCTGTTGGTGTTATTAATGGAGAGAAGAAAGTTACAGTACTTCCAGGACATGATAAGATTGAAAGCCCATTGATTGAGAAGAAATCAGCTCAAGTGTTATCTGTTCATGAAGATAATGCAAGTATTATGGATGAAACTAATTTTGAAACTTTTGATTTAAAGATTCCTGCAGAACTAAAAGGACAAGTGGAAGCTGGAAAGAAGGTTGTTTATTGGGTAGTTTTAGATGATAAAGTGATGAAAGAGGTTAAAAATGGTTAGATTTCCAGAAGCAACTGCTAGATTATTTCATAAAATCTTTGTATGTAAAAAGTGTGAGGGTAAAATCAAGGCAGATGTAAGGAAAGTTTTATTAAAGAAAGTAAGTTGTAGGAATTGTGGAGGCAAGAGCTTTAGAATTATAAAAAGTAAAAGGTGATATGGTAAACTATGATTTAGTGTTATTGTTTGTTTTCGGTTTAGTTTTAATGGGTGTTATGTTGTTGAATAAAAAGAAAGTACATGTGGAAAAAATATTGTTTCCTTTGGTTTATATGGTGATGTATAGAACCAAGATTGGATTGAACTTGATGGATAGGATGGCTAAAAAGCATCCTCGGATTATTGGTGTGTTTGCAACTTTGGGGATAGTGATTAGTTTTATAGGCATGGTGGCTATTTTGATTTTACTTGTTAAAGGGGTTTATAGTTTCTTATTTTTGGATGCTCCTCCTCCTGTTGCACCTTTATTTCCAGGAGTTCAAACAGTTCCAGGATTACCAGTATTGGGTTTTTTCCATTGGATATTGGCTATTTTTATTTTAGCAGGGGTGCATGAGTTTAGTCATGGATTGGTGGCTAGGCTATATAATTTGAAAGTAAAGTCCAGTGGATTTGCTGTGTTTAGTTTTTTATTACCTATTATTCCGGCGGCTTTTGTGGAACCAGATGAAGAAGAATTAAACAATTCTAAGAAAAAAGTCCAGCATGGGGTGTTAGCAGCAGGAAGTTTTTCTAATTTAATAACTGCAGGAATTTTCTTTTTGTTATTTATTTTTGTTTTGACTCCTTTGGCTTCAGCGGTTACAGTAAATGAAGGTGTGATAATCAAAGGTGTGAATGAAAATAGTCCTGCTTTTGAGGTGGGCATTGGAGAGAATGAATTGATGTTGGAGCTGGATGGGAATGGAATAGGGGATTTGGGTGACTTCATTGAGAATCTGAAGGACTTGCAGCCAGGAGATGTTGTTGAATTAAAGACCAATGAAAGTGAGTATAGTTTAATTGCGGCAGAACATCCGAGTAATGAAAGGGGGTACTTGGGCGTGAATGTAAGCCCGGAGAAAGTGTATATTGATGAAAAGTATGGTTTTTGGGGAGAAGTGATTTCTTGGATGGCTTTATTGTTCTTCTGGGTTTTTGTAGCTAATTTGGGTGTGGGTTTGTTTAACCTATTGCCGATGGGTCCATTGGATGGAGGAAAGATGTTTTATTTAGTGGCTTTAAGTATTTTTAAGAAAGAAAGAGTGGCTAAGAAAGTTTGGATGGGGGTTAGCTTCTTCTGTTTAGCTTTAATTGTGATTTCTTTGGCCCCATTCTTGAGTAGATTTTTAGCTTTTATGTTCGGTATTGTTACCGGATTGCTTTAATCTTCATCCTCATCATGGTAACCACGTAAGAAACCCGCTTCTTCAGCATCGATTTCTTCGTCGTCAAGGGCCTGTTCGATTCTCTCTTCTTCTGAAAGTTCTCCTTCGTCTAAAATATCTTCCTTTATTTGAATCACCCCGATTAAAAAAATCGATGAGAGGTATATATATGTTTTGTTTGAAAAAACAACAAACTATTTAAACTTCAATGACCATTCCATTAGTTCCTGGATTTAGAATTTTTGTGGAGTAAATTTTATCTTTTTTGTTTTCGTTCTCGTGCAAATGGCCCGAGATGGCTAAAATGGGTTTGATAATTCTGATAAATTTTCTAATAGATTTGTTTCCTTGGTGACCTATATCCTTGAGATAATCTAGTTTGGTATTGTAAGGAGGTTGATGCGTCATCAGAATTACCTGGTGGTCTTTGACGGTTTTTTTAAATTGAGGGATTATAATTTCTAAGTCCTTATTTATTTCTTCAAACCCCCTTAACCCGTACCCAAAGAAAAGATAATTATTGAGCTCGTAACTTTTTTTATGTAAATTAAGAATATTTTTTGTTTTTTTAAGTGCTTTATTGAGGTCGGAGTTGGTTTCATGATTGCCCGGAATGATTAACATAGGGATTTTTAGTGATTCAAATTTTAAAATCAATCCTCTTAAGTTATCTCCAAAGTTAGTCAAATCTCCTGCACATAGGATTAAATCGGGTTTAGATTTTTTTATCTTCTTAATTAAATTGAAGATAGTTTTTTTATCTCCGTGAGGATCTGTAAAGAGGAAAAGTTTCATTTTAGTTACAAATTTATGAGAAGAAAGGTTCTTTATAAAACTTCGGCAGTGTAAAGCAAATTACAAAGACTCCTATAGATTTTAAGGTATCTTCTTTGGAGTAGTTCGGAAGCATATCTAAAATAAGGATCTGGGCAAGTTTCATCTGGTCGGTATCTGGATCTCATTTCATCTAAGACCTTCCAATCGGTCTCTGTTCTAATACCTTCTGGAGTTGCATGGATGCTTCTGACCCATTTTAGGTCTTCTGCATATTGTTTTTCTAAGAGAATTTCGAAAGTGCCTGCTTGTATTCTTTCTATTGTTTCCTTAATCCGACTTAACATAGAGAAAATATTTGGATTTGGATTTTTAAAGTTTACTAATATTCGCTTAAGTAACCTAACATGAATCCCGCATCTTCAGATTCTAAATCCCCATTTTCTAAGGCTTGTTCTATTTCCTCTTGGGAATAAAAATTCACAATATCACCCCCTTTAATTTATTCTCTTCGCCCCCTATTTTTTTGATAGGTAATTGTAAGAGTTGTTGGCTGAATAAATCTCCAATGGTTCTTTGGTCTAAGGAAATCATCTTTTCACCCCCTCTTTTTTCCAGCAATTATTTGCGGATTTTAGTGTTGTTGTTGAAATGAAATGCATCATTTCAGTTTCTTGGACCATATGGGAATACTCTGGCCAAGTCAGAAAAGTTTTTTTGCTAAACCACATTTTTTATTACCTCCATTATAGAAGTCTTTAAGTGAAGCTGTTTATTAAGCGCTGCGAGTGGGTGGCGGATATGTCGTTTTTGTCGTTTAAGGCTTAGAAGTCTTTTGACTTGGAATTTCTGAGTTTGATCTTATAATGTCTGCCTTGAATATTCATACTTTCTAGCTCTATTAAGTTGGCTTTTTCTAAAGTTTTTAGTTTTCTTTGGAAAGTCCTCTCACTCTTGTTGCCTTCCTTTTGATAAAGATTAAAAATTTCTTGAGTAGTTCTGTCTGGATTGGAGGAAATTATCTTGAATATCTTTTTTTCATCTATATCAAGATTAAGTGGTTTATTAGAGGTTTCTAATTTAGCTAGGGCTTCTTCTATATGTTTTGAAGAGATTTGTTTTAGAGATTGAGATTCGGCTATTAAGCCAGATTCTCTTAAGAGAAATAAACCTTTCCTTATATCTGCGGATTCATAAGTCTTAGTTGTGACAATATTTAAATTATTATTAGGGAAGACTCCGACATGGAAGGCGAGTTCAATTCTATTCTTTAAAATTTTCTGGATTTCTATTTGAGAGTAGGGTTTGAATTCTAAATTGTCTGGAAGTAATCTGGATTTTAATCTAGGGTCTAATTTGTAAATGAAATTTTTATCATTAGTAATTAAGATTAGGGTTTTTTTGTAGATATCTTCCATTAAAGAGTATAAAATTTCTAAGGAATCAGCCTTGTCTATTTCATCCAAGATGAAGACCGTGGATTTTTGATTTATTTTTGATTTAATTATCTGAAATAATTCATCTGCGGATTTGTTTTGGATGAATTTGTAGTCTAGTTGGGCACATAATTCTAAAATAATTTTATATTGAGTATTTTTTTTCCATAAATTGATGTAGAAAACTAGGATATCATCTGTGGTTTCTTCTAACTCTTCTTTAATCTTTATACAGGCTAAGGTTTTACCTATGCCGGGTGGACCGTAGATGATTAGATTTTTTCCATATCGGTTTTGGAATAAAGGTTTGATGCAAGTGACTATGTATTCGTTTTCAGATTCCCTAAATTGGATTTTTTTAGGAGTGAAGTTGGGATCTAGAGCGGTCTCATTCTTAAAAAGAGTTTCAGAATCTGATAAATATTTCTTGAATAAGGACATGTTGGAGTATAAGACTTTGGAAGATATAAAGATTATTATACTTCTTTCATACCTTCCTGGGTTAAAGCTACAAATCTGATTCCTACTCCTAGTTTGAGGACCGCAGATAAGAGAGCTGTGTGTTCTTTTCCGGTTCCGGATACTATATTTAGAGCTATTTCGGGATCTTTGATTTTGTCTTTGAGTTTTTCATGGATTTCTTTGGCTAACTCTTGGATGCCTTGGCTAGTGTTTATGATGATTAAATCGGTTTTGTCATCTTTGGTGAAGTTTTCTTTCCCAAATTCATTGGTAACTAAGAGGATATTGTCCCAAGGGTTTTCTTTAATTAACCTAGAGACATGACCCCAAGTTCCTTTTCCAGTAGACAAACAAGCAATTAAAGTAGACATATTTGAAGTTTGAAAGAAGAGATATTTAAGTTTTATCGTAAAAAGATGAGCATAAATTTATATATAAAAAAGGTTTTAATTTTAGTATGGGTGATATAGTCAAATTCATTAAGAATTTAGAGAAAGAATTCTTACAAGAGAATGTAGAGTTGTATAAATTGGATAGGATGGAGTTTTTAAGGAAAAGAGAAGCTTTTGTTTCTGAAAAAATGCTGGAACTGAAAAATGACGAAGAGTAATACCTCTAAAAGTATTCCTTTAGCGGAAATTACTTTGAGAAAATATGAGAAACCTTATGAAATGCCCTTAAGGGATTTAGTTAAAAAGATTTGTTTAAGTGTAGGTCTGTTGCAACCTGGAGATTCTAGAGATGTTATTGTAGATGTTTTAGGAGTATTATTGAAAGAAGGGGAAGTGGCAGCTGAAAATGTTAAAGGTAAAGTAGTGGATTTTAGACAAAAACATAAATTGGGGATGAAAGGAATAGCCGAGAGTAATATTAGAAGACAATTGAAAAGGTTGAAAGATTTATTCTTGGTGGAGAAGAATGGAAATAATTATAGAATTAGTGAAGGTGAGAAATTGGTTAAATTATTTGAAGAGAAGATTGAGCAATTTTATTTGAAAGGTATTGTGGATAGGGTTAAAGAGTATTTTGATCATTTAGATAATTTTAAGAAATAATTATTCGTAATCTTCTCCTAATCTAATGTGTCGTATTACTTCTCTTGCTTGTTCTGGAGAATCATAAGGCGCGTGTTCTAAAGAATATTCTATGACTGCAGCTTCAAGTATATCGGGTTTATGCCAACCTTGATGAAGGTTTGAAGGGGAAGTGTAGATTCTATCGGCATTTTGCAATCTTTGAACTAAATCGTTTTCACATAAAATCTGGTCCAGATCTCCGTTGAAAGTCCAACCGCTTTCTTTAAATACATTAATTGATTTGTAAGGTAGACCTAATTCTCCAGTTCCAATCCAAAGTTTTTCTTTAAGCTTTTGAGGTATGAAAAGTGTGAAGAGGGGATGATTTTTAAACTTATCTTGCTTAAAGAAGGGATATGGTATATCAACCTGAAGAAGATAGTTTTATGTTGGAGAAGTGGGTTAAAGAGTTAGTTAAAGGGAAAGTGTTAGAGGTAGGGGTTGGAAGTGGGATATTAATGAAAGCAGCTCTTAAGAGTACTAAAAAAGTTTCGGGAGTGGATATTGATAAGGAAAATGTGGAATTTTGCAAGAAAAAAGGTTTGAACGTTAAGGAGAGTGATTTGTTTAGTAATGTTAATGGGAAGTTCGATTTTATAATTTTTAATCCCCCTTATTTACCTAGTGAAAAAGGGGAGAAAGATTATCGGGATTTAATTGGGGGGAAGAAAGGTTGGGAAATTATTGAAAGGTTCTTTAAAGATGTTAAGAAATATTTAGAAAAAGAAGGGAAAGTGTTGATTTTATTTAGTAGTTTAACAAATAAGAAAAAGGTGGATGGGATTATTAAAAGAAATAAGTTTGAGTTTGAATTGTTGGAAGAGAAGAGTATGTTTTTTGAAAGTTTGTATGTGTATTTGTGTCAGGCTAAATAATCTATTTCTAATCCAACCCCTTCGGGAAGATGAAGTCTTTCAGTTTGACGTTTAGGAATGTAATGGGATGTCTGATTATTTAAGGTGTCTTGGATCTGTCTTCTGATTTGGCTGTTGATTAATCTTAATTCACTAACGCCATTTATTTCAGGGATTTCCCCATATGTTCTTCTGGTAGTTAAAATAATGGGATTCATGATGATTTAGAGAGAAGTTAAAACTTTTATAGTTTGTTGTAGCGTTAACTTTATAAAGCTAGATTTTTAAATTAAAATTACCGTTAATACTACATGATGTAGGAGGAAACTTAATGAAGAAAGAAGATTTTTCACATGCACTGCAGAATTTAAGGAAGAGTTCTAAGAAAAGGAAGTTTAAACAAACTGTAGATTTAATTGTCAATTTAGAAGAAGTAGATTCTAAATTTAATTTAGATACTTATGTACGTATGCCTCATGATACTGGGAAAGGGGTTAAGATTTGTGCTATTGTAGATACGTTAGTTAAACAAGCAGAAGAATTGGTAGATAAGGTTGTGAATAAAGGAGAGTTGGGTAAATTAGATGCAAAGCAAGTGGCTCAAATGGCTAAAGATTATGATATTTTTATTGCGGAAGCAAGTTTAATGGGTCAATTGGCTGCTGTTTTGGGTAGAACTTTGGGGCCTTTGGGGAAAATGCCAAATCCGAAAGCAGGCGGGGTTATTATGCCTGGAGGAGATTTGAAAGCAAGTGTGGATAAATTTAAAAGTAATTTAAGGTTAAAAAATAAAAGTGAAGCTATAGTTAAAGCAGTTCTGGGTAAAGAAGATTTTGAAGATGACAAACTTGCGGATAATGGGGTGGCAGTTTATGATGCAATTGTTCATGTTTTGCCTCATGCTGAGAGAAATGTGAAAGATATTCTGATTAAATTTACTATGAGTAAACCTGTTAGGATTGGCAAAAAAACTAAAGTTGAAGATGTTAAGAAAGAAGAAATCAAAGAAGAACCTGAAGAGGAAAAAAAACAATCAAAACCAAAAGAAAAAATAGAAGAGAAAAAGAATGAAGGAAAGAACCTTTCTTTAGAAAAGAAAGATTCAGCAAAGAAAGATGAAAGAGAAAAAGGAACCGAGTAAGGTTAAGTTAAAGGAAGTTGAACTTTTAAAGGGTTTAATTAGTAAATACAAGACCATTGGTTTGTTAGATATTAATAATCTGCCCAGTCCTCAATTACAGATTGCAAGAAAGAAAATTGATGGAGAGATAAGAGTTACAAAAAAGAGATTATTAAGGGTTGTTCTAAAAGATATGGATAAAGGTTTGGAAAAATTAGAAGGGTGTCTGGATAATATTGTGCCTACTTTGATTTTAACTAATGATTCTTCATTTAAATTAGCCAAATTTTTAAGACAAAATAAAAGTCAAGTGGCAGCTAAACCTGGACAAATTGCTCCAAAAGATTTGGTTGTGCCCGCGGGTCCAACTGCCTTACCACCTGGACCAATTATTGGGGAGTTAGGGGCGGCAGGAATTAAAGCTAGTGTAGAGGGTGGAAAAGTTACGGTTAAGGAAGATTCTGTTGTGGTTAAAGAAGGGGAAATGATTAAAGATAATGTAGCAGATATTTTAGGGAAATTAGGAGTGAAACCAATGGAGATTGGTTTGAATTTAGTGGCTACGTTTGAGGATGGTTCCTTGTTTAAGAGAAATATTTTAGAAGTGGATGATGGTGTTTATGTGGATAAATTAAAAGGAATTGCAAATGAAGCTATGAATTTGACAGTAAGTGTAGGTTACATAACTAAAGATAATGTTCAATTAGTATTAAGAAAAGTTCAATCTGAAGTCTTAGCTTTGGATAAAATTGTAAATGCAGGTAGAGATAAACTTAAAAAGGATTTAGCAACTGGAGATAAAGAAGGGGAAGCTTTGACAAAAAAATTAGAAGAAAATAAACCTAAGAAAGAATCTAAACCTGAGGAAAAGAAAGAAAGTTCTGAGGAAAAACCTGAAGAATCAAAAAATAATGTTCAAGGAGGAAATTAAAAATGGAAGAAGTATATGCCGCATTGTTATTACATAAAGCAGGCAAAGAAATTAATGAAGGAAATGTGAAGAAAGTACTGGAAGCTACTGGTGTAAGTGTAGAGGAAACTAAAGTAAAAGCTTTGATTGCTTCATTAGATGGTGTAGATATTGAAGCTGCGATTAAAGAAGCTGCTGCTACGCCTGTTGCCGCTGCTCCAAGTGAAGGTGCTGTTGAAGGTGGAGAAAAGAAGGAAGAGAAAAAGCCTGAAGAAGAGAAGAAATCCACTGAAGAGGCTGCTGCTGGTTTAGGCCAGTTATTTGGATAGACGTAATTAACCAATGGTATTAAATGACAAAAAGTAATGAAAGAAAGAATCTACAAGATAAATTTGGAGTTTTACGTAGAGAATTGACTGAACTAAGGAAGAAATTAAATATCGTTGGTCCTGAAAAAGAGAAGTGGTTTAAGAGAAAAGAAGACCTCAAGAAAGAGGTCTCTTCTTTAATTAAAGAAGTTAAAGAGAAAAGGGAAAAGAAAGAGGAAATTAATTCTCGAGTTAAAAATTTGAAAGAGAAAAGAGAAACTAAGAATAAAGAAGTAAAAGAGAAAATAGAGAAAGTCAAAACTTTAAAGGAAAATGTTCTGGGTTCTGAAAGAAGGTCAAGTCCGGGTGTGCTTAAGAAACAAATTGAAGATCTGGAATTAAAAATTGAGACAGAAGCCTTGAAATTTAGTGAAGAGAAAAAGTTAATGAAGAAAATTTCTAAATTAAGACAAGAATATAAGAAAATTAAGGAAGATAAAGCGCTTTTAGATGAAAAATTTAAAGCCAATGAAGATATTAATATGGATAAGAAGATTGCTGAAGAGTTTCATAAACAAGTACAAGATATGGCCAAGAAAGGGAAGAAAGAATATAATTCTTATTTAGAACTTTCCCAGAAAATAAAAACTTTAAATTCAGAACAGGAAAAAGCTTTTGAGTGTTTTTTAAAATCTAAAAAGGGATTCAATAAAGTAAGTAAGAATTTGAAAAATAAATTAGGGGAAGTAAGTAAAATTAAGAAAAAATTGGATGAAGTTAATCAAGGTAAGAAAGAGAAAGAGAAGGAGAAGCAAGAGAAAGATTTAGAAGAGAAGAGTCAAAATGTGGAAGAGAAATTAAAGAAAGGTGAGAAGTTAACTAATGAAGATCTGATTAAATTTCAAGGTAGTAAAGATTAAATAGTCTTGGTTTTTCTGTTGGTTTATGGGATTTTTGAATGGCCTAATGGAAAATATTTCTAGTGTGTTTTTACCACTAGGTTGGGTCGGATTATTTTTTTATGCTTTTAGTGAAGCGAGTTTTAATCCATTTCCAGTCGAGACTATTTTAATTCCTTTAATGTTGGCTTCTCCTCCTCAAGGGGCTTTGTTTTTCGCTTTGATTGCTACCTTGGGAAGTGTTTTGGGTGCTATTTTGGGATATTACATGGGTTATTTTGGTAAGGTAGCCATATTAGATAGATTTTTTTCTAAAAATAAAATAGGGAAAATACATAATTTATATAATAAATATGAATCTTGGGCAGTATTTATTGCTGGATTTACACCCATCCCGTTTAAATTAGTGACAATTTCTGGAGGAGCATTTTATATTAATTTTAAGAAGTTCATTATATTTTCTACTTTGAGTAGAGGTTTGAGATTTTTCTTAGAAGCTTTATTTGTAATCTATTTTGGTAAACAGGTTATTGAGTTTTTAGATAAGAACTTTGGTTTAATTACTATTGGGGTGGTAGGGGTTTTGATTATAGGGTATTGGATATTTAAAAAACGGAAAAAATTATTTAAGGAAAATAATAAAGACAGTAGATTTTTAGGTTAGATTTGAAATTAGAAATTATCTCACTTGTTAAAGGATCGTTTGGTTTTGCCAATTTTTCATAATGATAAGGGTTATTTCCTGTATAACCCCAGACTTCTTTAAGACTTTTATTATCTGAAGATATTACTTCGTCTATGTTTTGAGCTTTTCTTATGGGCATTTTTTAAATAGAACCGTCTTTTTGAAGTTCAGATACCAAGTTTCTAGTTGTATCTTCTGGGATGTTTTTTTCTGAAGCTTTTGTAATTATGTCTTGCATTTGGATGGGTTGACCAGGATTTTGGTTTCTTATAGATAGGATGATTTCTTTTATTTGGGTTTTATTATCTTGATTTGGAGTTTCTGGAGGGGAGGAAGGTTCTGAAGATAAATTATCCACTGTTCGATTTTCTTTTTCCTCTCCGTAATTGGACATAGATAAAGAAGACATATCTACATCTGGTTGCGGGGTAAGGGTTTCAGGTTCAGTCGGGGTTTCCTGAGGAGTTTCAAAAGAATCTTGAGTGGATTCTTCGTTTTGAGTTTCAGGTTCACTTGGAGATTCATCTGGGATATGTTGTTCAGCATCAGGATCCTCTCTACGTTTAATAGCTTCTTCCAGAATTGCGACTGCATGTCTGAGTTCTTCAATTTCTTCAATTTCCGTATCTACAGAGATTTTCATATTGACCTTTTTAGTAAAAAGCTCATCCAAAAAGATAAGCTTGACCAAAAGAAGAAATTCAATGTTTAAAAGCATTTATTTGCTTAAGTAAATATTTCAGATCAGAGTAAATAGGGGTGGATTTTATTTTATAGTATTTGGTTAAGAGGATCCAGATTAAGGCAACCAAAATAGAACCAAATAAGATCCAAAAGATGTTATGGGTTTGTTGGAAGGTATTAAGTCCATATTTTTCTAAGATTCCAATTAAAATTAAAATTCTGAGGAGATTAATAATAAAAAGAGCTAATGAAGCCAATAAGAAAATTTTAATCCGGATTAAGAACTTTATATCTTTAGTTAGAACAGTTAGAAGAAGTAAAAGGAAATAAGCTGAAATAGCAGCACAGGCAGGGGTAAATAGGATAGAATTGTTAAAAGTAATTAAGTAAGTGTCAATTAAAAAAACTTGAGAGTCAATGAGCCTATATATATAGTAAGAAAAGTTAAGAGTTAAAGGAAAGAAGAATTTGTTTAAGATATTATAAGATAGGATAAAAGGAGTTAATATTCTTAAGATTAAAGTGCTGTAATAGTCCATTAGATTTTTGAACCAGTATTTATTTAAATAAGTGATGTTTAAGGAGGGCTATGAAGCGAGAAGGTTGGTTTTTGGGATTTTTTTTATTAATGATTATTGGTTTCTTTTTTGACAAGAAAATTTTAGAAGTTGTAAATGGGTTAAAATCAAATATTTTGAATTTTTTTATGTTTAGCATTAGTACCTATCTTTTTTTGATTATTTTTATTTTGGTTTGTAGTTATTTATTATGGAATAAAAAGAAAGTGATTTATTTATGGGCAGGTATTGGTGCAAGTTATGTTCTTAGTTTTGCTTTGAAGTATTTAATCCAAAGACCAAGACCAGAAAATTTGGAATTCGGATTTCCAAGTAGTCATGCTACGATTTATTTTTTTATATTTATATTTATGTCTGAAGAATTTGAAAAAGTTTCATCAAAATGGATTTTTTTAGGGTTAGCTTTATTAGTAAGCTTTTCCAGATTGTATTTAGGAAGGCATTATTTAAGCGATGTGATTGGGGGAGGTTTGTTGGGTGTTGGAGTATATTTTGGATATAAAAAATGGTTAAAGAATTAAAACGGCAAGTATTTCATATCCTATTTGGATTAGTTTTGGTTTACCTATTGCATAAAGATATTTTGAATTTAGAATATTTATTTGGTATTTTATTAATGGGATTTGTGATTTCCTGGATTTCTAGAGAAAGAGATTTACCTGCAGTGAGTTGGTTTTTGAGACATCTTGATAGGGAAAGAGAAAGGTTTCCAGGATATGGGGCCTTGACCTATGTTTTGGGTGCTATTATTGTTTTAGGTTTGTTCAGAAAAGATATTGCTTTGGCTTCTATAATGGTGTTGGTTTTAGGAGACAGTTTTTGTCATTTTGGGAGATTTGGTAAGGTAAAACATCCTTTTAGTAATTTTAAATTTTTAGAAGGAACCATTATGGGGATAATAGCGGGTACTATTGGAGCTAGTTTTTTTGTAAGTTGGCAAGCAGCCTTTTTTGGTGCTTTAGTAGCGATGAGTGTAGAAGGGTTGGATTTATTTGTTTTGAGGAAGAAAATAGACGATAATTTATTAATTCCCTTTGTTTCAGCTATAATTATAAGCCTATTTTAGAAACTTTTTTGAAAAGTTTCATCAAAACATGTTGTTATTCTAAAGTAGGTAAAATAGAAAGGTTTATAAAGTAAAATAATAGATTTTTAGATTAGTTTTAGGGGTGTTAAATGGGGGTTAAAAGTTCTTACCTTTAAGAGAAAGTAAGGACAAAAATATAAAAATGAATAAGAAAATAATGTTAAGTGGTATATTTTTGGCATTAGTTTTATTATCAATTAATAGTGCTTTTGCTTTAACTGCAACAAATACGGATCCAACTGTTGGAACTCCAGGAGCGACTGTAAATGGAAGTTTTATTTTAACTGACAATGTTGTAGGAAATAATGTAACTGCAATAAGTTATAGTATTTCTAATTTGGTGGGTGTGACTGATGCTACAAAGAATATATCTTCTACAGTTGTATCTTTTAATCCAGTATCACCTATAGCAACTTTAGTTGACAGTACAAGTACAACTGTTACAACTAGTGTTGTGATTCCAAATGATTTAACTTTAATTGGACAAACTTATCAAGGAACTGTGACTGTGAATGGAACAGAAGGTGGAGCTGCTATTACACCGGTTACTTTTGCGTTAAGTGTGGTTGTGAACTCTCCTTTAGAAGTTCAAACTTATAGCACAAGTAATCCTTTAGAAATTGTAGGTGAGGAAGGACAAACTGGATTGACTAATACTTTTATTTTAAAAAATATCGGTACAGTGGCTTTATCTGGTTTAACTTTAAATACAAGTGCTTTAGACTTAACTGATAGCGAGAGTGATGCTATTACTTTGAGTTTTTCAACTCTTTCAACTTTGAATGCGGGAGCTACTCAAACAATTACAGCAACTGTTAACTATGCTCAAGATTTAGATTTAGATACTTACGGTGGAATTGTAAAAGTTATGTCTGGAACTAATGTTTTAGATACTTTTGATTTAGACTTAAAAGTATTTCCAGAAATTTGTGAAGATGGTATCACAAGTGATGGAGATGCAAGTTCTAGAAGTACTGCTGATTTAGATATTAATATTAAAGAACCTGATACTGGAGATGACTTCAAAGCAGGAGATAGTATTAATGTAGATGTTAAAGTAGAAAACGATGGAGACGATGATCTAGATGTTGTTGTAGAAGCTATTCTATACGATTTAGATGAAGATGAAGAGATTACTACTGCTGAATCTGACTCAGAAGAAATCAAAGATGGAAATTCTGAAACATTTGAATTTGAATTAGAAGTTCCAAAATCTACTGATTTAGATGTAGACAACAGATATGTCATGTTTATCAAGGTATATGAAGATGGAGACGAAGATCAAAATTGTAATTTTGATAGTGTAAATCTAGACTTCAAGAGAGATAAAAATGATGTTGTAGTTGATGAAGTAGAAGCTGTTCTAAGTACTGTAAAACCTGGAGAATCTGTTGATATAAGGATAGATATCCAAAACGAAGGTACAAAAAATCAGGAAGATGTTTATGTTAAACTTATTAATACTGAATTGGGTATTAACAAAGTTTCTACTAAATTTGATTTAGATAAAGCTGGAGATTCAGATGACGATATTGTGAAAAGGTTTACAGTTGAAGTTCCAACAGATGCTGTTGAAAAAGATTATCTTTTAGAAGTTGCAATTTATGATGACGATGACGATGTTTATGACAACGGTCAAGAATTTGTAACTTTAACAGTTAAAAATGGTGGAACTACTCCGGTAATACCCGGAAACAAAGTAAGTCTGAATGTAGCTAGTAATGTTAAAGAAATAGAAGCGGGTGCAGAAAGAGCTAATTTACACTTTGTTTTCACTAATAATGAAGCTAGTGATGTATCTGGAACTATTAGCATATCTACTGTGGGTGACTGGGCAGAACCTATTTTAGCACAAACAGTTAACTTACATCCTGGAGAAAACAATCTTTACTTTGATTTAAAAGTTAAGGATGATGTAAGTGAAGGAATGCATTCAGCTACAGTTAGCGTTAAACCAACAGAATATGACGAACAAAGCTTCTCTTTTAACTTTGATGTTAAAAGTAAAGAAGGTCTAGGTTTAGATATCTTTAGCGGAAAGGGTTCAACATTATTCTGGATAATTGGGGACATAGTGTTAATTGTTGTAGCTTTATTCTTCATAAAAGCTATTTTCTTTGGAAGAAAGCTTAATCAATAAGAACCCTTTAGAAAAGCGTTCGCGGAAAAAAGGCTTTTTCTTTTTTTCTTTTTATTTTTTAGATAGGAGTAGTTTGATAAGGGTGGGGAGGGACTTTCATAGTTGTTCGCTAATTTGAACCCCCAAATCTCTGCTCTGCAGGCAGATGCCTTAACCGGATTTGGCTACCCACCCTCTCTCTTTATTTTAAGATATAAGATTTATAAGAGTTTCTGAAGCTTATCTTGTTTTTTAGGATGATAGAATCCAATCTCCTCATTAAACTTTATTAAATTGTCCTTTCTACTTATTATTAATCTGAAACTTTTGAAATTTTTCCAATGATAAGGACCATACAATTTGCTTGTAACTCCTATCTTTTTAAGTATATTATCCTTTATGCTTATTAATCCTTTTTGATTTATGGAGTTGATAACTATCCTTTTTTGATAGGCATGGTTGTCTATATGTGCTTCTCCATCATAAAAAGCTTTTAACCATTCTTTGCCGAATATATTCCTATTTAATACTTCTTTTGGGATTTCCCATTCTTTTGAGCCGAATTTACAATATTTTATTAAATCTTTATAAACTTCTATGGAACGTATACTTACTTCACATTTCTTTTTAATATACTTTGTTTTAATTTTATAAACTTTATAAAAATCTTTTATGTATTTTTTAATTAGTTCAGGTTCTGTACTACAAAAGGAAATTAAAGCATGTTTATATCTGGCTTGTTTATATCCAATTACTCCATTGCTTTTGTAGAATGCTCTCTTTTTCTTATTATAACCTTCATCCATTCTTACATGTCCTTCTGCTGCTAAGTACCCCAAAATTCTCGCCTTTTCTTTCGACATAAAAGTGGAGGTTTTTGGTATTGTGTGTTTTGGCCTAAATCCTTTGGGTAGTTTCTTTCTTTCTTGTTGTTTGATATCTTTTAGAATTCTCCAAATACTTCCCTCTGGGATAGTCAACTCTTTACAAACTTCTTTTTGACTTTTTCCTTGAATATAAAGGTTTTTCGCTGTGTTGATTATTGATTTAGGATATTTGCTTTTCACAATTAAAATAAGATTTTTTCATTTATAAACGCTGTGTGTACGTGACGAGTATGACGAATATGTCGTTTAACATTAAAAAAAGGACGGGCCCGAAGGGATTTGAACCCTCGACCTACAGCTTTCTTCAAGATTTATTTAGAAGGCTGCCACTCTATCCAGACTGAGCTACGGGCCCTTAATTATTCTTAAGTTGAAGAGGTTTTTAAGCCTTTTCAAAAAGTTTATATAGTTTATTGTTAAGCAATATTACTATTTAATATAGTATACTATATTGTTAAGCAATAGAATGGAAAGAAATAGAGAGAAGATTATAAAAGAATTAAAGAGAAATCCAGATGGGTTTACAATTTCTGAATTATCTAAAAAATTGAAGATTTCTAGGCATACTATCTCTAACTGTTTTGCATTTTTAGAGGGTGCTAGAAAAGTTAAGATCAGACAAGTTGGAATGGCTAAAATATATTTTTGGGGAGGAAATGATTAGAAAAAACCTTTTAAAATTAACCAATATAAAATAAAAGATGAAAGAATTTAGAGATATTGAGGAAAAATGGCAGAAGAGATGGGATAAAGATAAAGTGTTTGAGGTAGATGAGAATAAGAAAAATAAATGTTATGTTTTAGAAATGTTTCCTTATCCATCAGGGAGTGGATTGCATATGGGCCATAGTAGAAATTATGCTATTGGAGATGTATATGCTCGTTTTAAGAGATTAAAAGGCTTTAATGTGCTTTATCCAATGGGCTTTGATGCATTTGGCTTACCAGCAGAGAATGCGGCTATTAAGGAAGGGATACACCCTAAAGAATATACAGATAAGTCGATTAAAAGTTTTACAAATCAATTGAAGGCTTTAGGGAATAGTTATAGTTGGTCTAGGGTAGTTAGAACATGTGATGTTAATTATTATAAATGGAATCAATTATTATTCTTAAAATTTTTAGAGAAAGGCTTAGTTTATAGGAAGAAAGCACCAGTTAATTGGTGTGAACATTGTGGAACTGTATTAGCGAACGAGCAAGTAGAGCAAGGGGAGTGTTGGAGATGTCACAATCCTGTAGAGGTTAAACAATTAGAGCAATGGTTCTTGAAAATTACTAAATATGCGGATGAATTGTTAAAAGATTTGAAAATATTAGAAGGTTGGCCTGAGAAGATAAAGAAAATGCAGGAAAGTTGGATTGGAAAGAGTAAAGGTGTGGAAATTAAATTTAAGATAAAAGATGGAGAGGAATTAAAAGTATTTACAACTAGACCTGATACATTATGGGGAGTTACATTTATGGTTTTAGCTCCTGAAAATCCTAAAGTGATGGAATTGGTGAAAGGGACTGAAAAAGAAAAAGAAGTAAAGAGGTTTATAGATAAAGTAGTGTTAGAAGATAAATATGAAAGGACAGCGGAAGATACTGAGAAAGAAGGTTTGTTTATAGGTAAGTATGCTATAAATCCAGTAAATGGGGCTGAAGTGCCTATATATATAGCTAATTTTGTTGTAGCTGAATATGGAACTGGGGCTGTGATGGCTGTACCTGGACATGATCAAAGAGATTTTGAGTTTGCTAAAAAATATAAGATTCCAATTAAAATTGTGATTAAGCCTAAAGAGCATGAGTTAGATGCGGAGAAGATGATGAGGGCTTTTGTAGATGTGGGTGTTGTAGTTAATTCTGCTGATGAGTTTAATGGAATGAATAATTTGGAAGCCATAGAAGAAATTGGGAAATACTTAGAAAAAGAGAAATTTGGTAAGAGGACTGTGGAGTATAAGTTAAGAGATTGGTTAATTTCAAGGCAGAGGTATTGGGGGACACCTATTCCAATTGTATATTGTGATAAATGTGTAGCTGTTCCTCTAAATGAAAAAGAATTACCAATTAAATTGCCAGAGGATATTAAGTTTGATGGAGAGGGAAATCCTTTACTTAAGAAAAAAGAATTTTTAGAGGTTAAGTGTCCTAAATGTAAGGGTAATGGAAGGAGGGAAACTGATACTATGGATACTTTCTTTGATTCATCTTGGTATTTTTTAAGATATTGTGATAGTAAAAATGAGAAAGAAATGTTTAGTAAGAAGAAAGTGAAGTACTGGATGCCGGTGGATCAGTATATTGGAGGAGCGGAGCATGCGGTTTTACATTTACTTTATGCCAGATTTTTTGTTAAAGCTTTGAGGGATTTTGGATTGTTAAATTTTGATGAACCTTTCTTGAAGTTATTTACTCAAGGAGTGGTGTATAAAGAGGGGGCTAGAATGAGTAAGAGTAGAGGTAATGTGGTGGTTCAGGATGACATGATTGAGAGATATGGGGTAGATAGTGTTAGGGTGTTTTTATTGAGCTTATCACATCCGGGTAAGACTGTAGAGTGGGATGGCAAAGGAATTGAAGGGGCTTATAAGTTTATGAATAAAGTTTATAGTTTGAAAGAGAAAGTTAAGATTAAAGATAATAGTAAAGATAAAAATGTATTAAGTAAATTGAATTTGTTAATTAAGAATATTGAATCGGATTTTGAAAATTTTGATTTTAATTTAGTTTTGAGTAAAGTAATGGGTTTTGTGAATTATTTATATAAATTTAGAGAAAACTTGAGTGAAGAGGTGTATAAGGAAAGTGTAAGTAAATTAAGTATTGTCTTGAGTTGTTTTGCCCCTCATGTATGTGAGGAACTATATGGAGAAGATTATGTAAGTTTGGCAGATTGGCCTCAATTGAATTCTAAGAAAATAGACCTGGAATTAGAGAATTTAGAGAATTTTGTTTCGAGTACTATTTCAGATATAAATAATGTTTTGAAATTAGTTAAGATTGAAAATCCTAAAAAAATAACTTTACTTGTAGCTGAAGAGTGGAAATATAAATTGTATGAGAAAGTGTTGAAGGAAGGTAAAGGAGATATGAAGTTTAAAGTGAAAGGAAAAGAGAAAGAAAGTATTAAATTGTTAGGGATGTTGAAGAAAAAAGGGTTGCCTAAATTTATTTTAAATCAAAAGAAAGAATTAGAAGCTTTGGAAAGTGAAAAGGAGTTTATTGAAAAAGAATTTAAATTAAAATTGGAAATAAAAAAAGATGGTGAGAAGGCGTTACCGGGAAAGGTACAGATATTAATTGAATAGAAATGCTTTTATATGTATAAGTTTTGTTTTGAGTATATGGAAAGGAATAAAGTGATTATATTTGTGGCTATAGCTGTTGTGGCTTTATTCTTATTTGGAGTTTCTAAGGAGGGTATAACGGGTAAGGTTTCTACTAATATTGTGGATTGTTATGATAGTGATGGTGGGGAAGAACCTGAAATTGGAGGAAATTTGATTGGAAGTTTTAACCCTACCAAAGCTAAGAAAGATTATTGTGTAGATGTTAATACTGTGGGGGAGTATTATTGTGAAGTATCTAGAAGTGATGGGGAAATTAAGAAAATTCCTTGTGAGTTTGGGTGTATAGAAGAAGGAGGATACGGAATTTGTAAAAGTACAGAAGTGGCTAGTGTGGAGTGTGGTAATGGATGTGCCTATAATGGAAAATGTTTAGCTACTGGAATTAGAGTAGCAGGGAGGTATTGTGGGTTTGGTGGAGTTTTAAGAAGTCAAAAAGAAGGAAGTTGTGATAATAGTTATGAATGTGTAAGTAATCTATGTATTTCTGGAAGTTGTTTAACTGAAGAAGGTGGACGTAATTTCTTGAAAGATGTAGAGCAGACTTATTTCTGGGAATAAACTACCTATCGTCTTCTAAAGACCAGGATAACCATTCTTGAGGTATATCGGGATTTTTAATTGAAAGGTCTATTTCAGGTCCTTGAGATCCAACATTATATTTAGCACAAGGTGTTTGATAATCACAAAAATGGCAATTAAAACCATAACGTGGAAGGAAATGTTCTTTCGAAACACCTTCACTGAGATCATCACATAATTTTTCTAAGTAATCGAAGTCTTTTTGAGATCTTTCAGTTTTGAAGACTTTTCCAGATCTTAGATGATAGAAAAGAATATTTTTTTCTTTTTTTCCAAATATATCTCTGAAAGCTAAACTATAAATGGTGAATTGAGGGTATCTATCTAAAAGGAAGGAACTTTTTTCAGGACTGGATTTGTCGGTTTTGTAATCGGTAATGAATAATTCTCCATTATGCTCATCAATTCTATCCCAAAAACCAGTTAAGAGATGACCTTTAAAGTTAATATCAAATCTTTTTTCTCTTTCTGAAGGTTCAGGTTGAGGTTTGTGTCTATTGTAAAATTTTTTTAAAAGACCCATCCCTAAATTCCTATAACCAAAATAAAGTCCTAAGGCTTCTGAATCCTCTTCGGGGAATCTAATATGGTTTCCAATTTTTATAGGTATGACATCTTCGCTTTTTAGTTTTAGATCAATGACACGGGTTTCAAGATTTTGTTTTTGTTTTCCCTTAAGGAATTCTCCAGAAATAGCGGTTTTCCATCTAAATTTCCAAAACCCAGCAAAAGAGTCTGCAGTTTTGAAGTTTTTTTTATAAAAATTATCTAACATAAAATGGATTTCTTTTCCAAAAACCAAATTAAGAGAAGTGGAGATTTGTTCATGTTCTATATAGTGTAAATAATATCTAAAAGGACAAGTCATCCAGGTACCTAACTTTGTAGCACTTTGTCTTCCAACATTTGCCATATGAAGGGGGTAATAAGTAAAGTTTAAAAATTAAGCGAATATACTCTATATGATGGAATCTAAAGAATTAAAGAAGAAGTATATTGAATTCTTTAAGAAAAAAGGTCATAAGAATATTGTTAATGCGTCTTTAATTCCGGAGAATGATCCTACTGTTTTGTTTACAACTGCAGGAATGCATCCTTTAGTTCCATTTTTATTAGGGGAAAAACACCCTCAAGGGAAGAGATTAGTGAATGTACAGAAATGTATAAGGACTAGTGATATAGAAGAAGTAGGGGATGATTGTCATTTAACTTTTTTTGAAATGTTAGGTAATTGGAGCTTGGGGGATTATTTTAAAGAAGAGATGGTTGAGATGAGTTATGAATTTTTAATAGATGTTTTAAAATTAGATAAAGAAAGAATTGGAATAAGTTGTTTTAAAGGTGATAAAGATGCTGGAAAAGATACTGTTTCAGCTGAGAAATGGGGAGCTTTAGGGATAAATAAAGAGAGAATTGCATTTTTACCTAAATCTGAGAATTGGTGGGAATCTCCTGGAGAAACTGGACCGTGTGGTCCTGATAGTGAAATGTTTTTTTATATTAGAAAAAAAGTACCTAAGAAATTTGATGTGGAAGATAAAAATTGGGTAGAGATTTGGAATGATGTGTTTATGGAGTATAATAAAAATCAAAATGGAAAATATGAAAAATTAAAACAACAAAATGTAGATACAGGGATGGGTGTGGAAAGAACTGTGGCTATTTTGAATGGTTATGATAATGTGTATGAAATTGATACTTTAAAACCTTTAATGGATAAAGTGAACAAGCTAAGTAAGAAAAATGATGTAAGAAGTAAAAGAATTGTGGTGGATCATTTAAGAGCAGCTGTTTTTATTTTAAATGAAAAAGTAGAGCCCGGTAATTTGGAACAAGGTTATGTGTTAAGAAGATTGATTAGAAGGGCGATTAGACATGGAAAATTATTAGGGATTAATCATAGATTTTGTAAGGATGTTGTAGATGAAGTGTTTAAAGTAAGTGATTATAAGTTTAATAAAAAATTTATTTTGAATGAAATTAAAAAAGAAGAAGAGAAGTTTGATAGAAGTTTGAATCAAGGGATGAGAATATTTGAAAAAGAGAGTAAAGGATTAAAAATAGTAAGTGGAAAATTAGCTTTTACTTTGTTTGCGAGTTATGGTTTTCCTTTAGAAATGACTAGGGAAATGGCTAAAGAAAAAGGATTAAAAGTTGATGAGAAAGGTTTTGAAAAGGCATTTGAGGAACATCAAAAATTAAGCAGAACTGCAACTGCTGGAAGATTTAAATCTGGATTAGCAGATAGTTCTGAGATGACTACTAAATTACATACAGCTACTCATTTATTATTGCAAGCTTTAAAGGAAGTTTTACATGATGAAAATATAATGCAAAAAGGAAGCAATATTACGCCTGAGAGATTGAGATTAGATTTTAATTTTCCTAGAAAAGTGGAAAGGGATGAGTTAGATAAAATTGAAGATAAAGTGAATGAACAGATTAAAAAGAAACTAGAAGTTAAGTTTGAAGAAATGTCTTTAGAAGAAGCTAAGAAAAAAGGTGTAAAGGGGGCGTTTGAACATAAATATGGAGAAAAGGTTAAAGTTTATTCTATTGGAAGTTATAGCAAAGAATTATGTGCGGGTCCACATGTAAGTAGTCTTAAGGAGTTAGGTAAATTTAAAATTAAAAAAGAAGAAAGTTCTAGTAGTGGTGTGAGAAGGATTAAAGCGAAA
Source organism: Nanobdellota archaeon (assembly GCA_002688095.1). Lineage (GTDB taxonomy): Archaea > Nanobdellota > Nanobdellia > SCGC-AAA011-G17 > ARS1403. The sequence goes on from NZCA01000002.1 coordinate 41,960, forward strand.
CTTCTTTAGAAAAGAAGTTTCATCAAGAAAATATTCATAATTTTCTTATTTTATCTTTTAAGTTAGAAATTTCTAAATCAATTCCAGATAGTTCTTGATCTTCTTTACTTTCTATTTTAAGAATTCTTTCTTGTTTTTTTCTTCGTGATTTTTCTTCTTTGACTAATTTTCTTTTTGGAACAGCTTTCTTTATTTTTTCTTTACTAACTACATTTAATGGTGGTAGTTCATGTTCTTCTAATTGTAGGGAAAGTTCTTTAACTTCGTTTATTATTTTTTTAATCGCTGTCTTCTTTTTGTTTTTCTCTGTCTTTATTTTTCCCAAGTCCTTTCCAATTTTGAGAATTTCGGCAGATGTTATTGCAGACTCAAGCAAACTCTTTCTAATTAGAAGAGGGTTTTGTATCCTAGCGTGTAAAAGTTTTTCTTTTGGCATTTAAACTTCAAATAAATTGTTATCTACTAAAGTTAACTTTTCTTTTATTTGATCAATACTAGCTTGCCATTCCTCTAGTTCTGCATCTTCTTTTTTCTTTAATTCACGCAATTCATTAAGAACGACCTGAGTAGTTTTTAATTTTTCTTTTATGATTTCTAGAGTATCTATGGCTTCCTTGTATTTATCCACTTTAACAAAGATAGCTTTTTCTTCTGGCATTACCAATGCCTTTTCTGTTTTTTCAGTTTGAACTGCTTTTTTAATGGTGTCAGATGAAGAAGGAAAACTAGGTTCGTAAGTTGGAAAATTATGTTCCGGTAAACCGGGAAATGTTGGTGGTTTGATTTTTTCCTTGACCGATTCTTTTTTATTAAATAATCCCATTCTGTAACCTCCTGATAATTACTATTAAAATATTTTCTTTCTTTATTAATCTTTTCTTATTATTTTTGTGTAGTAAACAAAAAACGAAAGATATTTAAATAAAATTTTCAATTTTTATGTTTTATATGGATTTGTTAAATAAGATACTTGAAGACTTTTTTATGGAAGTTATCGGCAAAGATGTGTTTGATCTTTTCAAATTATTAAGAAAAAAAGATTATGTGAGTGAATTTGTCTTAGCTGAAAAAATAGGTTTAACTGTGAATCAAGTAAGAAATATGTTATATCGGTTCTATTCTTATAGTTTGGTGGACTTTATTAGAAAGAAAGATAAGAAAAAAGGTTGGTATATTTATTATTGGGGTTTTAACACTAAAAGAGCTTTAGAGGTAGCTTTGGAGCATAAGCAAGAGAGATTGGATTTATTAACTAATTTGTTACAAAAGGAGGAAAATAATCAATATTTTAATTGTAAGGATTGTGAGATTAGGTTGAGTTTTGAACAGGCCATTGAGAATGACTATAAATGTCCTGAATGTGATAGTGTTTTAGAACAGGATAATAATACTAGAAAAATTCAGAGGTTGAGTAAGCTTATTTCCACTTTGGAAGAGGAAATTAGCAAAGGAAAGGAAATAAAAGTAGAAGAAAAGAAGCCAGAAGAGAAAAAATCAGTTAAGAGAAAAAGAAAAGTTACTAAGAAGGCTAAGAAAAAACCTAAGAGAAGGGCTAAGAAGAAAGTGGTTAGGAAGAAAAAACCAGCTAGAAAGAAACCGAAAAAAAGAGCTGCTAAAAGGGGTGCAGCAAAAAAGAAAAAACCTAGTTCTAAGAAACTTTTAAGAAAAGTTCCATCAAAAGGAAAATCAAAAAAGAAGCTTAAGAAAAAATTTGTTTCTAAAAAACCTAAAAGAAAAGCTAAGAAGAAACCCAAAAAGGGAAAATAAATTTATTCTTTTGTTCTAAACTTCCCGCCTTTTTTATAAACACGGTGGCGACGTTTAGCTCTTCTATCGCTTTTGCTTTTTCTTTTTCCATATATTTCTGTGTTTGGCATGTTTAGAATATATAGCAATTAAATGTGCAGAGATCATATTTAAATCTAAAATATAAAGGGCAATTGTTTTAGATAAAATTCCAATAATGACTAAACTTACAGTAGAACCTATTACGGAGCCTATTTTGGCTAGGTTGCCAGTTATAATTTCAGATCCCGGTATGAAAGAAGTGAAAGCGGAAACTACCGAAGAATATAATAGAATAAAGAAAAAGATTCGTGTTAGTTCTAAAGATCTTAATTTCATTCCGGTGTGCTTTAATCTTTTTTTAAGATCTTGAACTCGTCTAAAATCTTTGATGTCTATTTTGGATTTTCCTTCTAGTTTTTGAGTATAATTTAAAGCTCTTGTATACTTTCCAAAACCGTTCATAGTTTTATAAAAATTGAAGGGGATATATATAGTTTTCTAAGAAACTTTTAGAAAAAGTTTCATCAAAATATGTTTACGAAAGAAAATGTATTAAACGACATAAACGACACAGGGGCGTAAAGAATATATAAACTGCTGTTTTAATTTAGTATATGGATGTGGTATTGAGACCGAAGTGGAAGGATGTAGAGTTAAATTCTAAGGTGCAAAGGATGTTTAGTACTATTAAAGAATTGGGGAAAGATAATTTCTTTGGGTCTAGTCCGCCTAGTGTGTTTATTGGAAGTAAATTAAAATATCCAAATGTAAATGTGGGTATTTTATCTCCTCCGGTATATACCGAAGATAGTTGGATATTGGATGCTCCTAAATATTGGTCTAGTTCTAAGACTACTATAAAGGATGTTGTGGGATTTAGAGGGGATTTGATTAATTCTAGATTTCAATCAAGTGTTAAAGGGGTTAGGGAAGGGAATAGATTTTTGGATATTGCTAAAGAAGTGGCTATGGCTTACAAACCGGTGGATATGGAGGTTTATTTGAAGAAAAAACCTAACTTAAGTTTGGATAAGGACAAAGTGAATATGCCGATGGGTCCTGTGGCGGGATTAAAGAAAATAAAAATAACTGAAAATGTTAAGGTGTGGAGAAGTGTGGAGAAAGTTATTGAAGATGATGATCTAAAAGCGGAGAAAGCGGTGAATTATTTGTTTAAGAAAAATATTGATGAGAATTTCTTAACTAAAATTTTAAGTATTGGAAGTTTGGGATTAAAGAAAAATAGGAAATTAGTTTCAACTAAATGGAGTATAACTGCGGTGGATGATATCTTGGGGAAGAATTTAATTTCTAATATTAAAGATTACGGAAGTGTGGATAAATATAAATTATTAATGGGGAATTTTTTTGGAAATTATTATTATATATTTTTATTTCCGGATGTGTGGAATTATGAATTGTTTGAAGGATATTTACCGGGAGCTGTTTGGAATTTTTCTGGAAAAATAGAGTTTGCAACTGATTACGAAGATTATTATGGGAGGAAAAAGTATGCTTTTAATTGTGCAGGAGGATATTATGCAGCTAGATTACCTGTACTTGAATACCTGAATAAGATAAAAAGACAAGCTTCAGTTCTTGTAATTAGATTTGAGACTCCGGAATATACTGATAGTTTAGGGGTGTGGGTTTGTCGAGAGAGTGGAAGGAAGGCTACCGAAAATATTCCTATTGAATTTGGAACCAAGGAAGAAATGTTAGTTTATGCTCAGAAATCAATTGCTAGAAAATTTAATTATAATATAGAGAGAATATACAACCAGAGTATTCTATTAAAAAAGTTAAAACAGCAAATGAAGTTATCTAATTTTTTGAAGTAATTTATTCCTTTTTTGAGCGAGATTGCAATTAGGGAAATTTTTAAAGAGTTTATTAATATCCGAATTTATTTGTTTATAACTTCTTATAGATATGTTGAATCTGTAAACATCGAATTTCCCTCTAGCATATTTTTCTCTTATTGGATGGCTTATGTACCCAATTTTATCGCATATTTCTTTTATGTCACTTAACAAACCTTTATTTTTTGAGTATATAGTGATTACTTCTCCTATGTGTCCTTCATCGACAATGAATGATATTAATCCTGCTAATAGAAATTCTTTCTTTAATGCTTTTATTTTTTTAGGGACTCTTGCGTCAAATGTATTAGTTTTTGTCAAATTGAAATAATGTTGATAGAAATCACCTATTACTTTTGGTATATTTAATCTTCCATTTTTAAATTCCCCCTTGCTGTATCTGAAATCTCCAAAAATATTTCTTAATCTTGAAAGAAAATTAGTTAGTCCTTCTTTGTTTATTTGCTTGTAGGATGGTGATATTTGTTTCTTGCCCATATGTCCACCCCCCAGAAAATTGAATATTATAGAAATCATTTCTGGAGTTAAAGATAGTGGAAGCTTTGGTTTGTTGATTGGATTTGAATTACCTCTACTTGTATAGAATTTAATGTTTTTCTCAATTTTTTTTAATATTTGATTTTTCTTGTCTTTCTTAGTAGAAATTATATTAGATGATTCAATTAGTACCCACAAAGGGATATAAATATTTTTCATTTTCCCCCTATCAAAATTTTGTCCTTTAATCCAAGAATATAAATTTCTTCTGCTATGTTTCCTTCTAATGTTGTATTTTAAACTTGATCCATTAATTATTTTTAATAATTTTTCTTGAGATCCTGTCTTTGAAATTAAATCTTTAAATAAATTTTCTTTAAATTGTTTATTTAGTTTAACAAATGTTAGTGTTGGGGGAAAATTCCAAATATGGATTTCTTTATATTTCATGTTTATGTATAAGATTCTATTGTTTATATAGTTTGTGTGCTGGGTTGTTAGGGAAGCATATTGAAAATGTTTTAAATAAAAGTATTTTATTGACGAAGTTAAGGAGCCAATTAAAATTAAGTAATTTCTTATAGCTTCAAGTCTAGTTGAAGCTTAAAAAACCTTTAAATACATAGTTTTTTCTCTAATTCTTATGAAGAAAAAAATTCATTTAGTGGATTTTGGAGAAGAGAAGACTAAAAACCTGGCAGAGATAATGAGTAATAAGACCTCTAAAAAGATATTAGATTACTTAGGAAAGAAAGAAGGAACTGCTACAGAAATTGCTAAAAAATTAGATATGGCTTTATCTACTGTACATTATAATATTGAAAAATTAACAAAAGAAGGTTTAATTGAAGTTAAAAGGTTTTTCTGGAGTCCTAAAGGAAATAAAGTTAATATATATCAAGCGTCTAATAAGATTCTAGTTTTTACACAAAATAAATCTAAAATATTTAAAAATAAATTAACAGCAGCGCTTTCTTTAGCTATGGTTGTTATATTGTTATTTGCCATAAATATTTCTTTTTATGATGTTGATCAAGTTAATGAATTATCTAGATTTAGTTCTGGAGAAGAATTAATTCAAGCTTTTGAAAAAGCGAGAGAAAATGGAAGAGGATTTTTTGATTCAAGAATTTTTAAATCTGGTGGATCTATAACATCTGCTGCGGGGGGTGTGGCAGTAATGGAATCTGCAGCTGCTCCAAGTGCAAGTGGAGATTTTTCAACTACAAATATACAAGTAGAAGGTGTGGATGAGGCAGATATTATTAAGACAGATGGGAAGTATATCTATACCCTTTCAGATAATAAATTGATTATTGCTAAGGCCTATCCTGCTGAAGAAGCTGAAATTATAAGCAAATTAGATTTAGGAGATTTTAGGCCCATGGAATTATTTATTGAGGAAGATAGATTATTGATGTTTGGATCTGAAAGATATGATTTTAAGGATAAAGTAATAGATGAAAGATTTTCTTATCGGTCTATTGGTGGGTTGTCAGTTAGATTGTATGATATTGAAGATAAAGAAGAACCAGAATTAGTAAAAGTGGTAGATTTTGAAGGGAATTATTTAACATCTAGGAAAATAAAAGAAGATGTTTACTTTGTGATAAATTCTTATCCGAGATTTTATGAAGATGATGTTTTGTGTGGGGATATTATTCCATTATATAGAGAAGAAAAAGAAATTAAGGAAAGTATGGAAGATATGAAACCCATTGTGGGTTGTGTAGATGTGGGTTATGTGGAACCAATTCAAGCTGAAAATTTCCTTACAATTGCATCTATTTCAATGACGGGAGATAGAGAAATTAAAAAAGAAGTTATTGTGGGAAGTGGACAAAATGTTTATGCTTCTTTAGATAATTTGTATATTGCACAGACTTCTTGGCCAGGTATAATTGGAGCTGTAAGGGAAGGAGAAAGGACTGTTATAACTAAATTCAAATTAAGTAAGGGGGATATTGAATTTGTAAGTAGCGGAGAAGTTAAAGGGCATATTTTGAATCAGTTTTCAATGGATGAATATGATAAGCACTTTAGAATAGCTACTACAGGTGGAAGTATTTTTGGGGGAGAATCTGCTAATAATTTATATGTTTTAGATGAAACTTTGAATCTTGTAGGAAGTTTGGAAGATTTAGCACCTGGAGAAAAAATTTATTCTGTAAGATTTATGGGTAATAAAGGTTATGTTGTGACTTTTAAGAAAGTAGATCCTTTATTTGTGATAGACTTAAGTGAGTCTGATAACCCTAATGTATTGGGGAAATTAAAAATTCCAGGTTATTCTGATTATTTACATCCTTATGATGAAAACCATATAATTGGTATAGGAAAAGATACTGTGGAAGCTGATGAAGATTTGAAAACTGGAAGAGGATTGGATTTTGCTTGGTATCAAGGGATTAAAATGGCTATTTTTGATGTGAGTGATGTGGAAAATCCAATTGAAATGCATAAGGTGGTTATTGGGGATAGGGGAACAGATTCTCCTGCGTTGCATAATCATAAGGCATTTTTGTTTGATAGAGAGAAAAATTTATTGGTTATTCCTATTACCTTAGCAGAGATTAAAGGTGGGAGAAGTAGCGATAACCAATATGGCGAATTTACATTTCAAGGAGCATATGTTTATGATTTAACTTTGGAAGATGGTTTTGATTTGAAAGGAAGGATAAGTCATTATGATAGTGATGAGGTCTTTAAGAAAAGTGGATTTTACTTTAGGGGAGATTCTGCTATTGAGAGAAGTCTGTATATTGGGGATATTTTGTATACTTTATCCAGAAATAAAATTAAATTAAATTCTCTTAAAGATCTAGGGGAATTAAGAAATTTGATTTTTTAGATTTATCCAGTAAAGATGGTGTTTTAGATGTAGATAAAATTTATATATGTAGTAGTTGTTACTAGGAGTGATGATAATTGTTGGTTTAAGTAATAGCAAAAGATTAGCTAAAAGAATTGCTCAAAAATTAAATTTAGATTATGAGGATTTGGAAATTTTAGATACTCATGAAGGGGAGATACATGTTAAATTCAAACATAAATTAGAGAATCAAAAAGTGGTTCTGGTGCAGAGTTTATATCCCCATCCTAATTATTCTTTATTTGAAGTTTTGTTTGCGGCAAGTGCAGCAAGAGATTTGAAAGCTAAAGAAGTTATTTATGTGGCACCCTATATGGCTTATCTAAAAAAAGATTCTAGAGTAGAAAGGGGGGAAGGTATTGGGGGTAAAATAATAGGGGATTTATTAAGTAGACATGTGGATTCTGTAATGGCTGTGGAGCTTTATTTCTCTCAACATAGTATTAAAGGATTTTTCTCTGTGCCTTTTTACAAATTAAATTGTAGCGAGTTGTTAAGAGAATATGTTTTGAAGAATCTTGAAGACGTGGAAGTTATTGGTGTGGGAGATAAAGCAAAATTATTGGCTAGACATATTAAAAAAGATGCTTTGAGTTATAATAAAGGGGATAAATTAGAGGGTTTTGAGGATAAAGATGTGGTTGTGGTGGATAATACTATTTCTTCTGGGAAAACCATGTTGGAGAATCTTAAGAATCTGAAAGCAAATAAAGTTTATTTATTGGGTGTTCATGGATTGTTTACGGGGGATGCTTATAAAAATTTAAATGAAAAAGTGGAGAAAGTGGTAACAACTAACACTGTTTATCATGAAACTAATGATTTGGATGTAAGTGGTTTAATTGCTAGGAAGTTGATGGAATTATGATGAGTCATCCTTTGTATTATGTACGATTTTTACTAAGTAAAGAATTGAATGCGTTTTATGTGTCTATTGTTTTAAGGGCATTAGCTTTTAGCATGGTGGGTATTTTTGTGCCTTTGTATTTATATAAGGAATTAGGTTATGGTTTGGATTATATTGTTTATTTTTATTTGATTTATAGTGTTTTATTTGGGATATTATCTTTTCCAAGTGCATGGATTGTAGATAAATTATCTTTTAGATATATTGTTTTAATTTGTTCTCCTGTGTATATTCTATATTTTGTTTTACTTCATTTTTTAAAATTTAATCCAGGTTTATTTTTTATTGTTCCCGTTGTATTAGGAATAGTGGATGCTTTATTTTGGTTAGCATTCCATTTTGAATTTTCAGGAATTAGTGATCATGATACGAGAGGGAAAGAAATTGGAAATTGGTATCATTTTTCTTTATTTGCGGGTCTTGTTGGACCTTTGATGGGGGGAAGTATTTTATTATTTTCGGGTTTTAGTTTATTATTTTTATTAGTAGGGATCTTGTTGTTTGGAAGTGCGATTCCAATGTTTTTTTGTAACCATAAAAACAGAAGATATGATGTTGATTTTAAAAAAGTTTTTAAAAAAAGATATGTGAGGGATGGTTTGGCTTTTTTAGGACAAGGAGGAGTACTTGTTGTAGCAGTTGTGTTTTGGCCCATCTTTGTGTATGGGATTCTCGGAGGTTATTTGAAACTAGGAAGTTTGGCTACAATTGCGGGTATAATAGGGATTTTATTTACGTTTGTAATGAGTAAATTGAGTGATAAATATGATAGAAGAAAATTGATTAGAATAGGGGCTGTATTCCGTGCTGTTATTTGGTGGGTAAGAATCTTTGTTCAGACTACTTTTCAATTGGTTGGGATTTATATGTTGGCAATTGTTGCATCTATAGCAGCCAATTTGCCTTTCATAGCTTTGACTTATGATAAATCAAAAAATAGAACAGAGTATTTTATTATGAGGGAAGTGTATATGTCCATTGGGAGAGTTTTAATTTTAATTTTAATTTTAATAACTGGAAAATTAATCCATGGTTTTTTCTTTGCAGGATTGTTTAGTTTGTTTTCGATGTTCTTATAGAAAAGTTTAAAAGAGGTTAAAATTGGGGTAAGAATATGTTCTATCAGAAAGTTAAAGAAAACTGGAGAAATTTAAGTAGAGACTTAAAACAGAGTAGATTAATAGAGTGGAGAAGAGGGAATACTGTTGTTAGGGTTTTGAAACCAAGTAGATTAGAGAGAGCTAGAAGTTTAGGTTATAGGGCTAAACAAGGGTTGTTTGTAGTTAGAGTTAGAGTGTTAAGAGGGGGTAGACAACGTGCAAGGCCTTTGAAACATGGGAGAAAGAGTAAGCGTGCGACAAGTAAGAAAATTGTTAAGAAGAATTATTTGTGGATTTGTGAAGAAAGAGCAAATAGAAAATTTAAAAATTGTGAAGTTCTTGGAAGTTATCCATTGTTAAAAGATGGGAAAAATTATTGGGCAGAAGTTATATTAATAGATAGAGATCACCCGCAGATTAAAAAAGATTTGAAGTTAAAAAATGTGGCTAAGAAAAAGGGCCGGACCTACCGCGGGCTGACTTCTCAGGGCCGACGTAGTAGGGGGTTATTAAAAAGAGGAAAGGGTAGAGAAAAAATGAGACCAAGTCTACGTGCTCATAGTAGGAAAGGGAAGTGAGTATATCCCCTTTTTAATTCTTTGAATTATATTTGCTTTATAGAGTTTGGATAGTTGGGTAGTGATGGATTTAAAATCTCCTCCTATTCTGTTTTGTATTTCTTTTACACTAATTGGGTCTGTAGATAGTTGTTCTTCTATTCTAGACCTTAGGGTGAGATTTGTTGGTCAATTATAGTTATTATGAGCAAAAATTCCTACAGATATTCTTTTGATTTCTTTTCTATCTTTTAATCTATGAAATACTTTGTATATTCTACTATGCTCTAAATTGTGTTCTTTTGAGAATTCTTTTACAGATAGGGGATTCTTTTTAATTCTTTTTTTAATTAAGGGAATAAATATGTCTTTTGATTCTCTCCTCTTTTTTAATTTATTTAGATCAACTTTGCTACTTTGTTCTTCTAGAATTTTTTGTTTATGCCACAATCCTACTAGGCTTCCATATTTTGATGTCATGCTTTCTAAATCTTTCTTTAGTTTTAACATACTATCTGCATATAAGAATATATCTTGAATATTATAATTTACCCTTGCTAAATTGTTTTTTATCAGTCTTTTTTCACCAATATTGTCTCTGTATTGTTTAATTTCTGAGCATGGATATCCTAATGAAATTATGAAATTTCTTAATTCTTTTAGCAAGGTTTTGTCTGTGTTGGTTATTTTAATTGCTGATTTTTGGATACTACCTTCATCTACGATAAATCCTGCTAAGAATTGTAATCTATATTCTCTTGGTAGTTTTAATACTTTTTTGATGAGTTCAGCTGTTTTTACTTCATCCCTTTTTAGATCTAATGATTTGCATACTATGTCTAATAATATTGTAGGAATGCTATAAGAATCTTTTTTACTTTTGGTAGTCTCTCTCTTTGAAAGCACTTTAATTAATTTAATAATATTTTTTCCACCCATGTCACTTTTTTGATACCACCTACAATAATGTTTTTCTAAAGAACCATCTCCTATTACATGCGCCATTAATCTAACGTGAAAAGGATCTATTGTTATTGGGAATTTTAACTTATAATTATGTGATTTATAAGGTCCTGAATAAATTCCTTTTGTATGTTGTTCAATTAATTCTTTTTTTATNTTAAGTAAATTGATTATTTTTAATAGGTTATCACTTCTCATTGCTTTTCCTTTGAGAAACGGATGAATTGTTGAATGACTAACTCCAGTAATTTTATATATTCTTTTTAATGAAAGTCCTTTGTTTTTGATTCTTTTTTTTTATAGATCTTCCTTTTTCATTTAATTCAATGTATACAGGTAGATCTAATAATCTTATTTGTTTCATTTTTTGGCTATTTTCCAAAGGAATTTAAACATTGTTTTATAGTCTTTAGCAATAGTACTATTTTTGATTAAAATCATGATAACAGGGTCTTGTAAAAATTGGATTAATGTCATTTCACCTAAAACTTCAATTCCTGTTATTGAAGGATAAGGAAGATACTTGATAAAAGAATTATCTTGTGCGTATAATTTCTCTCCTCTCGCTTCTTTAGAGATTAACTTTTTTGTTCTTAACTTTAGGTCTCTTCTTTGTTTGTATACATAGTATTGTAACATATCTAAAATGTCTTTTTTATATTCCTTTTTTTCTACTATTCCATACACATATAATTCTTTATCTCTTTCTGTCTCTTTAAAGAGTAAAGAATAAGCGGTCTTCATACCATTAGTCCCCAAAAATACTTCTACATTTGTTTTTTGTTTTATTTGTTTAAATTTTTCAGAAAGATGAGGCATTATCTTTGTTATTTCTTTTTTATCTTTTTCAATTTGATTTTCCTTTTTATTTAGATAATCTAAAATTCTTTCTGGAGGGGAGGGAATAAATAATTTTATTTTCTTCTTAGTTATTTCACTTACCAAGCCTTTATTTTCTAAGGAATTTAAGACATCATAAATTCTGCCTGAGTTAAGTTCAGATTTTTGAAGTATTTGACTTACTTTAGCTTCTCCTAACTCTAACAATGTTAAATAAACTTTAGATTCTGAAGGTGTTAGCCCAATCCTTTCTAATAGTTGTTCCATATGTTAATATAACTTTTACATATATTTAAATGTTTCTTTTTTACCCAACACATAAGGTGGGGTTATATTAAAATAGCGTATTTGATACCATCAAAAGATGACTATAAAGGAACTTTGAAGATGAGTATAAAAAATATTGAAAGACAGATGAGGAAAACTGTAATGTCAAATAGGGTGAGTCTTAATAGGCTGGAACAGATTTTAAATAGAAGATTAAGACTTTTAAGTAAAGAGAATGGAGAACTGATTCGTCAGGAAATTTTGGAGAGACATACCTCTAAAAAGAAGGTCCGTTTGTTGCAATCCGATGATAGAAGGGTAGTAGCGTATTGTTTGAATCAAATGAAATTTCACCCTGGTTTAAAAGATGTTGCTCCTCTATATCAAACTAAATCTAAGTATCAAATGCTTGAGGGCATTTTTGCTTACGATGGAATGGTTGAACTTGAAGTCAGGCCTTTCACAATTTGGAAGGAGTTGGAAGAAAGGACTTATAACCCTGATGACCCTCCTTCACTAAGACTAAACTATCATTTGAGAAGACTAGAGAAAAAGGGGAGAAAATATGAACTAAATATTTCACGGAATAGGGGAGCATGTATGGGCTTCGGAGAAAGGTATGTAGTAACTGAAGTAGATATCTTTGACATTGATTTTGAAAATAAAGAGGTTAGGTTTATGGGTTGTCATAGTTATGACGATTAGTGAAATAATAAGTTTTATATAGAAAGTTTTTATTGTATTTAATATGTTAAAGAGGTTAAGTTTTTTGGTTTTAATGATTTTATTTAGTGTTAATGTTTTGGCTCAAGAAGAAACTGTTACTTTTAGTGGAACTATTTTTGAAATTACAATTGAAACTGGGATGAATAATAATGTGGTGGATTTGAGTAGTTATTTTACAAGTGATAATGCTATTGGGTATAAGTATAAACAAGGGAAAAGTGGCATTGAAGGGTTAGTAATTGAAATTGCGTCTGATGGAAAGGTAAATATTGAAGCTAGTAATGCGGGAACTAGGAGTGTAATTTTTATCGGGGATGATGATATAACTGTGGCGGAAAGTAATGAAGTAAATGTTATAATAAGCGGAGACACTCAAGTAAGTGTAAGTTTTTCTCCAGATGTAGAAACTATGGAGTTGAAGGAAGGGGAAAGTCAAACTTTTGCAGTGAGTGGGGATGAAAGCGTGGAATGGTATGTGGATGATGTTTTAATAAATCATACTGAAAGTAGCTATGAATTTACGGGAGAAGAAGTTAAAATTTATAATATTAAGGCAGTTGCAGGGGAATCTGCTAAACCTTGGTTAGTAAGTGTTTTGTCTGAAGAAATTGTGGATCCGGTGACTCCGCTAGATCCAGTTCCGCAAGGACCGGAGTGCGGGAATGGAATACGGGAAACTGGAGAAAATTGTGGGAATTGTGCGGCAGATGTTAAATGTTCAAGTAATTCTAGATGTGAGGGTGGGAATTGTGTACTGGTTAAGCAAACAAATTTGATTTTATATTTGGGATTATTAGTGGGGATTATCATTTTAGCTGTGGTGGGGGTGATTTTTGTTAGAAAGAAGCTTTTAGCAAAAGGAGGGAACAAATCCCTTCCAACCCAGCAAACCCGGAAACCAGTTCAACCTGTACAAAAGAAACCTGTAAGTCAACCTATTTCGGCTCAATTAATACCTTTGGTGAATTACTTTAAGACTAATCTTTCTAAGTATAAAATTATGGATTTAAAACAACAAGCCATGAAGCAAGGGTGGACAAAAGAACAGATTAATAAAGTCTTAGCTTGGATAAAAAAGAAGTAACATATTCCCAAAGTAAATCACACTAAAGTATGGGGCTTTTTAGGGAACTTATCCCTGAACTTAGCTTCACTCCATCAAAAAGATGTTTCGGCTTCATTATTCGAGACATTTGGGTGTGTTACAGCACCCAAACACATAGTCCGCTTATAGCGTTGTGCTATGTTGTAGGAAGCATTTAAATCAGAGTTAAGAGAATGTCTACAAACCAAACATTGGAAAAATCCAGAATGTCTGGAAGTAAGTTCATTATGGCAAACAGAACACTCTTTGGAAGTTTTATAGGGATTGACATAAACAATCCTGATTCCTTTTCTCAAAGCCTTGTATTCAATAAAGCTTTGGAGTTGTCTGAAAGCCCATTTATGAACCCATTTGATGTATTTAGCATTTCTCCTAATATGGGTCAAATCTTCCATCACAATAATTCCTTTACTCTTACTAACAATTTTTTTACTGATGTTATGATTAGTCCAAGTCATAAACAGTTTCCATCTACCAGAGAGTCTTATAAGTTTTCTCTTAGCAGATTTAGTGCCTTTGGCTTGAAGTTCACTAACCAATTTCTCTTTTTTAATTCTAAGTTGTTTGATGTTTTTTCCGAAGAATTGTCTATCGGAAGTAACAGCAATATTATTTACTCCGATATCAATACCAAGAACTCCTTTATGGAAGTTAGAGCTTTTAGCATTGACATCTTTGGAGAATGTAAACAAAAAGAAGCATCTTCCTCTTTTATCTATTCTCAACAGGCTTTCTCTTATATTCCAATTGAGATATTTCCTATAACAATCAGGTATGGAAAAAGGAATTTTGATTCTGCCTTTAATTGTGGAAATAGAAAGAAGATTATTCTTCATAGAGACACTTCTGGGAAAGTTATATCTAATAGAAGCTCTTTGAATTATGGGTTTAGTCTTAGCTCTTTTTACAATCCCACACGCTTGTTTTATACAAGCAATACAAAGTTGGGATTGCAGACCTTTAGATTTGAGTTTCTTATAGACAAATGGATGAAGCTTGATATTGTTCTTGATTTTTCTTTTCCAAGCCTGATCAACACAGAATTGGAGAGCCTTATGATAAACCTTAAGAGTTTTAATTATTTCAACTTCAGTAGAAATTTTGATTTTAGCAGTTGCTCTAACTTTCATATTAATCCGGTAGATTTTAATCTTTATGAGCCTTACGTCCCCATGTCGTTTATGTCGTTTAATAATAAAAGGAGGTCTCAAATTCTTCCTATTGAACCCTTAAAAAGCGTTCATGGAGAGAGGGATATACTTGAGAAGATTTTATGAAAACCCTGGATGAGATAAAGAATCTAATTGAGAAAAGTGATAACCCTTTATTTTTTTATGATGACGATCCAGATGGTTTAGTGAGTTATTTATTGTTAAGGAAGCATTTTGGAAAAGGAGAAGGGGTAATCATAAGAGTAAGAGGACATAAGTTAAATGAAGAAGAAATGTATTTGAGGAAAATTAAAGAATATAGTCCGGATCTTGTGGTATTTTTGGATAAACCCACTTTAACTCAAGGCATTTTTGATAAAATTCATGTAAGAAAAATATGGATAGATCATCATGAACCTATTAAAGTTAAGGGTGTGGTGTATTATAATTCTAGGAAAGAAGTTAAGAAAAATCAACCAACTAGTTATATGTGTTATCAAATAACAAAAGATAATTTATGGTTAGCGGCTGTTGGTGTTACTTCGGATTGGAGTGATTTATTAGTTAAAGATTTTAAGAAAGAATATCCTAAATTGGTTAAGTTGAAAGGGAAATTTAAACCAGATGATGTTTTGTTTAATACTGAATTGGGAGAGTTAGCAAGAATATTTTCTTTTGTATTGAAAGGGAAAACAAAAGATGTAAGGAAGATTGTGGGTTTGATGTTGAAAATTAAAGATCCTTATGAAATCTTAGAGCAGAAAACAAATGAAGGGAAGGAATTATATCAGAAAGCAGAGAAGTTGAAGAAAAAATATGAAAGATTATTAAAAGAAGCCTTGAAGATGAATAAAAGAGGGAAGGTTTTAGTTTTTAGATACTCTACAACAGATGTAAGTTTTACGGCAGAATTAGCGAATGAATTAATCCATATGAACCCTGATAAAGTGGTGATGGTGGCGAGAGAAGCAGAAGAAGAGTTAAGAATAAGTATGAGATCGGGAGAAAAGGGAGTAAACTTACCCAAAATTTTGGAAAAAGTGTTTAAGGAAGTGGATGGAAATGGAGGAGGACATTGTTTACATTCAGATACTTTGTTACAGTTAAGTAATGGGGAAATAAAGAGGATAGAGGATTATAAAGATGATAAATTTGTTGTGTTTGATTTTAAAAAAAATAAGCAAAAAATAAATAAGGGTAAATTATTGAACCCTGTTGTTGTTAATAGGGTATATGATATTAATGCTTCGCCTTATAAGATTAGAACTTCTGCTAATCATAGGTTTTTTGCATTTAGAAATAATAAGATAGAGGAATGTTTTGCTAAGAATCTTAGGGTTGGAGACTTTATTATTGGGATGAAATATTTAGATATAAAAGGTAGGGATTTTAATTTTACTAGATATGAAACTGGGCTGAATTATACATACAATCCTATCAAAATCCCCTCAAAACTTACGAAAAATCTTTCTCAATTATTTGGGTATTTAATTGGAGATGGATGTATTTACCATACCGAGTTTGAATTTAAGGATTCTGATTATGACCTTTTGGTTTTTTATCAGAAAATTATTAAAAGTATTTTTGGTTTAAAGGGAAGAATTTCAAAAGTTAATAAGAAAAATTGTTTTAGGTTGAGGTTCAAATCTAGTTTGCTTGTTAATTTTTTTGAAAGAATAGCTTCAGAATTATTTTATAGGTCTTATAATCTGGCTGTTCCAATGATTATTCAGAAGTCAAAACCAGAGAATATAGTTGGGTTTTTGAAAGGAATCTTTGATGCAGAGGGTCATATTTCCAATCACCATGTTGAATTGGGCATGGTTGATAAATACTTTCTGAGGCAATTACAATTATTATTACTACGATTGGGAATTATTTCTCAAATATTTTCTCCTTCTAAAGTTCATCGTTTGATTATTACTGATTTTAATTCGATTAAAGCTTTTTCTAAAAAAATTGGATTTTCATCTAAGAAGAAAAGAAATTTGTTGGAAAAGATGATTTTGGATATGAAAAATAAAATAAGAAATTCTACTTTGAATTTGTTGCCTTTAACTTATGGCGATTTAGTAAAACTTTGTAAAGAATATAATGTTAGAGGACTCTCTAATGTATTAAGCTATCCAAAAAAGAGATCTAATAGTAATATTACATATTATTCTTTTGAGAAAATATTGGATTTTTTGAAGCAATTAAATGTCCAAGAATTGGTTGATTATCTTAATAAATTCTTTAATTCAGATATATTGTGGTGTAGGGTTAAGGACATAAAGATTAATAATAAGAAAGAGATTTTTTATGACATTAATGTTCCTAAATATGAAAATTATATTGCTAATGGTCTAATAGTTCATAATTCTCATGCGTCTGCGTGTTTAATAAAAAAAGAAGATTTTAATAGATTTGTAGAATTAATTAAAGATAATGTGAACCCTTTAGAAAAGCGTTCGCGGAAAAATGGGTAAGACGAGAAATAAAATAATTATTTTGGTATTTTTATTAAGTTTAATTAGTGTTGTTGCTGAATCTGACTTAAGTTATCAAACTTTTGATGTTCAGTTAGAAGGAGAAGTAGATTTGGATTATACAAGTTCTAGATCTAGATTAGTAGATTTTACTTCTGAGCTGAGTTTTTTCCCTAAGAATTATTATAATCAAGAAGTTTTAAAATTGGATTTGAACTCTAATCCAAGAGCGTCTATTAAGAAAGGAAGGAATGTGGTGTTTAAGTGGAGGGATGTTAAAGAGAGAAGTTTGAATTATGGGTTCGATTCTGATGTAAAGGTTAAAATGTTAATCCCTCGAATAGATAAAGAGATTGCTTATCCTAATGGATTCATATTAGAAGAGAATATCCCTTATACTAAGAAGACAGAATATATTGATATTAATTCCGACATTAAAGATAAGGCTAAAGAAATTACCAGGAATAGTGATGATTTGTATGAAGCTGTATTTAAGATTGCAGAGTGGATTAGACAAAATATCGAATATGATTTGAATACACTAACTGAGGAAGCCTTGCAGAAAAGTAGTTGGGTTTTGGAAAATAAATACGGGGTATGTGATGAGATTACTAATTTGTTTATTAGTTTACTAAGAAGTTTGAAAATTCCAGCCAAATATGTAGTGGGGATTGCATATACAGATTCTGTTGAAGAAGGATGGGCTCCGCATGCATGGGCGGAAGTTTATTTTGATGGTTATGGTTGGGTGCCTTTTGATATTACCTTTGGACAATATGGCTGGGTAGATGCTGGGCATATAAAATTTGATGAGTCTTTTGATTCTAAAAAGTCGAGTGTGGAATATAATTGGAAAGCGGTTAAGATAGATTTGGAAAGTAAAGAATTTGGATTAAAAAGTGAAATTATTGAAAAGGGTGAAAAGATATTGCCTTTTGTTTCTTTAGATGTTCAAATTATGAAAAATAAAGTTGGAGAAGGAAGTTTTGTTCCTATTGAAGTTACGGTTAAGAATTTACAACCTTACTATTTGACTACTTTAGTTTATGTAACTTCTGCACCCATAGTTATTGGGGATAATACTCAAGCAGTTATGTTGGGTCCTCTAAAAGAGAAAAAGATTTATTGGTTAATCAAAGTTGGTGAGGATTTGAGCAGTGGTTTTCTTTACAAAGCAAATGTTGGAGTGGGAAATAATTTTGGGGCTAGCGCGGAAAGTAAACTAGATTCAGCTAATACTTACCCTGTTTTTAGTGAAGAGGAAGCGAGATTTATGATGAAAAGAGCAGAGCAAGGTCTAGAACCTCTTTTGGAAAAAGACGTTCGCGAGAAAAAAGAAGAAAGGGGAAATATAATTGGGGATTTTTTAGATTGGTTGTTTAGTGGTTTTGATGATTAGTAGAGTTTAAATATCTGTTAATTTTTAAAAGATTATGTTAAAAAGAGGTATTTGGGTTATTCTATGGAGAAATATAAACTGCAATATCATAAACTTATAGAAAATTTTGATAACAAAGAGATTAAGGATTATTATAAAGTTTTAGACCTTGGTATTAAAGGATTTAATCAAATTCAAATCAAGGATAAAATAAAAATAAGTAAATATAAGATTTATAATTGGCTGGTTAGGAAGACAAAACCAATAGAGGTTAGAAGATATGAATTATTTAAGGAAAAAGATTATTTTAATGAGGACTTTTTAAATCAAAATCTTGAATGGTTGGCTTATTTAGTTGGATATAATTTGGGAGATGGAAATATTTCTAAAGATTTAACTAAGGTTTGGTTTTATGNTGTTGATTCTGATTTGGAAAAGATTAGAAAGATTTTATTGAGATTTAAGGTTAATCCAAAAATATATACTTATAAAATTAATAATGGAAAAATGGTCGTTAGTGATGTTATTTTTTCTAGATTCCTGTCTTCTTTTGGAGCAATTAAAGGGAATAAAACAAAAGCAAGTTTTGAGGTTCCATTGTGGATTTTAAATTCAGGAAAATGTTCTATTTTGAAAAAGAGATTTTTACAAGGATTATCTGATTCTGAATTAAGTAAAATTTCTCAATTAAAACATACAAGATTTGCTTTTCAATCCTTAAAGTTTTATACTGTCAAAGAGGTTGTCAACTTGAATAAAGGTATAGTTTATTTGGACCAATTGAGAGAATTATTGTCTGAATTTGGAGTTACTACAAATGGTGTTAAAAGAGATAGGGAATATGAAGGAAGGAAGGGTTCTAGGATGATTCAATTGTATTTTGTTATTCACTCTAATTATATTAATCTTGATTGTTTTTTAGATAAAATTGGATTTCTTTTTACTACTAAAAGGATTCTTGATAATGAAACTAAATTAAAAATTAAGTCTCTTGCGGAATATGAAAAGGAAAAAATAAAGAAGTACCATAAACTTTTAGAATTAAGAAAAAAAGGACTTTCAGCTTATAAAATTGCTAAACAATTGGATTTGCCGATTCATTATGCGAAGAGTTGGTTGTATAAGAATAGAAAACCAAGATCTTTAGCTTATTAATAGCTTTTGCCGAAATAAGTGAGATGTTTGGCTTTTTTGCTACAATGAAAACATTTCCCTATCTTTGGAGGTTGATTGAAGGGGATGTTAAGTGATTTGGCTCCGATGGTTTTATCTTTAATTTTTTCTTCACATTTAATAGTACCACACCAAGGAGCTAAAGCAACTTTTTTTCCTTTTATGATATGTCTGAAATCTTCAAAAGCATTTGTTTTATGAATTTTTTCTTTCATTTCTATTTCTGCTTTTTTGAAAAGACTAATTTGAATATCTTCTAAAGTTTTGTCTATTTCTTTTGTTAAATTTGAGAATTTTACAGGGGTTTTATTATTATTATCTCTTCTAACTAAAACAACTTGAGATTTTTCTAAATCTTTAGGACCAATTTCTAATCTTATTGGAACACCTTTAAGTTCCCATTCATTAAATTTCCACCCTGGTGAGTAATTTCTATCGTCTAAAATAGGATTGTGTTTTTTTAATTTTTTCTCTAAGTCTTTGCATTTTTTAAGAACTTTTGCTTGTGTGTCTTTGAATAGGATTGGAACTATGACTAATTGAGAGAAAGCTACTTTCGGAGGTAAGATTAATCCTTTATCATCACTATGAAGCATGGCTAAAGCACCTATTAATCGAGTTGAAATGCCCCAAGAATTTTGCCAAGGGATTTGTTTTTTTTCTTTTCGGTCTAGGTAAGAGATATTAAAAGATCTTGCGAAACCTTGTCCTAAGTTATGTGATGTGCCCATTTGTAAGGCTTTTCCGTCTGGCATGATAGATTCTATACTTAAAGTGTATTTAGCTCCGGCGAATTTTTCTTTATCTGATTTTTTTCCTGTTAAGGTGGGTAGGGCTAGTAAATCTTGACAGAGTTTTTGGTATTCTTCTAAATAAGTTAAAGTTTCTTTGTCTGTTTCTTTTTCAGTTTCATAGACGCAATGACCTTCTTGCCATAGAAATTCTCTTGTTCTTATGAAGGGTTTGGTGGCCAAACTTTCCCAACGTATAATATTGCACCATTGATTCATTTTAAAAGGTAAATCATTGTGGCTTCTGATCCATTTAGAATAAGAGTCGTACATGACTGTTTCTGATGTTGGTCTAATGGCCAATCTTTCGCCTTCTTCTGTGTTGGCAATCCAGGCTACTTCTGGAGAGAAACCTTGAGCATGTTCAGCTTCTTTTTGAAAGAAAGATTCTGGAATGAATAAAGGGAAGTAAGCGTTTTTAACTTCTAATTTTTTTAAGCGAGAATTGAAATAATCTTGAATTTGTTCCCAGATATGGTAAGCATTGGGTTTTATGACCATGCAGCCCTTAACTTTAGAATAATCTGCTAAATCTGCTTTTTGGATTAGTTGAGTGTAGAATTCTGGAAAATTTTCAGATTTTTTTACTGTTAAGCCTTCTTGTTCTGTCATTTTCTATATATTTTACCTCTATGTTTGAAATTAATAAAAGTTATTATTTCTTTCTGTTTGTTATAATAATAAAGTAATCTAAAAGGTTTTATGTATATCTTTCTTTCCCCTCTTTTTTCATAACCTAAAAAATCCCCAATTTCTGGGTTTTCAATTATTTTTTTAATTTGTTTTTTTACTTTTTCTTTAAGAGCATTGTCTTTAATATGTTTGATGGCTTTTTTAAATTCTGGTTCTTGCTGGATAATCATTTTACCAGGTTTCTAAATCTTTTAAGAATTCTTCCTCTGTTTGGTTGATTAATTTTACTTTCCCACTTTTTACATCTTTCCAGAATTGTTCTGCTATTTTAGTGTCTATTAAATCTTCTTTTAATCTTTCAAGACTTTTTGTTTTTTTCATAGGTTCTAAGATTAATTTTTCTTTTTCTTTGATGAATAAGATTTTTTCACCTGTTTTTAGGTTTAGTTCTTCTCTGAATTCTTGAGGTATGGTGACTTGTCCTCTTTCAGTTATTTTTGATATTTCAAATTCCATCTTAATAAGAATGATAAGAATATTCTTATTTATAAGGTTTTTGGCTTTTTAGTATAAATCCAGACTTTTTTTGATAGCAAAATTAACTTTAGTTATAATATGAAGTGGAAGGCTGCTAATTTTTTTTATTATTCGCGATTTGTCAATGGTTCTTATTTGGTTTAATAATATGGTGGATTCTTTATCTAATTTTGATTCTGAAGGAGAGACTTGTACATTTGTGGGAAATTCTTTTGAATAGATTTTCGATGTAAATGGGGCGATTATTGTTGTTGGACTATTTTCGTTTGAGATATTATTTTGAATTACTAAAACAGGTCTTATTCTTCCTTGTTCACTTCCTATAACAGGTTCAAGATTTACAAGAAGAACATCTCCCCTTTTTATCTTAATGTTTACCATTCCCAATCCAATTGAGCATCAGTAGCTTCCCATTCTTTAGTTATTTTTAAGCTATCTTTTGCCATCTCTTTACATCCCTCTATAAGTAGTTCTTTTTCTTGACGTCTTTGTTCTTCAATAGTTTTCATTAAATTTAGAATAATTTCTTCATAGCTTTCATTCTTGGTTTTAAAGGTGTCAAGTTCGTCTTTTACTTTTTTATGGATTTGAATTGTGGTTATCATGTATTCTATAGATTGACTATAGTTTATAAAACTTTTGATTTTGGGAAGCGGGCCCGCCCGGATTTGAACCGAGATTTTTCGCTCCGAAGGCGAGTGCCCTATCCAGATTAGACTACAGGCCCTTAATAAAACATATAAATTTTGGGGCTTTTAAACGTTTTTATGGAAAGATTACCGAAAGGTTTTATTAAAGTTTTAGAAGAGGATTGTAAAGGGTGTGGGGTATGCATGGATGCATGTCTTGAAGATACCTTAGAAATTTCTGAAAGAAGGAATGGGATGGGGCATAGATATATTCAACAAGTTAGATTAGAAGATTGTACAGGATGTGGTTTATGTTATATTCAATGTCCGAGTTCGGCTATCGAAGTGTATAAATTGGTTGAGAAAGAATTATAAACAAATTCTCTTTATTTGTTATGATGAAAAAAGAGGTTTTTGAAGCTATTGCTTTGTTAATGGGTACTGTAATTGGAGCAGGTGTTTTAGGTATTCCTTATATTGTGTATAAAGCGGGATTTTTAACGGGTTTATTGGCTTTAGTTTTATTGGGGGCTGCTGTTTTGTTTATGAATTTATTTGTGGGCGAAATTGTTCTGAGTACTAAAGGAAACCATCAGTTAACGGGTTATGCAGAGAAGTATCTGGGGAAAAAAGGGAAGACCTTAATGATGCTGAGTATGTTTATTGGAATTTATGGGGCTTTAACTGCTTATTTAATAGGTGTTGGAGAAAGTTTATATGCGATATTTAATGTGTTTTCTCCTTTAGTGTTTAGTTTAATCTTTTTTGTGGTGATGGCTTTTTTGGTTTTTAAGGGTTTGAAGTGGATTTCTGAATCTGAGTTGTGGTTGGCGGGAAGTGTAATAGTGTTAATTTTAGTCATAAGTGTATTTGCGTTTATGTCAAGTGATTATAATTTAACTAATTTAAAAGATTTTAATCTGTTTAAGATTTTTATTCCATATGGGGTGATTTTATTTGCGTTTTTAGGAAGTGCGGCTGTGCCAGAGATGAGAGAGGAGTTAAGAAAGAATCAGAAGATGATGAAGAGAGCAATCTTAATTGGGAGTTTGATTCCGATTGTGTTGTATGGGCTTTTTGCAGCTGCGGTTATTGGTGTTTCAGGAGGAGGGATAACTGAGATAGCTACCGTGGGTTTGGGCCAGGTTTTGGGTGAGAAGATTGTGATTTTTGCGAATTTATTTGCTATATTTGCGATGACTACGAGTTTTTTAGCTCTAGGTCTGGCTTTGAAGGAGTTATTTAATTATGATTATAAGGTTAACAAAAATTTAAGTTGGGGTTTGACCGTGTTTGTTCCTTTGATTTTGTTTTTATTGGGTGTTAAAAGTTTTATTTCAACCATTGGAATAGCTGGAAGTTTTGCTGGAGGTTTGGATGGTATTTTAGTCGTGTTAATGTTATGGAAAGCTAAAAAATTAAAAGAAAGAAAACCTGAGTATACTGTTAAATATAGTAAAGTAATTGGAACGGTTTTAATTGTTGTTTTTGTTTTAGGAATATTGTATCAAGTGTTGAATTTAGTAGGTTTTATATAATATAAATGATTTTGAAACTTATGCAAAAGAGAGTGATTTTGGTAATTTTAATAATTTTGTTTAGTTCTGGAGTTTATGGTA
>NZCA01000003.1 GCA_002688095.1 Nanobdellota archaeon
CGTTTTTTCTAGCCCGATCTTTTACTTTAATACCTACAGAGTCTCCTTTTTTAGCAGAGTCTACTTTATCATGTTCTATTTGTATAGAATCTACATTTTGGGTAAAATCTGTGGTAGCACCTTTTATGTGAATTTTATCTCCAACTTTTAGAGGGGATGTTAATTCCAGGGCTATGACTTTCACATGGTCATAATAGCCTACAACGGTTCCAATTTCTTTTCCTTCAGGTTCTGCCATAGTATAAAATAAGTAAATAAGCTATTTAAAGATTGTGGTCTTAATTAGTTATATGAAGATAGGGATTATTGGTGGTAGTGGATTGGACGATCCTAAATTTTTTAAGGAAATTCAAGAAAAGGAAGTTAAAACTAAATTTGGTGATGTTAGTTCTAAGTTAAAGATTGGAAAAATTGGGAATGTGGAGGTAGTTTTTATTTCTAGACATGGTGTTAAACATGAAATTCCTCCGAGTGAAGTAAATTATAGAGCAAATATTTGGGCTTTGAAAGAAGAGAAAGTAGATTATATTATTGCGACTACAGCGTGTGGATCTTTGAGGAAAAAAATTGAAAGGGGGGATTTGGTTGTCTTAGATCAATTTATTGATTTTACAAGACATAGAAAGATAACTTTTCATGAAAATTTTAAGAAAGGTCCGGTGCATACACCAATGGCTACACCTTTTTCCGAAGCATTAAGGAAGAAGATAATAAAAACAGGTGGTAGATTGGATTTGAAAATGCATGAAAAAGGGACTGTTATTACAATTGAAGGACCTAGGTTTAGTACAAAAGCAGAAAGTAGAATGTTTCAAGCTTGGGGGGCAGATGTAATAAACATGTCTATTGCTCCAGAAGTTATATTAGCTAATGAAGCAGGGATTCCATATGCAGCTATAGCCATAAGTACAGATTATGATTGTTGGTTGGAAGATGAAAAGCCGGTAAGTTGGGAAGAAATTTTGAAAGTGTTTAATCAGAATGTAGAGAAAGTTAAAGATTTGTTATTGAGTGTTATTTCTGAATAGAGCTCCAGGGATAAGGTCTATTATGAATTAAATGTTTACATTTTAGGGAAGTATCAGCAAATACAGGAATTTTTTTATGATAAATATCTATGAAAAACCATCTGTCATCAAAAGTATTTTTCTCATATCTAAATTTTACTTGTTTTAATATATCTTTATGGATTAGAACACATCCTAGTCCGGCTGAGACAACTTCCATTAAACCTTGTTTGTCCCATAATTCTATATTGTTTAATGGACGCATGGATAGGGTTTTTGGATCTTCTAAAACATAGACTAAAGGAATTAATTGGGGAAGGGTTTGACCAGGAATTACATTATCTGCGAAATATATGGCGGTTATAAGTTGTTTATTGTGTTTTAATAAATCTTGAAGAATATTTGGAGGGGGTAAGACATCTTGTTCTAAAGAAAAAAAATAATCATAACCCTTTTCCAAGGTTTTTTGTCTTAAAATATTTCTGGAAGCAATTATTCTATCTCTGGCTGATTCAAACCAATGGCCTTTTATGACTGGAAGACCATGGGCTTCTATTTTCTTTTTGTAATTGTCGTCCTTAGAGTTATCTACTAATAAGATATCATGATTTGAGTATGTTAAAGCTTTAAGGGCTTTTGCGTATTCTGGAAGGGCGTATTCTTTATGGAAAGAAGTAGGACAGCCTATTAAAATTTTAGGATCGGACATGCTAGTCCATAACTTGCAAAATGTTATAAATCAATCTATCGGCTGCTCTTGTTATATCCTCTTCTGAAGTTCCTTGGATTAAAATACAATTATTTTCTAAAGAAACTTTAGTTTCCTCTCCTAATTTCAACCAGGCTACGTTCATATGTTCATCTATTTCATTACAAGTAATAACTTGTGTAGCATTATTTGCATATTTTGTTGTGGCTCCTATGACTTGGATTCCAAAAAGTCCGAGTCTCCTTCCTAAGATGTTAGCAATATCCATCGCTCCTAAAACTGCTCGAGAAGTTCTATTTGGATGGATGGTTAAAGCTAAACCTGGTTTAGATAAAACTAAATCTCTAATTTCTGAATTGATTTCTATACCTTCTAGATCTCTAGGTTGGTGTCTTAATTGTAAGAAATAAGGTTGTTCTCCTTTGTAAGCCCAAGTGGCCCATCCAGTTGGGACTTTTTGAATTTTAAAATTATTATAATTATATTCGTTAGGGTTTTTCATAAAAACCAATGGAGAAAATATAGCTAAAAGTAAGACAACTGCTACAATGATAACCAAAGTTCTTTCTTTCATTCTAATCCATGTAGTTTTAAGATTAAAGCGTCTACATACATAGTGAAAGAATCTCTTGGTGATTGTATTAAAAGACAGTTGTTATTGAACGTAATAGATGGAGTTTCTGTTATTTGTAGTTGGATTATTGGGTTAGAAGGAGAAGCGTCTGAACAAGTTTTTAGAGGTAAATCCTTACAGAGCTCTGAATCTTGAGTACAGGCAATTGCTAAAGAGTTTAATTTTGGAACAATGTTAGTTTGGATATCTAGTAAAGCATCTCTGGGAATAGCATCTTCAGGGTTAGTAGTAAAGTAAATTTTCTGTTTGTTTATATCTGATAAAGAAATATCTGGGACTTGGATTGATTCTAAATAATCTGGTTGGGAGGTAATTGTGATTTTTTCTTTATCTTTATAAGTTACCCACAGATTATTTACTTGTTTGAATTTAGTATTTTTGAATTTTACACTTTCAGAGTCTTCCAAACCATAATTTAAAGCGACACCTAGAACTGAAAGTACCATAATAAATACAATAAATAAAGACATTATGTGTTTGGATTGCATTTTGATTATTAGTAGCCCCGCCAGGATTCGAACCTGGGATCTCTGCCTCCAAAGGGCAGAATCTCTAGTCTTAATCCCTTTTTGAGATTAACTTGACCGTTGTCCTCCATC
Organism: Nanobdellota archaeon; assembly: GCA_002688095.1. GTDB lineage: Archaea > Nanobdellota > Nanobdellia > SCGC-AAA011-G17 > ARS1403. The sequence continues at coordinate 2,950 of NZCA01000003.1, forward strand.
CATCTAAAGATGAATCTAGACTACGGGGCTGTAGGTTAAAAAGAAAGATTTGTGTTTAAAAAGATTGCGTTAAGATTTTCTTTCTTTGTATCTGCCCCGAGATTCTACTTTGTCTAATCTTGTAATAACTTCTTTGTGTTTATAATGTTTAAGTATTTGTTGATAAGAAGATTTGAATGTTTTATAGTGTTTGGATTCTAAAGCTTGTTTAAGTAAGTGTAAATCAACTGCTTTGTCTTCTACTTTTCTAGAGAAAAAACCTAATCCAAAATCTATGAAGTATAATTTATTATCTTTTAGAATTAAATTTGAAGTGGTTAAATCTCCATGGATTATGTCTTGTTCGTGTAATTTTGATATTTCTTCTCCTAATTGTTTACATATAGATAATCTTTCATTTGATTTTAATTTATCAAAAATATCTTTTAGTAAGTCTCCTTTTAGATATTCCATTTCTATTTTCATGTTTTTTTCATCTACATTTAGAACTTTTGGAACATTAATACTTGTGGAAGATAATAATTTAGCTTCTCTTTTGGTTCGAGATTTTCTTATTTTAGAATCTAAGTTTTCAATTCTGTAAGACTTTTTTATTCTGTCTTTAATGACTTTGTTGTTTTCTAATTTTATTAAGGACTCTGCGCCTTGTTTAAGGATTTTCATTTTAATAAATGGTATAGATTATGTAAAAAAGCTTTATTATCCATTTCAACATAGTCTAAATCTCCTCCCATTCTGGCAAATGTTTTCATGAATCTTAAATAATAAGTTGGATTATCCTTGGGAGGTTCGCCTTGAGACCAATCCCAATCACTTGGTTGTATGTCATTAACGTAAATTTTGTAGTTATTTAGGTTTTTGTTTACGTGTTTTGCCATAGATAGGGCTTTTTCGAAAATCATGGGAGAGAGGATAGCAGAACCTACAGAAAAATAAATTCCATTTTCTAGATTTGAAATAGTTTCTACTAATCTTAAGAAATCTATACCAGATGTTTTTCCAGCTGTTTCAAAATCAAAATCGGGATGGATGTGGGTTATATTTTGTCCGACACAAACTCCTATGCTAAAAGGAATACCTAAACGATAAGCTTCTCCTACAGTACTTATTTCTTTATTTTGAAGATTTTGAATGGATTTTCCTACTGCTTCTCCATAGCCTTTGTTGTTTTTTGCGCCTTCTTTCAAAGCTTTTCCAATATGTTCTCCAGTTTCCCATACACCAAATTGACCCTCTTTTACATATTTCCTTACATCTTCTTCTGTTTTTCCATGAAATGCTAATTCCCAATCGTGAATAACTGTGGCTTCGTTGGCTAAAAGATGTTGTATGTAACCTTGTTTCATTAATTCAATTAAAATTTTAGCTAAACCGTTTTTGATTAAATGGGCTCCAAAAGCAAATACTATTGGGGCATTTTTTTCTTTTGCTTCTTTCATAGAATTGGCTATAAGTTTTAGTTTGGAAAGTTCTTCTGGAGAAATCTCTGGAGGGGGAGAATTTGGATCTATTAAGATGGATAAATCTGATTTAGATTCTCTTTCTGAAAGGGGTTTTATATTTAATTTAGTTCTATCAAACTGTTTCATTTTTAGAGGTTTCTAATATTTTTTTTATAATATCTGTGGTGGAATGTTTTCCTTCTGAATTAATTAATTCCATTTTTCCGCCCCAAGATTCTAACAAAGTTTCTTCCTCTTTATTTCTAGTAGGAATACCTTGGTATCCTTTAGTATGTAATTCTGGTTTAAGTAATTCTAAAACTTTTAGGGGCTTATCTTCTTTGAATATTGTCACATAATCTACAGATTCTAAGGCTGCTAACATTTCAGCCCTTTCTAATTCTGAGATTATGGGTCTATCTTCTCCTTTGTTGGCTTTTATGGAAGCATCTGAGTTAAGTAAAACAACCAAAACATCTCCTAACTCTTTGATTTTTCTTAATAAATTAACATGAGAGAAATGAATAATATCAAAAGCTCCGTTAGTTGTTACTATCTTTTTACCTTCTTTCTTTAAAGAATTTACTATTTCTTCTAATTCTTCCTGGGATTTAATTTTGGGATTCATTTTTAATATAATTTGCTGCTTCTTCTAAATTTTGAGCAGTGTAATCTGGTTTGATATCCGGATTAGCCTTTTCTTCTTTTCCTGCTTTTGCAGTTAAAACCAAAACAGTTCTGCAACCACCTCTTTGTCCCATTTCAATATCAGACATTTTATCTCCTATAGCCCAACACCGGGAAATTTCTAAATTAAAATCTTTTACCGATTGTTCTAACATGCCTGTTTTAGGTTTTCTGCAATTACAATCTTTTTTATATTTTCCTATAGCTTTTTCTGGATGGTGGGGACAAAAGTAATCGGTTTCTATTTTGATGCCTTCAACCCCTAGTCTTTTATACATTTCTTGCATAAAAGTTTGATATTGTTCTTCAGTGTATTTACCTCTTCCAATTCCGGATTGGCTCGTGATTATAATTAATTTATAACCTAAATCTTGTAAGGTTTTTAATCCTTTAATAGCACCTTGTTCAAATTCTAAATTTTCTATTTTATGCGTATAACCTTCATCTACATTGATGGTTCCATCTCTATCTAATAAAATTGCTTTAGTCATTTTTAATTGTCTCTATTTCGTTTTTCCATTTTTCATGGGTTCCTTGACCGGATTTAGTTAACCTATAGTTATCTTCATCTAAATGTTGGGTTGAGAATTCAAAAAAAGTGGTGTCTTTTAAGGCTCTAAAGCTGTGATACTCTCCGGGTAAGACGTGAAGGGTTTCTCCAGATTTAATTTTAAGATGTTTATTCTTATGAATAAGTTCTAATTCTCCATCTAAAATATAGAAGGTTTCTTCTTTGATTTTGTGTTTGTGATAAGAGCAATAATAATCTTGTTTGATTAACATTTTTTTACCACAATATTTTTCATTATTAACAATCCATTCTTCTTGACCCCAATTTTTAGGAATAATTTTTATACTATTTGAAAAAGACTTTTCTAATTCTTCTTTAGTTATAGTTGAGACTCCGGGTTTTAGAACTACTAAACTAGAAGCTTGATTAGCTAGTTCTGTGGCTTTTTGATAATCCAAATTGGAAGCTAAAGCTAAAGTGAAAGTAGCTAAGAACGTATCTCCAGCTCCGGCCACATCATAAAATTTCTTTTCTGATGTTGGAACATGGAAGGGTTCTTGATTTTTTTCAAATAAAGTACAACCCTCTGAACCCCTGGTGATTATAATGTTAGAATCTAATTTTTCCATTAATATTTTTCCTGCTTCTTCTATATCATCCGTTAAAGTCATCTCAATTGCTTCTTTTTTATTAGGTTTAAGTAAATTAACCCCTTTATAGAATTCTAAATTCATTGGTTTGCAATCAGCTGTGATAATTTTATTATGTTCTTTGGCCAAGATTATTAAAGATTTGACTAAGTTTTCTGTTAGGGTGCCCTTGGCATAATCGCTTAAGGCAATGGCATCAAAATCTAAAATTTTATTTTTTATTAAAGAAAGTAAATTTTTTTCATCCTCTTTTGTTATAGAAGAATGATCTTCATAATCTATTCTAAATAAATGTTGATGAGATAGACCCCTTACCTTTTGGATGGTGGGTTTTTGAGTCTTTAAAATGCAAGAAGAATCAATATTGTTTTTTTCTAACTCTTGAAATAAAATCTTTTGAGCTTCATCACNACCCACCGCTCCAGCCATAGAGACTTTTGCACCCAATGTAGATAAGTTATTAGCTAAATTAGCAGCACCTCCTGGGTTGTAAGATTCTTTTTCCGCTTTTAAAACCGGAACTGGAGCTTCAGGAGATATCCTAGAAACTGTACCGTGGATGTGTTTATCTAACATAATATCTCCTACAACCAAGATTCTTTTTTTAGAAAAATCTTCTAAATTCATATTTGATAATCCCTAAAAGTAATTTAAAAAGATTTATGGTTTTCAGAAGCCTTTTTGATTTCTGCTTTTAAGAACTCTACAATATTGTATTTCTCTACTTCCTTGGGGGATATCCAAGTGTGTTCTGATAGTTCTTCTTGATTTAAACTAATTTTATTATGTTTGGCTTTAACTAAGAAACAGAATCCGATTGTTTGAATACCGGAAAGTCTAGTAAAAGTAAAATCTGAAATGAATTCTTTTTTATCTTCTATTTCTAAATTAGTTTCTTCTTTGATTTCTCGTTTTAAAGCTTGAAATAAATCTTCTCCTGGAGTGACTTTACCACCTGGAAAAATCCATTTATCAGGATGCATTTCCATATCAGGATTTCTTTTAACAATTAAGAATTTGTCTTGGTATTTTACTAATCCGGTTACAACTACGATGTGTTTATCCATTTTAGAACCTCGTCTGCGGATATGGACTTGACTAGATTTTCTTCATATTTATCAGTATAGAAGTATTTTTCTAATAAAGGGCTATTTAATTTTGTAACTAAATCGTAAGTTTCGATTTCTTGTGGTGGAGTACAGAAAAATAAAGCTAAGGTTTTTTTCTTTAAAGCAGTGGCGATGTGTAAGACTAAAGTGTCTCCTGTTATGACTTTATCACAAATGCTTAATAACGCTACGTTTTGTGCAATAGAAATTTCCAAGGCATTTCTATTTCTAAAAACATTGTCTATCCCACGTTTACTTACTGCTTTAATTATTTCTGATTGTAACCATGTTTCATTATGACCCGCCCTTAATAAAATTTTATAATTTGTATCTTTTAATTTTCCTATTAATTCTAAAATATTATCTTTATGCCAAGCTTTAGAGGGCCATCTTCCTCCAGCACCCAAATTTATACAAATCAATTTATCTCCTTCTTGGATATTGTTTTCGTTTTTGAATTTTTCTAGGTATTTTTCATCAAAATTGTGAATTTCAATAGGCTCTTTGTTGTAAGGTAATTCAGCTATTTCAAACATCATTTCTTGGTAAGTTTTTTTATTAGCTTTATTTACATGATTAGAAAAAACTCTGTTAAAGTAATATTCTGCTTTTTTGTTAAAACAAGAAGGATGTCCGTCTTCATGGAAGTAATAACCATATTTTTCTTCGGCTTTAACTTCATTAAAGATTAAGGTAGCTTTAGCATCTATATCTAAATTAATTAAAATATCGAACTTTTCGTGTTTAAGTCTTAAAGGAATTTCAGGAGTGTATTCTAAAATTTTATCAATATGGGGGTTGTATTTAAGTAAATCTTTTCCCTCTCCTTCATTAACTAACCAAGTTGTATGGATGTTGGAGCCGTATTTTTTCTTTAAAGCAGGTAAAATGGGTGTGGTTCTAATAACATCGCCTAGGGCTCCTAATTTGATTAAGAGCAGTTTCTTAGAGTAAGGTTCATAGAATCTACAATTAGAACAATCTTCTAAGTTTTCCGAGGTCATGACATCACAAGCAAAACCTTCTAGGAAAGATTTACAATCTCTATTGAATTTCATTTTAACCCTGTTTAGATTAAGAGGTTATATTTTTAAGTTTAATTATCTCAAAAAGACTATGAAAATCTATGTAGCTGGGACTTTGAGAGGGGAAGTGAATAGGAAGGAGTTAGAAGAGGTAAATAAAGTGTGTGAAGAATTTGGGGAGACCTATTTACCTCATAGAGATATGGGCTTATTTGAAGAGGGAATGGATCCAAATCCAATATTTGAAGAGAATAAAAATAGAGTGGATTGGTGTGATGTTTTAGTTGCGGTAGTAGATTGGAAAGGAATTAGTTCTGGAACTGCATGGGAATTAGGATATGGTTATGCTAAGAAAAAACCCGTAATAGCTTTAGTTGAGGATAAGAAAACAATAAGGAATGATTATAGAATTTGTGTTATGTGTAATAATAAAAAAGTTGTTTTTGTTGAGAATTTGGAAGAATTGAAAGAGAAATTAGCTAATCTAAAGTCCGAGTAGATTTTACTTCTAAGTCTCCTCTCCAGCCATCTTTGTATTCTTTTTTCTTTAATTTAAGGTCTTTTTGTAAGGATAACCACATATGTAATCTAGCTGGAAATAATTCTAAGGTCCAGACAAATTCCTTAAAAGTCCGTGGGTAAGAAAAAATGTAATGTAAGTTTTTTACTCCGCCTAAAATTTCTCCTGAGAAAGATTTAACTTTAGGGAAATTTTTAACATAAAGAGTTAATTTACTATGGGCATCTGCTGCACGTTTTTTTTGTTTCATCCAGTCTTTGAAATGTGTGGGCCACTTAACGTAGACCTTAGCGTTTTCAGCATAAGCAATTTTGTAGCCTTTTTGGTAGAAATAATAAGGGATGATTGTGTCTTCGGCTACGTCTAAAGGAATTTCTTTTATAACTCCGTTTCTGAAAGCGAATAGATAACCAGTAGTTTCTAAGAATTTACCTTGTTTGTAACGTTTTTTTCTAGAAATTTCATGAGCTCCAACATCAACTAAGAAATGAGACCAGTAACCGAATCTATTTTCTCTAGGGTTAATAGACATTGGTCTGCCTGAGACGCATCCTACTTGAGGATTTTGAAATTTTTGTAAAATAGCTTGAACTGAGTCTGGGGAAGTGTAAACATCTCCATCTGTTAGGATAAAAATGTCGTCTTTATTTTTAGATCCAAATTTTTGGAATAATAAGTTTAAGGCTGTGCTTTTTCCTTCTCCTGGGTCTTCAAAGTATTCTATTTGATTTGGGAATTTTTCTTCTAGCATCCATTTAGTTTCTGTAAAGGGATCTGAGACTATGATTTTGGTGTCTTTGGGAAGGTTTTGAGATAAGAAAGCTCTAACTGCTTTTTCTGTAGCGTTTACCTCTCCGTAACTAGTAATTATTATGTTTAGCATAGTAAAAAAGTATAAGATAAAGATTTTAAAGATTATTGTAATTGAATTTCTTCATTTACTTGGGTGATAAAAACCTTTTTTTTTCCGCTTTCATCTTTGGATTCAATTCGGCACTTGGCTTTACCTGATTTTCCAACTTTAGAAGTTTCTACAGATTCTACTGTAAGTTTAGTTCCATCAAAAATAATTTTATCTCCTTGTTTAAGATCTTTAGCAAGTGTCATGGAATAAGAAATTAAAGAGAGTTTTATAAGGTTTTTTATTAAAAATATATTATGAAGAATGCTATAATCTTATGTTCGGGAGGGTTGGATAGTGTTACTGCGGCTTACAAAGTTAAAGATGAGTATAGTAAATTAAAGTTTTTATTTTTTGATTATGGTCAGAGAGCTGTAAAGGAAGAAGAAAAATGTTGTAAAGAGATTGCTAAGAGATTAGAAGCCGAGTTTATTAAAGTAGAATTAAAATGGTTAGGGGAGATAAGTACTGCTATGTTAAATAAAGAAGGGGAAGTAAAAGAAAATAATGAAGATATAAAGAATTGGTGGGTTCCTGCTAGAAATTCTGTTTTTTTAGTTAATGCTTTGGCTTTTGCGGAAAGTGAATTTTTGAAAAATAAAGAAAAATATGATGTTATTATTGGGATAAAAGATGAAGGTGATGAACATATGGCAGATACAACTCCCGAATTTGTTAAAAAAGTAAATGAATTAGCTAAAGAAGGAACTCAAGATGGAGATTATGAAGTTGTAGCTCCTTTGATTGAGCTAGATAAAACTGATGTGATAAAACTTGGAAAGGAATTAAAAGTTCCTTTTGAACTTACGTATAGTTGTTATATTGAAAATGGACCTTGTGGTAAATGTTTAAATTGTGTTTTGAGAAAAAATAGTTTTAATTTATTAAGGATAGAAGATAAAAGTTATGCTCTATAACGTATTTTATCATACCAATTCTTGAAGTTGACTGGAAGAGATCTATAAAGAGGTTTAGCAATGTTTTCTCTAAAATTATCCATTACAGAAACAAAAGAACCTGCGGTGTTTGTAGGTAAGGAATGTTTTTGGTTGTAGTTAACTAATTTTGGAGATATTAATTTTTTTAAGACAGAACGGGGCATTAAGCCCAATCTTTTTTTAGTAACTGGACCTCGCATCAAGTTTAAAGTTAGATTTAGATAAGGATTTTTCTTTTTTAATTTAATATGTTGCCATCTATCCCAGTAGTTTAAGTTTTGAGCTGAGTCTTGGAAATCTTTGATAACACCTTCTTTTAGGGCTCTATTGTATAAAGGAGTGCCTTCGAAAAAGATTAAATTATTTACAGATAAATAAAAAGGCGGTGGTATTTCTAAAATTAAGTTTATTGTTTCTAAGATATCTTCAGATGTTTCATAAGGGTTGGAAGTTATAATATCATACATTATTGCTAGATTTTTGAATTTGTTTAATGTAAAGGAAGTTTTTCTTAATTGTTCTTGAGTTATGAATCTATGATAAATTTCTTTGTTAACTCTGTCTGAGCCAGATTGGATTCCTACTATAATATCAGATAAACCTGCGTCAACTAATAATTTTATTTTTTCTTCTGAGAATCCGGTTGCCATTGTTGCTGGATCTGCTAGACATTTTAATCTAATTTTAACTCCTGAGTTAATGTATTTTTGAGAGAAGTCTTTAATCCATTTAAGGTCCCGTATTGTAAAGGTTTCATCTCTTAAATCAAAAGAACCTATAGAAGGGAATTTATTTGCTAAAGTTGTTAATTCTTCTATTACATAATCTACAGAATGTGTTCTTAGTAAATTTCCTTTACCTTTGTAAAGGTCTTTCATAATAATATTAGTACAATAAGAACAAGCATGGGGGCAGCCTCTTTCAGTTTGGAAGAAAATCATACCTCCTAAGTGTCTTTCTTGAAATTGGATTAGTTTGTTTTTTTCTAGGATTAAATGTTCTTGAATGTTGTAATCTGGGTGTGGGAGTAAATCTAAATCATGAACCAAAGGTCGAACAGGATTTTTGTAGATTTTTCCATCTTTTTTGATGTGAAGGTTTTGAATAGTTGTGACGTCTTGTTTTTGGTCTAATTTATCTGCTAATTCAACCAGGGCATCTTCAGCTTCTCCGATTGCTAAAATATTACAATGTTTAATACATTTTTCTGGAAAGAAAGTGGGTGCTGGGCCTCCCCAAACTACTGGAATGTTTTTGTTTTGGAAATGTTGGATTAAATGCATGGCTCTTGTAGATGTTGAGGACATGGCTGTGATTCCAATTAATTTTGTGTCTTGTAAAGTTGAATCTAATTGTTGTAATACTTCTTGAGAATAATTAGAAGAATAATCATTTTCAGATAAAGGTAGGAAGATTAATTTAACTTGGTGGCCTTCTTTTTTTAAACATGAAGATAAGGTTCTCAAACCCTGGTCTGCAGGGAAAGTTGAAGTGGAAATTAAGCCTATTTTCATGTTTGAATTCTAATTCGATTTATTTAAAAAGTTTGTGTGTTTATATAAAAAGATGAGAAGTTATGCTTTAAAGAATATTGGAAAAGTCATCTGGAGAAACAAATTAATGAGTGCTTGCGTTTTTAGTTCTGTCTTAGGTTTTGGAGGGGTAGCAACCTCTGGTATGTTCCCTTCTTTTCCCAAAAAACCAGAAGATGTGGGTTTAATTAATAGACTGGATGAAGAGTTGTCCAGATTACAATACTCAAGAAAAGATTTAAGAGATTCGGGTTCTGTTCAAGAGGTGAATAAAGAAACAAGTGTTCTCGAGACTAGAAGAGATAGTTTAATTTCAACTGGGGTTTATGAAAGAAAGGGAGATTATGAAACCCAACGCGCAAGGAGTGAAAAAAATTCTTTATATCAGATTTTAGCAGGGAGTGGAGCGACCATCTTAGGGCTACTGGGTTTTATGTATAAGGGGCATCGAAATCTAATCCGTCCATATATTTAGACTAAACGGCTTCCCCTCCTTTCCAACAATAACAATAGCAAATGGGTCTCTATGATGAATTGTAAAACTATATCTTCCCGCTTTCTTAATGGACAGGTTCTGTATAAACATCCATATATCTTTTAGTAATTAAATCCCAAGTGTAGTTTTGAGATTTTTCTTTGTTATTTTTAGAGAATGTTTTAGCAATGTTTGGATTGTCTAGAATTTTTAAGATTTTTTCTTTTAATAATGGAATGTTACTATAAGGCACATGATAACCGTTGATATTATCTTTTAATTCATAAGGGATGCCATTTACTGGAGAAGCTACAATTGGTAGTTCGCAAGACATGGCTTCAAATAAGGTCAGGGGGAGACCTTCTCTATAACTAGGGAGGACGTAAACTTCAGCTGCTTGATACATTTCTGCAATGTTTTCCTTACCTTCAATAGGTCCTAAGTAATGCATATTCTCTTGATCTTTAATGATATTTTGAACTTCTTCTAATTTACCTTCATCTGGACCTACAAAAACAAAACTTAGATCTTTTCTTTCTTTTAGAATTTCTTTTCCAGCTTTTGCTAAAATTTCTGGGCCTTTAGTAGGATTTAATCTGCCAAAGAATAAAATCATTTTACCTTTAATTCCATGTTTTTCTTTATATTTATTAGGAAGAACTTTTTTGAATAAAATAGAATCTAAACCATTTGGAATTGTTATTATTTTTTCTTTGGAAGTATATTTTTCTAATTGTTTGTGTTCCCAAGGTGTTATTGAGACAATTTTATCAATTAATTTGAAAGAGGTTTTATTAAAGATTTTATCATTTAAGTAAAGAAAAGGTTTTAGTATTTTAGGTCTGAAAGCGTCTGTCCAAGGACAATGTGTAGTGTGGATGTGTTTAGACCTCTTTCCCCGTGATACTAATCCTGTTAATAAAACGTATAAATGACCTGAGACATGTGTGTGTAAGATATCAAAATCATATTTTTTTAATTTCCAATATAAAGAAGGCCAAATGTGTGTTGAAAGTGAAAGGCGAAACCAATAAGGTAATCTATGGATATGGACTCCGTTAATGATTTCTTCTTTTTGTTTAATTCTTTTGTATTTATCAGAATTACAGCAGAAAACATGAACTTCGTGTCCTTGTTTAACTTGTCTTTCGGCTAGTTCTTGCATTACTTTTTCTACACCCCCAAAAGTAGGTAAGTAGAACATGTTTATGTGGGCTATTTTCATAAGAATAGAATTTAGAAGTGGATTTTAAAAGGTTATTTGTTAATTCTTAATTAATTCTTCTTCAGTAGCTTTAAACCACAAGTTAGGAATATCATTGATTTTTTGAAAGTTTTCTAGTCTATTTGCTAATTCTAAAAGAGTTTCTTTTGGATTTTTAACAACAACCAAATCTGTTTCTTTTATACATTCATCTGGAGAGTCATGAGGATAAACACCTGCATAAGCTAAAGGAATATCTAAGGGTTTGAGTAAAGTAAAAAGTTTAGAAGCTTTAGAACAAGTTTCTTTATTGGCAGAGATAACAACTAAGCCCGATTTTTTAGTTTTTTTAAGTAAGTCCTTTTCATCTAAGAAATTAGAAAATAAAACTTGAACTGAATGATCTTTGGCTTCTAAGAAATTAGCCATTATTTGAGGACCTTTGTCATTTTTACTTCCAGTTGAGATTAGAGTTATTTTCATTTTAATCTCTCCACAGCTCTTAAAACATCATTAACTGTAATAGATTTCATACATTCTAAGTATCTATGATTTTTAAACTTACAAAAAGATTTCATACATGCTGTGCAGACCTCGTGTTTTCTTTGGATAGAAATAGAATTTTTATTGAAAGGGTGCCAAATAGTTCGATCTCCAGCTCCAAATAAAGCTACTACCGGAATTTTAAAAGCAGCGGCAATGTTTGTAGGGGAAGAATCAATTCCAACTACCATTTTAGAATTATTAATTAAAGCAAATAAACCTTGAATGGTGGTCTGACCAAACCAATAATGGTTTCTGCGAGATTTCATTAATCTTTTAACATCATAAATGAATTTCTTTTCTTTATTAGTTCCAACAAAAACAATTTTAGCCTTGTATTTTTCAATTAATTTATCTGCAAGTAAGGCAAATCTTTCTTTAAACCAAGTAGGATGAGACTGAGAAACTACGGAAAAAATAACTGTAAAATCTTTTTCAGTAATTTTCTTTTCTTTGAATTTAGTTTCAACCCAGGATTGGGTTTCTTTAGAAACATAAATTTCAGGGTGTTTGTCATCCATGGGATAAATATTAATTAATTTTAGAACATCTAAGTTATCTTCGATTTTATGTTTTAAAGTTTTATCTGGAAGTAATTGTCGAGTTAGGAAAAACCCTTTGGGTTCGGTTAATCCAACTCGTGTACAGCCAATTCTATAAGGAATATTGGCTTCTTTAAGCATTTTAGAAATTGAGAAAGTGCCGTTATGTAAAATAATTGCTAAGTCGTATTTATTTTGGATTTCATTCAAATATAATTGATAATTTTCTTTTGTTTTTTCTCTTTCCCAACTAATTATTTTATTTAAGTGAGGGTTGTTGAAAAGAACTTCTTCCATCCCAGGGGGAATTATAATATCCAAATTAGCATTTGGAAAGTTGGATTTTAAAGTTCTTATAGCAGGGGTGGAAACTATGAGGTCTCCAATTCTTTTTAGTTCTACTATTAAGATATTTTTAACATTGTCTAAAGAAGGTTCTTTTTGGAATAAAGTTCTAGCGATATGAACAGAGTAATCTAAAGTATTTGAAAGTCTCCTTAATTTATCTTCAGCTTTAGCTCTGAAGTGTTTCATAAGAATTAAAATAAAAGAAGGATTTATATGCTTTATCTACATTCCAGGAATCTTACCTTTGAATTTAGACATTAATTTTTGAGGATCTTTGCCTTTCATGGTAGACATCATCTTTTTAGCCATTTTATACTGCTTAAGTAAGTCTCTAACTTCAGAGGCTGGAACTCCAGAACCTTTGCTAGCTCGACTTAATCTAGAAGAATCTATAATATCTGGGTTTTCTAATTCTTTTTTAGTAAAAGAATCTAAAGCAAATCTCCATCGTTTTAATTTATCTTCTTGAACATTAAGTAAATCTTTAGGTAATTTTAGTTGAGACATTCCAGGAACTAATTCCATTATTTTAGATAAAGAACCCATTTTAGACATGGCTTGCATTTGTTCATATAAATCTATTAAATTAAAATCTCCTTCAAGTAATTTTTTTTCTAAGTCTTTGGATTTTTCTTCAGAAATCGCTTCACTGGCTTTTTCTAATAAAGCTTCTAAATCTCCCATACCTAGTAATCTGGATACAAAATTTGGGGGGTTGAAAGTTTCTAAGTCTGAAGGTTTTTCTCCAACAGTTAAGAATTTTATTTTAGCTCCGGAAATTGCGGCTGCGGATAGAGCTCCTCCTGCTTTAGCAGTTCCGTCCATCTTAGTTACAATAATACCTGTTATATTACAGGATTTGTGGAATTGGGTAGCCTGTTTCTCAGTTGTCTGACCTAGTTCGGCTGGGATTACTAATAATCTTTCATCTGGCTGGATTTCTTTATTTAGAGATTCTATTTCATCAATTAATTCTTGTAATAGTGCGTCTCTACCTGCGGTGTCAATTAATAAAATGTCATAATTTTTGTATTGGTCTTGAAATTTTTTATAAATTTTTAAAGGATTTTTTTCTTGTTCATCTATAAAACATTGGACTCCAACTTGGTCTGAAATTTGTTTTAGTTGATCTCTGGCAGCTGGTCTATGGACATCTAAACCTAAAGTAGCTACTTTTTGATTTCTTTTTTTGTAATAATTTGCTAATTTTCCAATAGTGGTTGTTTTTCCTGAACCAAATAAACCTACTAACATTATTTTGAAAGGTTTTTTAGGAGTGATTTTGATTTCTTCTTTATCTTTACCTAATAGATTAGTTAATTCTTCATAAACAATTTTAACTAAGAATTCTCTTTTTGGAGCTTCTTTAGTGGGTTTTTCTTCTTTAAAACGAGTTTTAATATTGTTGGTTAAGTCAAAGACTAATTGAACATTAACATCGGCTTGTAAAAGACTTCTTTGTATTTCTTGGGTTAATTCATTTACGAGTTTTTCATCTACAAAAAGTGCTGAAGTTACCTTCTTTAAAGTAGATTTTAAAGAGTTTGATAAGTTATCTAAGACCATAAAAAGGATTATAGAAAAAGGGTTTATAAATGTTTAGAGACCAATCTGTTCTAATATTTTTTTAGGATTGTAAACTTCCATCTAGGCACAGAAGATACTCATTATTCCAGAGGGAGGAGTTTAGTTCTCCCTTTTTATTGAGGACTTTCTTCAAAAAGTCTTTGAATAGGTTCGTATCCTTCCTTAATCACATCATCCCTATCCATCTTATCTAAGGCGTGTTCATTAGGGTAGGAACTAGAGAGGTTGTATATTGGGGCATCCCTATTAATTTCTCCATAAATACTACTCCTGATTCTTCTTATAGGATTTACCCATCTTAAGAAAAAAGAGAAGTTAGATGTATATATTCGCAAAAAGAAAACTAAAAGAAGAAAAAGGTTATTAAAATTAAAGTCCTAGTTGTTCTAAAATTTCCTTGGGATTATATTTTCTGATGCTTGAGATCAATTGCCCATCGCATATGAAGAGAACAGGTTTTTTACCGGTGTAAACTGCAGATAAGAAAGCTCCGCCCTTTTCGTCAACATCTGCTTTGGTTAGAATCATACCATCTACAGCTATGGCTTTGTCAAATTCTTCCATCTGGTGGACTACATCTGAGCCTGTTAGAGAGTCTAAGACTAGGATTGTGGTGTTGGGGTTGTTAACTCTGGCTATTTTTTTTAGTTCATCCATTAAATCTTGGTTGTTTTGTATTCTGCCAGAGGTATCTGCTATAACTATATCGTGGTTTTGAGCTTTAGCATGTTTAATAGTGTCAAAAATTACTGAGCAAGAGTCTTGGGTTTCTTCATTTGAGATGACTGGGACATTGGCTAGTTTTCCGTATTCTACTAATTGAGATGCTCCAGCTGCTCTAAAAGTGTCTGCGGCAGCTAGTAAAGGATTGAATTGTTGTCTCTTTAAATAAGAAGCTAATCTGGCACAAGTTAGGGATTTTCCAGCTCCATTATAACCAATGATTAAAATTACATAAGGTTTGTCTGACTTTTTTATTTGTTCTAATAAATCAAATTCCGGTGGTGTTAAGATTTCTTCTATGGATTTTTTTAAAGAAGTTTGAATTTCTGCTTCTATTTTAGATCTTGGAATTGCTTGATTAACCAAGTCTAGTTTTAGATCTTCTTTGACTTTATCTACTACTTCTAAAGCTACATTGTTTTCTAGTAAAGCTATTTGTAAATCTTGAAAAATATCTTCAAATTGGGATTCAGAAATTTTTTTAGTAGTTACTTTTTCAGTTACTTTTTTCAAAAAACCTTTTTCTTCAATTTCTTCTTCTAAAGCTTCTTTAGCTTCTTCTTTTTGAATCTCTTCTTTCTTTTCTTCTAAAGGAGTTTTCTCAGGAGTTTTTTCTGCTAAATCTAAGATTTCCTCCTTTTTCTCTTCAGGTTCCTCTTCTACTTTTCTAGTAGCTTTTTTTACAGCTGTTGTTAATTTTCTTTTAAGAAACCGGAACATTTTAGGAACTTTCTCCAAACATTTTTTTAATAGAGTCTGCTGTATTTTCTTCTAGTTCGTCTTTTGGTAATTTAGAAGTTAAAGTATCTTTATTGGTGTCAAAGTATTCATAAAACTTGGGTGTAAGTTTGAGGATTTTAGTTAATTTGTATCTTTGTCTGGAGATTAATTCTTTTTCTTCTAATAATTTTAAATGTTCGTAAGCTGTATTGCCCCTCATTTTAACTACTTTAGATTGTAAGATGGGTTGTTTCCAGGCTATTATGGCTAGGGTAGATATAACTGGGCGGTCTATTTCAGTGTCTGTCATTAGGTTTTTAACTATAGGAACAAAATTAGATTTGATATTCATTCTATATTTATTGCCTTCTTGTAAGATTTCAATTGCAGAATCTTTTTGAGAATAATCTTTTTTTAGTTCTTCTAGAGTTTTGATAACTATTCCAGTAGAGCCTAAGTTTAACATTTCAGCTATTTTTTCTATTTCTAAATACTTTCCAGAAGCGAATAAAACAGCTTCTATTTTCTTTTTGTAGTCTTCTGTCATTTTAACTTATCGGAAACCTCAGTATAGCTCCAATTCCTCCAAGGTTTTTAAATTGTTTGCCCTCTTGAGTTTCTTCAGTTACAATTTCTGTTTCAGCCCCCATGTTAGAAGCTTTTTCTTCTAATTCCTCGGCTTTTTTATCAGGTATTTCTTCTTCTAAAATAATTAGGATTTCTACAGCTCCATATTCTAAAGCTTTTTCTACATCTTTAATACCATAAACAATTCTTTTGGCTTCTGTAGCTAAAGTAGAGAAGAATTTGTTTAAAGCTTCTTTTTCTGAAGTAATATCTTCTGTTGCAAGTAAATCTTTAGAGATTTCTACTAAATATTCTAGGCCAACTTCATCTGTATAAGTAACATCTTTTAATCCTAAAACTTTCTTTTTAACTTCATTATTTAAGAAATCTCCATCAAAAAATTCATTTTTACTATGGCCAGGTCCACCAATAATAATTCCTTTGAGTTCTTTTTTTTCTAGAAATTCTTTATTACAGACATCTGCAATTCTGTGGTAAAATTCTTTAGCAGCTTGTTCTCTTAGTCTACTGAATCTTGCTGCGGAATTATGGACTATTAAACCATTTGCTATGAAATTTTGATTTTTAACTGAAATGTCTATCATCTGAGTTTGTTCTTCTTTAACTTCAATTTTCTTAATTTGGACGGGAAGAAGGGGAATATTGTAAATTCTTTCAAGTTCTTTGTAAAGATTTTTGTCTTTTATATTTGAAAGTATGGATTTTTTGAAAATTTCCTTACCCATGTTTCTTTCATCTCTGAAAAAATTATTTGTTTTTGGGAAAAGTTGGAGATTGTAACCTGCTTTTTCTATTAAAGACCTAATTTTAGAACCGGGAGTGAGAATCTGCCTAACATAAGTTGTACCTGATTTGTTTGATATTAATGTATTTAACTTTTTAACTTTTTCTAGAGAAGTAAATCCAATTAATTGGTTAAAGAGATTTAAAGATCTTTTTTCGGTTATATCTATTGTAAATCTTGGATTATCACTATATTTATTTGCTCGATTATCATATTCGTGGAACGAGCTTATTATACTGAATCTCAATAAGAGCAATTGAAGCTGTTGGATTACTTTCTTATTATTTACACCCAATCCTACTCCTCTCGAGAGATTTACATACCCTTCTGCATCAAAGAATCCTTTTAAGAAACTAGCAAGGATTTTGTTTGGGGATTTTAATATCTTTTCAGGTATTTCAGAATCTAATGTTTTTCTTAGTTCAGGAAATTCGTTCCTAATTAGTCTGACTAAAGGTCGGCTAGTGAATCTTAATTGATGATAATTTTTGTTTTCTCGGAATCTATAACTGATTGTTTTGTTGAAGAGTTTTTCATATTTTCTTTTGTAAAGTAAAGCAACCTGTTTGTTTTGTTCAAAAAAAGTTATTCTATCTTTTTCGCTACAACCATCTCCCAAGTAATATCCCACAAATTGAGCAAATTCTTCCTTTAAGAGATTTGGAAGAGTTATGCTTTTTCCCTTAAAAGCGAGTGGGCTACAGTATTTTTCTAAGAAAACTTCAAAGTTAATTTTCAATTCTTTGCAAAGATGATTTAAAGAAGTTCTATGAGCCCTTTGTCTTCCAATTTCATAATAAGAGACTGTTGTTTGGAATAATTCTGCTTTTTTAGCTAATTCTCTTTGTAAGAGTCCTTTTTTTAATCTTTTTTGTTTTAGAATATTTTGGCCTTGTTTATTTATAACAAATGAATTGTAGTATTTTTTTGAATTTAAGTTTTGTAATTCTCCCTTTACATCTATTTTTTCTGGCATAATTAGTTTATCCGTTTCTTTTAACCATTCTGCAGGTTTTTCGATTATCCCATTATTTGTTGCTACAAAGAAAATGTGATCTTTAGAAGAACTAACCTCCATTCTTGGATTTTTGGTTACTATTTTGTAAGTTTTATCTTTTTTTACATCCCAAACATCTGTTATATGGGAGTTTGTAATTGTTTTATTATTGAATTCTATTGATTTTACGATTTTGGGATTATGGGCTTTTGTGATATCTATAAGATTTCCATCATGTAATTGGACCAATGAATTTTGAGTTAAGCACTGCCCCCCTGTTTTGTATTTTCCAGGAACTCCAGAGGTTAGATTAAATAATTTTTCTATATAACTTCCTTTTAATAATCCAATTGTGGCTTCTCTTTTGTCTAGAACGATTAAACCATAAATAACATTAGCATCTAATTGGGATAGTAAAGGTTCTAAAACAAAAGTTTGATCACATCTATATAACCTAGTTGTAACTGGAACAGGGGGTTCTAGAGAGAAAACTTCTATATCCACTTTAGATTCGTTTTCAGAAATATTTCCAGCAAAAGCAGCCAAACCATTTTCAGGCGTGGCTTTGTATAATCTTAAGTGTCTGATTAACCTTTCTAAAGAATCCTGGACATTGGTTCTGGTTCTTTTATCTTTAATATTAGAAGCAGTATCTTTTTCTTGAGATAATTGTTGAATTACTTTTAAAATACTAAAGCCTTTGGGAATGTAAACCGAAACTAATTCTGTATGTCTGCCTTTAACTGCCTTTAACTGATTAAGGAAACGTTTCAATTTATACTTCTTTTTAGTGTTTAGATTTTCCATTTTGTATGTCAGAAGCTAATATTTAATTTGGTTCCGAACTTTATCTCTTTTGCGTTTGTAACAGACTTAATATCAGGTAAAAACGCAGAATTTTTAAATTTAGTTGGTAATATAAGAAAGATTTCCTCTCTAAGTGATTTTTGTTTACTAGTTTTGAAGTATCTAACTTTACTTATAATTTCTACTAAAGCGTCCCCTTCTTGTTCTAGTTTAGCATCTATTAATTTTGGGTCTGATTTAGGGAATAAGGTTAAGTGAATACTTTTTTCTTTTTCATGTTCTTTGAAATATAATTGATATAATTCTTCTGTGATATGGGGCATGATGGGTGAAAATAATTTTAAAATTGTTAATAAAGAGGTATGAAGAGTAAATTGAGCAGAGGCTTTTTCTTGTTTAGTTCCATTATATAATCTATCTTTTATGATTTCTAAATAATTATCACAGAATAAATTCCAGAAGAAGTTTTCTGTTTCAGACTTTGTTTGGGAATATTCATGTTTATCAAAAGAATCTGTACAGGTTTTTATTAAAGTGTTTAATTTGGATAATTGCCAGGAATCGAAGGGAAGTAATTTTATTTTTTTAGGTTTATAATTTTCTAAATGCATGAAAGAAAATTTAGAAGCGTTCCATAATTTTAGAATTGTTTTTTGTCCTGAAACTAATTCTTTTTCTTTGAAAGGAACATCTGAACCTAGTTTAGCAGAAGCTGCCCAGAATCTTAGAGCATCTGCAGAATATTTTTCAATCATTTCTTGTGGTTCAATGATATTTCCCTTGGATTTAGACATCTTTTTTCCATTGGGATCCAAAGTCCATCCATTGATGAAACAATCATTCCAGGGTTTTATTTTAAAATGGAGTTGGCTTTTAAGAACTGTATTGAATAACCAAAAGGAAATAATGTCATGACCTTGAGGTCTTAGATTCATGGGATTTTTTATCAAGGTGTTATAAACAGGTTTGCCTTTGAAAAGTTCTTTGACTATTGTGGGTGTTAAGGATGATGTTGCCCAGGTATTGATAATATCTTTCTCTCCGATTAATTTTTTACTTTTACATTTTGGACAAGTTTTAACCGGAGGGGAATCTTCTAAAGGGTCTACGGGTAAGTCTTTTTCTTTAGCTAAAATTACTTCATCGCAATCTGAACAATACCAAATTGGGAAGGGAATACCAAAATAGATTTGACGAGAAATACACCAATCCCATTTAAGTCCTTTAACCCAATTATCATATCTGTTTTTCATATGTTTGGGGAACCAATTTAATTCATTTCCCCACTTGAGCATTTTTGGCTTTAGGTCTAGGTATTTGATAAACCATTGTTTTGTTGCAACGTATTCTATTTCAGTTCCACACCTTTCATGAACATTTACAGTGTGTTTGAGATTTTCAACTTTTACTAAGGCATTTGAGTTTTCAAGATCTTTTAGAATTTCTTTTCTAGCTTCTTGGGTTGTCATGCCTTTATACTTTCCAGCCTTTTCATTGTAGACACCATCTACTCCCATTATATGAATAGGTTTTACTTTGTGTCTATTAATCCACTCAACACATTCCATGCCCCCATAAGTACAGTAATAAACTACGCCCGAACCGTATTCTGGGTCGGTTTCAGAATCTGCTGTAAGTACAATTTCTCTATTAATTAAAGGAAGTTCTACTTTTTTTCCAATTAAATGTTTATATCTGTGGTCGTCGGGGTGTACGCTAATTCCAACACAAGCAGGAAGTAATTCAGGTCTGGTGGTTGCAAAGACTAATTCATCTCCGGTTTCTACTCTTGCTCTAATGTAAGCTAACTGAGAATCTAATTCTTTATCTTCCATTTCTACTTGAGCAATTGCAGTTTTACAATGAGGACAAATTATCATTGGGGCTTCTATTCTGTAAGCTCTTTTCATATTGTAAAGGTCTAGGAAAGATTTTTGAGAAATTTTTTGACAATGTTTGTTAATTGTAGAGTAATTTACATCAAAATCACAACTAATACCTAATTTTTTCCAATCAGAAGTATAACTAGGTTTGAGTTCTTTTTCTAAAGTATCTAAACATAATTTTCGGAAAGCCTTTCTTTCCATTTTAGAAGCTTTTACGTGTTTTAATTTTTGAATTAGGGTTTGTGTAGGTAACCCATTATCATCTGTTCCAAAAGGTTGGAGTACATTAAAACCTTGCATTCTTTTAAACCTGGCAATAAAATCCTGTTGACTATTTCCAAATGCGTGGCCCAAATGCATTTTGCCAGAAACTGTGGGCGGAGGAGTATCTATAGAATATATTTTAGTCTTGGAATCGGGATTGAACTTGTAAATTTTATTTTTTTCCCAATAGGTCTGCCATTTTTTTTCTGATTCCTTAGGATCGTAATGCTTGGGTAATTTCATTTTAAAAGAGAAAGAAAATGTATTTTTAAAATGTTTGCTTTAGAAATGTCAATTTAAGATCCCCTTTAATTTTTCTTTTTTGTTTGGGTCTTCAATTCCCACATATTTCTGAAATTTAATTAAAGAAAATTTATTTTTTATTTTAAGTCTAACTCCTTTTGTTTTGATTCCATCTTTTCTTAGATTTGTTCTTCCCTCTAAAAAGGGGTTTGTGGATTTTATGTTAAAGTGTTTATCTAAGTAAAATTTAATGGTCTCAAAAAACTCCATTCCTTCTTGTATTAGGGCCACATTTTTATACATTTTAATTTCTAGGCATTTACTTTGAGTATCAACACAGCCTTCACAACTAAAAAGTCTATTTACAAATCTTGCAAAAAACTGTTTGTCTCTTAATATCCAAGAAGGTATTTTGAAATCTTTTAGAACTTTAGCCCCTGTTGGAACACCCAGTAATTTCAAAGTTCTTGCTAGTGGCTTATTGTTGATCCCNAAATTAGAACTATTAGATAAATTTGTAGTACACTTTCTTATTTTACCTTTTATCCCAAATAAACCAAACATTTCATGGTTAAACCTTCTTAGTTCTGTAATAGATTTAGAAGTATAATCTAATCTTAATTTGGGAGAATCTTGAAGATGTCCGTCTCCCATTAGATCTGCTATAATCCCTGCTAATGCTTGAGAAGCTTGTAAAGGAAACCAATTTTGATAATTTGATAGAGCTTTTTTTCCATGGTATTCTGATTTGTAAGTATCAAGAACATCTCTTTTTTTTAATAAATTTCTCATAGCCAACACGGGGCTTTTTTCATTTATAAACGCTGCGCGTACGTGTCGTTTATGTCGTTTAATATGCCGAAAATATTAAATAGGGTTATTTGTAAATTTTGGTTATGGGACGGTAGCTTAATCCGGGAAAGCACTAGACTGAAGATCTAGTGATTGAGGGTTCAAATCCCTCTCGTCCCATTTTTTAGAAACTTTTATATAAACAATAATTCTAAAATAGAATATGCACGAGTATATTAAGAGACTAATAATTTTATTTAAAGATCCTTCTAATTTTGCAAGGAATGTTGCTAGGGAAACTGGATACTGGAATGTTCTGAAGGTTTTTGTGATTTTTTATATGTCTATATTAATCATTAGATTGCTTTTATCCATAGGGGTTACTTTAAGGGGAGGAGGGATTCTTAGTGCAGAATTGATTCTATCTTCTTTAATTGCTGGGTTAATTGCGGCTTTTATTGTTCCATTTTTTTGGTCGGGTGTAACTCATTTAGGTGTTTTAATATTTGGAGGAAGACAAGGTTTTTTTAATACGTTTAAAGTTGCAACATATTCTTGGATTTTGATCTTGATATATGGTTTAGTAATTCCTTTGATTGCGAGTGTGCTTTTATTGATTAAACCCTTGGGAACGATTGAGGTTATAACTCAGCTTTATACATCTGTATTTGGAGTAGCTGTGTTGGTTATAGGTTTGGCAGGCTTTGTACATGTAATTATTACAGAAACTATTGGTTTAGCTTATTTACATAAAATAACAAAAGTGAGGGCTTTTTTAGGCGCGAGTGTAATTCCAGTAGCATTAATGGTGTTATTTTATGGGATTTTTTTGTGGTTACTTAGGATTACAATTGGAAGTCTTTAAGTATAGAAACTTTTATAAGTTAGTTTAAATAAATGAATAAAAGGTGATATGATGGATAAAAAAGGTGCGATTGAGTTTTCTATGACTACTATTATGGTAATTATTATTGGTGTGGCTGTCTTATCTTTAGGAATCGCATGGGTTAGAGGAACTTTTACCCAAGTTGGAGAAATTACAGAAAGTGCTTTAGATACTGCTGAAACAATCTTTGGAGAAGTAGGCTTCACTGGAAGAATTGGTGCGCCTGCTACAATAATTATGAAAACAAGTGATGCTAAAAAATATAGAGTTTATGTTAGAAATACAAAAGATACCGGGAATGTGGCTCTTAGTATGACAGCTACATTGCGACAACCTGTAAATGCAGTAGGAGATCAAGTGAATTGTTTAACTGATGCAGCTCCAACTACTGGTTCTGTAACCTTAGAACCTGGTGAACAAACTGAATTTGGAGGCGGAGTTATTGCTAATGGATGTCCAAGTGGTTCTAGTGGAGTTATATCAATTGCAGTAAATGATAATCAGGCTGGTTATGCTACTGAAGCTATTGCAATAAATATCCAGTAAATTTTTATACTTCTTTTTTTTTATTTTACTTATGAAATTTAAAGAAGAAATAAAAAAGAATATGAAAGAGAATAGTGGTTATTTGATTCCTTTAAATAAAGAATTATATCAAAAAGTTATTAGTGAGATGATTAAGCCTTTCAAAAATAAAGGAATAAACAAAGTAATAGCTATAGACATGAAGGGTTTAATGTATGGTTCACCTATTGCATATGAATTAAAATTGCCTTTTGTTCCTATCATCAAAGGAGGTAAGGTAAACAAAAGGGTGGTGATAGGTAAAACTTTTACAGACTATTCTAAGAAAAAGAAGTCTTTAGAGATTGGAAAGGGAACTGTGACTAAAAAAGATAAAATATTGTTAGTAGATGATGTTTTTGAGACAGGAGCAGCTGGAAAAGTGGCTGTGGGTTTAATTGAGAAACTAGGAGGAAAAATAAAAGGGATTTCAATAGTTCAGACCAAATTAAAACCAGAAGATGAAGCCTTTTTTAGAAAGTATGATTTTCACTACATAACTAAGAGTGATAATATAAAATGAAATTAGAAGGTATTACCTTAAAGGAGAAGAGAGATTATGATTCTATCTTATTTGTTAAAGCAGATACTAAAAGATTGAAGGTTATTGAGTATGGGAAAAAGAAGAAAGTTTTATTGAATAAAGAGAGGGAAGTAAGGAAAACTAATGCTGGAGGGATGGCCAAGAAGAAATATAGAAGGCATTATCAACATGTTAAAGAGAGAACAGGAACTTGGTTCTTGGAGAATTTAGAGAAATTAAATGATAAGAAATATGATTTTCTTAAATTAGATATTGAGAATGAGAAAAATAAGCAAACAATTTTGAATTTTTTAAAAAGAAGAATAACAAATAGGAAGTGGTTTGAGAAGTATAGGTATGAAGAGTTTGAAAAGAGTTTAATTATTGGGGGAAAAGATAGGAAAAGTAATGAAGAATTGTTGAAAACAAGATTAAGTAAAGAAGATATTGTGTTTCATACTGAGATGAAAGGAAGTCCGTTTTTTATTTTGAAAGGGAATAAAGATAAATTTGGAATTATACAAGCTTCATTGTTAACGGCATTTTATAGCCAGGATTGGAAGAAGAATAAAAGAGATGTAAAAGTGATGTATACTGAAGGGAAGAATATCTACAAAAGAAAAGAGATGAGTACTGGGACCTTTGGAGTTAGGCAGGATAGAAGT
>NZCA01000004.1 GCA_002688095.1 Nanobdellota archaeon
AATAAAAGAGATGTAAAAGTGATGTATACTGAAGGGAAGAATATCTACAAAAGAAAAGAGATGAGTACTGGGACCTTTGGAGTTAGGCAGGATAGAAGTTTTATTATTGTAAAGAAAGAGGAATTGGAAACCTTTAAAAAGTGTTAATTCTCGATATAAAGTAATGTCAGTCATGACAGGATAAGATCCGAGAGGATAAAAATGGTTACAATATATGATGTTAATCCTAGTGAATTAATTAAAAAAACTTCTGATAGATTGAAGGAGATTGATTCTATAAAAGCTCCTGAATGGGCTCAATTTGTTAAAACAGGTGTTAGTAAAGAAAGACCTCCTATTGAGAAGGATTGGTGGTATACTAGGGCTGCAAGTGTATTAAGAAAAGTTTATGTTTTAGGTCCTGTTGGGGTTTCTAAGTTAAGAAAGAAATATGGTGGAAAGAAAAATAGAGGTCATAAACCAGAAAGATTCTATAAAGGTTCTGGAAATATTCTAAGAAAGGTATTACAGCAATTAGAGAAAGCTGAATTAATTAAACAAACTGAAAGGGGAGTACATAAAGGAAGAGGTATAACTCCAAAAGGTAAGAAATTTTTAGATGGAATTGCTAAAGAACTTTTTAAAAAAACTCCTGAAGTAAAGGAAGAAGTTAAGGTAGAAAAGAAAGTTGAATCCAAACCTGAGTTAAAAAAAGAAAATACTTGTCCTTTACCACAGAAAAAAGAACAACTCAAACAAGAGGTAAAAACAGAAGTTCCAAAAGCTCACGATTTAAAAGTTAAGAAGGAGAAAGAAGATGGCAAGATTCAAGCCGAAGGGAAAAAAGAATAGGCTAGTTAAGAAAGGCAAACAAAGTAGATGGGCGCCTTTTTGGACAGTTCCTAAAATTTACGGTAAAGGTAAGAAAGTACATCCTGGAAGGCATACTAAAACTAAGAGAAGTTGGAGAAGGAGTAATACAGATGCCTGATCCCTATAAAAAGTATAGAGGAAAAAGTGATCCTGAAAGAAGGGAAGTTGCTCGTAATGAAGATTATCATGAATCAAGGAGTGAAAAACAAAAAAGAATTGCTGGAGAAGAAATAGACAAAATGAGGGTAGAAATGGAAGAAGATTCTTGTTGGGAGAGAAGAGAAGAAGAAACAAAGGAGAATTGGGTTGCTCATTATACAGTCCACAAGCATATAATGTTCAATGGTAAAGAAATAAGAGTAGAATGGGGAATGGTTGAATATCCTTATGGGGAAATTATTTTAAATTAAAATGGCAGACGAAAAAATTTATACAATCCCATTGAGAAGAGAATGGTTGAAGGTTCCTATTTACAAAAGAAGTAGAAAGGCTGTTACAGCTACAAAACAATACTTATTAAAGCATTTGAAGAAGGAAGTTAAATTGGGTCCTTATTTGAATGAGTTTATTTGGGAGAAGGGAAATAGACATCCACCTGGAAAAGTTAAAGTAAGAGTGGAAGAAGAAGGGGAGAAAACTATTGCAGAATTAATTACCGCTCCAAAAAAGGAAGTTAAAAAAGATGATAAAAAAGATACTATTTCAATTAAAAAACCTAAATTTTTAGGTGGAAAAGGTAAAGAAGAAACAGAGAAAAAGGTAGAAGAGAAAGCAGAAATAGATAATAAAGCAATTGAAAAAGTACCAGTAGATAAACAAGTAGAAAAAGAAGAGAAAAAAGAAGTTAAACCAGCAGATGTTAAAGAAGCATCTCCAAAAAAAGAGAAAGTTATTGCAACTGAAAAAGCTGGTCAGTTAAGAGAGTAGTTATCTTTTTCTAAATTTTTATATAGTTAATCATATCCCTTATTTGAATGGATTCGGAAGATTGGGCGGATGAAGTCAAGAGTAAAATATCTACTATCGGCAATCTAAAAAGAGAGGTTGTCAACATAAGGATAGATTCTAGTTCAGCTTTAAAATCTTTATTTCAAAATTATAGATTAGCAGCAACTAATAATGAATGCGTTCCTAATTTTTCTGTAAAAGATATGATAAGAGATAATAAAAGAGATTTCAGAAAAAATTCTTCAAAAGTTTGGGAGAGAATAATTGGAGATAAAATTCAAATGTACCATACTGGGGCAGTGAAGGAAAATCATGATAGGCTAAATAAACTTTACAGATATTGTTTTTTTTTAACTAAGGATAGAAAGAAAGCTTTGAAATTATTTAGAAAAGCGATAATTATGGGGAACGATAAGGCTAATTATATAGATAGAAAAAACTTAGAGAAAGAAGAAAAAATGGCTCTAGAAGTGCTCAGATTTAATGAAAGGGCGCTTGAATCGGATATACAAGAATCTAAAAAAATAGGGAAAACAGAATATGAAGAAGAGAGTAGAATAAAGGTAGAGGAAGCAAAACAGGATTTGGAAAGAATTAGAAATATAAAAAAAGCATCTGATCAAGAATTAAAAGCAGTTGATTATTTTTTGAAGTTAGCTCCTTCTCAAAGAACAGGATTTACTTTTTCCAGGGTAGAAGAGGCAGAAAAAACAGAGGAAGAAGAGATGCTTTTTAATCGTTTTTTGGAAGATGAGAACTATTTTTTAGAGAATTATAGAACTTATTTCCATTTATTTGCTATTTTGTTTGCAAGAAGAGAAGATCTAAATGTGATGACAAGAGACAAGTTACATACTTATAATATAATATTAATATTAAATGGGAGTGTTGTAAAAGAACCGGGCATGTGGGGGGATGTGGCCTTTAATGGGACTGAAATTGTTTTTAAAGAGGGTTTATTAGGGATTCTTTGTTTATTGAATAATAAGTCTTTTTTTGAAGATATAAAAAATAAAATGCTGAGTTTAACAAAAAATAAACCTTATTTGAGAGTTCCAATTTATAAGCCGAATTGTGATGTATATTGGCCTTAGTCAAAAGATTAATAAAACTAAATTTCTAGAATTTTTATATGAATAAACTACCCTTTGAGAGGGAATTGGGAATTTTGGAAAAGAAAAAGGAAGAGACTAATCCAGAATTTGGGAAAAGACCTGAAGAAAGAAGTGTGGAGGAATTATTGGATTTTGGAATCATCAACCTCAATAAAAGTTCAGGTCCAACGAGTCACCAAACGAGTGATTATGTCAAAAAGATCCTAAAGGTAAAACGCGCTGGACACTCTGGAACGTTAGCGATTTGAAAAAATCAACGAAATCCCAAGGTAACTGGTGTATTACCAATAGCTTTGAATAGAGGGACGAGAGTTTTAAAGTTTTTATTAACTGCTGGGAAAGAATATGTGTGTTTGATGCATATACATGAAGATGTCAAGGAATCTAAGATAAAAAAGGTTATGAAGAAGTTTGTGGGAAAGAATATTCAAAAACCCCCGGTTAGATCAGCGGTTAAAAGAGTGGAAAGAGAAAGAACTGTTTATTACTTAGAGATATTAGAAATTGATGAGAGAGATGTTTTATTTAAAGTAGGGTGTGAAGCTGGGACTTACATAAGAACACTGTGTGTACAAATTGGAAGGGAATTAGGAACGGGGGCACATATGGCTCAATTGGTAAGGACTAAAGTAGCTAATTTTAATGATTCAGATTTTGTAAGTTTGCATGATGTAAAAGATGCTTATGAATTCTATAAAGAGGGGGACTGGGAAAAGTTTAGGGAGATTCTCCAACCAATTGAAAATGCTGTAAGTCATCTTCCTAAAGTTTGGATAAATGATAATGCTGTAGATTCTTTATGTCATGGAGCAGATTTGAATGTGCCTGGTATTGTTAAATTAAATGAGGGTATTGAGAAAGAGGATTTAGTGGCTATTATGTCCCTTAAAGATGAATTAATTTGCGTTGGGAATGCAGAATTAAGTTCAAATGAAATGGTGAAGAAAAAAAGGGGAAAAGCGGTTAAAACTTCTAAAGTATTTATGTTGAGAGGGGTTTATTCTAAATAATTACTATTATATTGAAATCCCAGAGTTTTCGTAGTTCTTTTATTAATCCGGTTATGTGCTTTTTTCCAAAAACAATGGCTCCAATTTGAATATGATACTTTTTCATTGCCTCAAACATAAGTTTAGCAGCTGGTGGATTTCTCATCTCAACAAGGAATCTATCTGTTAAACTTTTTAAAGTTTCATATGCGTTTTTATCTCCCCTATGTAAATTTATCTTAAGAAAATTTTCAGCCTCAGTGATTATCTTTTCGATGTTTTCTTGAGTGGGTTCTATTTTCAAATCTCTTTTTAACATAAAACTGGCTCCCCTTTTTGATCGGGGTTGTTTAAAGCCTTTAAAATAAATAAGTAAAGCCACAAATTTTATTGTAAATTCGTGAAGGTAAGGATCTTCTAATCCCACAATTCTATAGTGAAGATTATTTACCAGTTTTTTAACTTCCGAAAAATTCATTTTAAATCCTCTTTTTTTGTCTGCTTTGGGTCCTGCCCACCCTTCAGTACCTACGAGGTTAATTCCAAATTTTTTTCTAAGTATTTCTAATTGTTTATATTCTTCTTTCGGAGAATAATGAAGATCTTCAATTAAGATAATTATTGGATTATAAGGATATTTTGAAAAAACAGGTTCTCTTATGGGTTTTAATTCTGGAATTTTCTTTAATTCCTCATATAGATCTCTTGCATTTATTGGTTTTCCTTGTCCAAAGGCTTTAGTCCCCAAGAGTCCAACACCTGCAGCAGTTGCAACAGCATTTCTTAAGAATTTTCTCCTAGGAATTTCTCTATCTCCAGTTAGTTGGGTTTTTAATTTATCAATCCTACTAATCAAAGAAGTCCATTCCTCTTTATGGAAAATTTTGCTTTTATTAATCGCTTTTAATAATCTTGATTTGAATGTGCTGTATTTTTCATTAAATTCTTCTTCATTGAAAATATCGACTTCCAGAACTTTAATTACTTCAGATAAAGCTTCTAAAGTTAGTCTTATTCTTCTTTTTTCACGCCAAGAACCTTTTTTAATTAGTTATAGTGTTTTTTGAATATCGAGAAATCTATTTAGTAATTCTTCTTTGGGTTCCATAAAATACTAAAGAAGATTTATTCTATATTAATCTTCCTTCTCTTCATAAGCTAGTTTGAAAGTTTCTAAAAAACATTCTTTAGAATTGGTTATTGTAAAAAAGTTTGAGAAAATTTTTAAGACATCGTCTTTATTATAAAGGAGTTCTAATTTTCTATCATAACTAGTTTTAAGATATTCTGGTTTGAGATAAGATGAAAAACCTTGAATTTCCGAGAATATTTGTAGAGTTTTATTTAAGGTGAATTTATTTTCTTCATGTTTTAAAAATAAATTTTTTTCAGATAAGTTTTTGATAATATCATAAACTTCAGAGAATTGTAATTTAGATAGATTAAATAATTCTGCAGGTGTGAATTTTTTTAGTTTAATTGCCAACCTTAAGATAATTAATTGATTTTCTGAGAGAGTAATTTTAAGTGGTAATTGTTGACCTTCTAAAGTTTCTAGATTAGTTAAGATTTTATTTTCATTTAGGTTTATCAAAATATTAAATTGATTAGAATCCTGCTGTAATTGTACAAATAAACAAGGAATTAAAATAGTTTCTTTAGAAATAATTTTCTTTTCAGATGCTAATTCTAAGTCTTTTAAAGAAGTTTTTTGTTTTATTACTGGAAGTAAATCAGAATCTTCAGTTTCTTCAGCCTCTTCAACTTGTTGAGGTGTAGAGCCTACAATGTCTATAGCTTCTCCTCCGTGTTCGGATTTTCTTGGACGTACATTCACAAACAAAGGCTGGGGAACAACACCTACAAGCAAGGCTGTTCCAATTGGTAAATTTTTAATTTCCTTTTCAGTTTCAGCAGTCAAACCCTCTACAGAGGAAGTTAAAGAACGTAAATCATTGGGGTTTGTAACTTTTAAGATAATTTGAGTAGTACATTGAGATAAGACAGATTTATCTATTCTAGAAGGTCTTTGGGTTATTAAGCAACAACCTAAACCAAATTTCCTGCCTTCGGCTAAAACTCTACGTAAAATTTGGGAGGATTTGGCTTCTCCAAAAGCTCTTTCTGGTGCAAAGTTTTGAGCTTCTTCTATTACTAAGAAGAAAGGGGGGATGTTACCTAACTTTCGGGCTTCAAATAAATCATTCACTAATTTGTAAACTACGATTTCAGAAATTTCCGGAGAGATGCCTTTTAAGTTTACAAGGGAAGCTTTTCCTGGTTGAACTAATTCCTGGAACGTAGTTGGGACATCTGAAAAAATATTTAAGGTTTTTATCTGTTCTATTAGATTTATTAAAGTATATTTAGCATTCGTTTCCTCTGTGTCTAAAGAAATAATTAAATCGTCAAAATTAATTTTATCTAAATTTTGTAAGGAAGAGTATAATAAACCAGTTTGGATATTGCTTAATCTGGCTGGAAGAATATTTAATAGATCAGCTGGAGAGATATTAGAAAGAGATAATTTTAATTGTTGGGCATCAGGATTAACACTAATATCGGGAGTGTATTCTTGAATGTTTCCAGAATAAGTCTTGGGTTCTAAGTTTAATTTTTTTAATTCCTCTTTTTGTTTAAAATTGGCTTTTTTTAGAGTGGAGTATTCGGCATGAGGGTCTAAAATAACTAAAGGGATATTTCTATCCAAGATTTCTTCAATTAAACAGGCGGAGGTGTAAGATTTTCCAGAACCGGATTTAGCAATAATAGAAATATGTTTAGTTAAAAGTTTATTCAGATCTAGGTGGACTTTTAAGTCAGTATATTCTAACGTACCTAAGAAAGCGCCTTGTTCTTTTTCTAAACCTAAGGCGGAGTTAATGGAATTATCATCTGCTGCTTCCACATTAGTACCAGGGTTTAGGGGAAATCTTAAAGGTCTTAGATGAGAATCCTCTTTATAACCTAAAATAATACAGGAAGCGATGGTTTCATCAATATGTTTTTCTATTTCAATAATTTGAGCTAAAACATAAGAATCTTGAGCTGGAATTTTGATGTATTGGTATTTTTTAGCTTCATTTTCTACTTTAAATTTAAACTCAGTTGTAGAAGTTTTTCCTATGATATTTCCTAAAATCATAATAGGAAGTTTTAATCGGTATTTATTAAAACTATTGTGAGGGGAAAGGTATATTTTTTTATATCAACTTTAGAGTAGTTGTAAAGGTTTATATAGGTTTTAACCATATTTTTAGATAATTATGGTTAGAGTTAAAAAAAAGGAGGTGTGTTAATGGCTAAAAAGAATAATGCTAAAGGTTTAGGCTGGTGGGCATTTATAGCTGGCTTAATAATTGCAGTTGTAGCTGGTTATACTGGAAGAGTACCTGATTGGACCTGGTTATTAGTTGTATTGGGTTTGGTTGTCGGATACTTCAATATCAGTAAAGCTGAAGCTGTTCCTTTCTTGCTTTCTACAGTCGCTTTGATTGTAGCAGGATCTGCTGAATTAGGGTCTTTATGGGCTCCAATAAGTGGAATGTTAGAAGCAGTTGTTATCTTTGTTGCTCCTGCAGCAATTGTAGTAGCAGTTAAGACAGTTTATGAAATAGCCCAATAAGGGCTTTTTTTTTATTTTTTGTAAAGACTTCTTTAGATGTAATCAGATATGTGGTGTTTGTATTCTTCATGGACTAACCAGAGAACTAGTAAAATAGCATCTAGGCCTTGGAAAAATGTTCCCTGAAAATAACTAAAGTTCATTCCAATTCCCAACATAAAACCAGGAAGGATTTGAACAGGTCCGGATAAGAAAGCATCTAATAAAATATGAGTTAATGAACCAAAGGAAATGGCTAGGAAAAGGTAAGAGATTTTTATATTTTGTTTTTTAAAGTATTTAGAAGTGTAATTTTTAGTTAGATAAAATAAGATTAAAAATAGTAAAGGGAAAGCCAAGGAATGTGTGAGGGTTCTGTGAATATCTGAAATAGGAATATAAGAAAATAGATTAAAAATCCAACCTACAAGAATATCTAAATCAGGAAAGAGACCGGCGAGACCGGCGACAAAAACATATCTTATGCTGAATTTTTTCTTTGCAAAATAATCTCTATAAATTCCTGCTAAAACTAAAGGTATTAAAATATGAGTAACAGCTAGAGGCATAACTTTTTTAAGGTAAGGTTAATTATAAATGTTATGGCTAAGAAGGAAAAAAGACATTGGGCAGATTTAGCTGGGGAAAATGTAATTAGAGAACAGGGAGATAAAAAGGAGTATTGTTGTGCTTCGGGGATAACACCAAGTGGAACAATCCATATTGGAAACTTTAGGGAAATAATTACTACGGACTTAGTTGTAAAAGCCTTGGAAAATAAAGGGAAGAAAGTAAGATTTATTTATTCTTGGGATGATTTTGATAGATTTAGAAAAGTGCCTAAAAATATTCCTGAAAGTTTTGAAGAACATATTGGGATGAATTTGAGCGATGTGCCTGATCCCTTGAAGAAAGAAAAGAGTTATGCTTTAAGTTTTGAAAAAGAAATGGAAGATTCTATTAAAGATTTGGGGATGGATATTGAGTTCATAAGACAAAGTGAGATGTATAAAAAATGTGTTTATGCTAAAGATATTAAAAAAGCTTTGAACGAAAAGGATAAAGCAATTCCTATTTTGAATAAATACAGAAAAGAACCTCTTCCAAATGATTGGATGCCTTTGGTGGTGTATTGTGAGAGTTGCAAGAAAGATTCTACTAATGTGTTAAGTTATGATGGAGATTATAAAGTAAGTTATGAATGTGAATGCGGGTTTAGTAATGAAGTTGATTTTAGAAAAACAGGAATTGTTAAATTAAATTGGAGATTGGATTGGCCAATGAGGCAGTTCTTTGAGAAAGTGGACTTTGAGCCTGCTGGAAAGGATCATTATGCAGCCGGAGGTTCTAGGCCTACGACAAATCAAATTATTGAAGCTATTTGGAAAAGGGAAAAAGTTACGGATTTGATTTATGAATGGATTGGAATTAAAGGGGGGAAGCAATTTTCAAGTTCTGCGGGAAATGTAACTAATGTTACGGATGTTTTGGAAGTTTATGAGCCAGAAGTTGTAAGGTTTTTATTTGCAGGGACAAGACCTAAAACTGAATTTGGTATTAGTTTTGATTTGGATGTTATTAAGATTTATGAGGATTTTGATAGATTAGAAGCTAAATATTATGCTAAAGAAGGGGATGAAAAAGATAAAAGAACTTATGAGTTAAGTTGTGTTAACGTTCCTAAGAAAAAACCTGAAAGAATTGGATTTAGGCATTTAACTATGTTGGTGCAAATTTATGAAGGTGATGTTAAGAAAGTAAGCAAAGATAAATTAATCCAGAAAAGAGCTGGGTGTGCTAAGAATTGGTTAGAAAAATATGCTCCAGATGATTTTAAATTTAAAATACATGAAAAAGTTTCTAAAGAAGTTTTAAAATTGTTAAATGGAAAACAAAAAGAATCTCTAAAAGAATTGATTAAAGTTTTAGATAAGAAATTAGATGAGCAAGGGTTATTTAATGAATTTTATGAAATCTGTGAGAAGTTTGAGATTAAAAATACCGAGTTTTTTAAAGGGGCTTATTTGGCTTTGATTGGGAAAGAAAAAGGTCCTAGATTAGCAAGTTTTATATTAGCTATTGGAAAAGATAAGGTTAAGAAATTGTTGAAGGAGATAAAATGAGTGATGCTTTGTTAGTTATTTTGGGTTTGATTGGATTAGGAGCTTTATGGTTTGTTTTATTTGGTCAGAAACGGTATAACAAGCTTATGAAGCAGTAGAAAGCTTTATAATGGGTTTTAGAGGACTTTAGAGTATTAGGGGATATCTTATGGGAGAAGACGAAAGAACTAATGGGTATTTGAAGATAATGGACCTTTATAGTTCTCCTTCTGGTTTGCCTTCTGCGATTGATATTTTTAACAATAGATTGGTACTTTTAGCTCCTGGAAGTGTTACTGGAGAATCAATAGGGATGACTAAAGCGGGGAGATCTGAAAGATTAAGAAACTTGGCAGAGCGACTAATAGCAGACGAAGCAATAGAAGAAGCGTTAGGAAGGAAACCTGTTGTGACAATCTTTAAACCAAATAGTTTAGCTAAAAATCTTTTTGAAAAAGATCCTGAAAAGAGAGCTATTTTTCATGAATATATTTGTAATTTACATAGAAATACTTTATTGGAATTACGTCAACCTTCAAGACAAGGATATGATGTTCATTATACAGATGTAGCTTTATTTGATAGGGGTCCTCATGATGATATCTTTTGGTCTTATGCTTTAGAAGATGCGGGTTTGATTAATTCTGCTAGAAGAGAACGGGCATTAGAGATTGCTGGATGGTCCACAAAAGAAAAATTGGTAGATATGGTGTTTGGAATAAATGTACCTCCTGCCCGTGCCCTAGAAAGAGAAAAGAAAAGGGGAGAAGGGTTTGGAAATGTTATGAATCCCGAATTTTTACCAGTATTAGAAGAATCTTATATGGGAGCAGAAAGAGAAGAAAGAATAAGAAAGGGGTTGGCTTCTAATCTTGAAAGGGGAGAGATAACTGCAGAAGATTATAAAGAACAAACAAAAGACTTTTTGGTGCAATGTCCTTATGTGAGTGTAAATGGGGAAGACTTTAAAACTGTTAATTCAAATAAATTCTTTTATCCTTTAAAAGGCCAATTACTTTACAATCATGGTGTTTCTGAAGAATTAGAGCATTTAGCTGAAAACAAGTAGCAGAAGCATAAAGTATTTATTCTAATTAATTTTTTACTCGACATATTCGACATACTCGTCATGTACGTGTAGCGTTTATAAGGAAAACTTCCTCTATTATTGTATGCAAAAAGGGGTCGGTATTTCGGGTTTGTCTTCGGAAAAAACATATGTTCAACTAAAAGATGGTTTCAGAGAGTCCTTGTTTGATGGGGCTCATAATTACTTTGATAATTGGAGAATTTTAGGCGAGTTTCTTGGCATTAAAAGGGGAGATACAACTATTGCTAGGAATTGGAAGGAAGGTATGAACTGTTATCCATTAAATATTGTCTTAAAAATTGGAAATCTTATTAACATAACCAAAAAAGAAATAGAAAAGAACATTATTCAAATAAGGTATAAAACACAAATAGACGGTGGGGGGGTTCTAGTGGAGGACCAATAAATAATCCTAATTTTCCCATAAAAATTGATGGGGATTTTGCTGAAATGCTTGGACATATTTGCGGGGATGGAACGATAGTTAGATGTCGTCCTGAAAAAGGAATAAGGACTTCCTATTCAAATAGTGAAATAGAATTGATTAAAGGGTTTGATTTTTTAATGAAAAAAATTTTTGGAGAAGTGGAATCTTACTTATATAATGTTGATATTTCTTCCCAGGTTGTAAAAACAAGTTTTACATATACAAAACCCCATTATCAAATATCTTATCCAACAATTATATCCTATTTAATTCTCTCTGTTTATGATTACAAATATAATGATAAAATGGAATTTCCTGAATTTATTTTAGACCTGGATGAAAAAGCAAGGTGTGGATTTCTTAGAGCTTTATTTGATGACGAAGGGTATGTAAATGAAAAACATAAAGTGGTAAGGATTGGTATGAAACCTTTTAATTTTATGAAAGGTGTTGATAGAACTCTAAATTCTGTAGGAATTGAAACAAAGGGTATAAGAAGAGAAAAAGATAAAATGTATTACATAAAAATATATAATAAAAAGAATCAAATTTTATATAGTAAGAAGATTAACTTTAAACATCCACTAAAGAAAAAAAGATTAAAGAAACTTATCAATTTCATAAAATAATAAAAAGGTGATATAATCAGCAAAAAGAAGGGGTCGCGATTGGAACGAGAGCTAATTCATATGTTCCATAATTCTGGATGGCAACCCATTAGAGCTAGCGGATCTGGGAATACTACTTTACCTTGTGTAGACTTATTAGCTGGTAAAAACGGAAGGTCTCTTGCTATTGAATGCAAAGGTGGAAAAAAAGCCAGATATATTAAAAGAAAACAGATTGAGGAATTAAAAGAATTTTCTAGGAAGTTTGGAGCAGAGGCTTGGTTGGGAGCAAGATTCGATAACACAGAATGGTTATTTTTAGAGATAGAACATTTGAAAATAAGTAAAAGTGGGGATAACTTTGTAATAGATCCTAAATTAGCTAAAGAGAAAGGGCTTAAATTTGAAGAGTTGATTGGTTAAATTAAAAAGAGTTTCTTCTTTTAGTTTTTTATGCATAGAGGTGTATGTTTGATAATTTTGGTACTTTTTAGTTGCTCTGTTTGGGGTATTAGAATAAATGAGATAATGTACGATCCTGACTGTTCAGATAATTATTGCGAATATATTGAAATCTATAATAATGAAACTAGTTCAGTTAATATGACCGGTTGGAAGATAAGTGATAATTCTGGAGAAGATATTTTGGATGACTTAATTTTACCAGGAAAAAGTTATGGTTTAATTGTAGATTCAGATACAAGAGTGTATGGTAATTTTGATATTGGAAGTGTTGAATGGATATATGTGGATGATGATGCAATTGGAAATGGTTTAAGCAATATTGAAATTATAACTTTGAAAGATGGAAATGGGACCATAGTGGACTCAATTAGTTATAATGAAAGTACGGGGGGAGAAAGTTATAGTTATTTGGATGGGAATTGGAATATTACTGTTGCAAGTCCTGGAAAGGACAACATAAATAATGAAGAAAGTGTAAATGATTATTCGGTAATTAGTATTTCCGAATTTCTACCCGATCCAGAAGGGGAAGATGATGCGATTATGCCAAATGGAGAATGGGTAGAATTGTATAATAATGGGAATGAAAATTTGGATTTATTGGGTTTTAGTTTGTATGATAATTATGGAAGTGAAACAGATGTTATTATAACTGAAACTACCACTTTAGATGGAACGATAATTGGAAGTAAAGATTATTTGATTGTATATATGAATGGGGTGAGTGGATTTTTAAGTAATGGGGGTTTTGAGAAAATAAGTTTGTATGATTTAAGGGATAACTTGGTTGATGAAGTAAGTTATGAAGGTTCTGAAGAAGGGGTGAGTTGGAGTTTTGCAGAGGAAAAATGGCAAAAATCAGCTCCCACATTGGGTTCTGAGAATTTAGATAGCTCTAATTCTATTCAATCGGAAATAAGGATTGAAGATATTTATGATTTAGGAGATGGAAAAGCAGAATGGGGGGATATTATTCGGACTAAATTATTTGTTAAAAAGGGAAATACAAATAAAAACGTAGTTTGGATATGGGTAGAAGATAGAGAAGGAAATAGGGTGACTAAGAAAAGTAAATTTAATGTTTATGATAGATTTTTGAATTATACTTTTACTTATCCTATTGGAATTCCAGATAATTGTAATGATGATTTTGTAAGTGGTTTAGGGAAAATAAAAATAAGTGGATTAGATACGGGGGATGAAGAAGAATTAGAAATAAGAGGAAAACCTAATTGTAAAGGTGGAACTAAGAAAGTTAGAACCAAAAGTTTTGAATATGAATTATCGGAATATCCTAAAGAAATTAAAGATAACTCGGAATTTGAAAGTAAATTAAGATTAAAGAATAATTTAAAAGAAGATCTGAAAGCAGATGTATGGAGTTATGTTTATTCTGGGAAAAAACACTTTGTTAAAGAAAGTGACGAGGAAAATATGCAAACAATAAGTTTGAAGGCTAATGAAGAAAAAACAATAATATTGAAAAATGAGATTACGGATGTGAGTAAGGCTAAGTCTCCTAGGTTAAAAGTAAAAATATTAAAAGAAGATAGAAAAACTCCTTATGATATTACTAAAGAACTTAAAGTCTCTAAGAACGAAAACGTTAAAAAAGGAATTGATACCATTACTGGGGAAGTTATATACGAAAGTAAAGGTGTTAAAGCACAAAGATCTGCTGTTTTCTTTTTCAGCGGATTAATGATGACTCTGGGCATTTATAGCTTTGTAAGAAAATGGAATTAAAAATAAAAATCATAATTGAAATCTTGGGTAGTCCCAAAGAACATGTAGAGAAAACAATAAATGGTGTTATGGAAGAGTTAGAGAAAAGAGAAATTAAAATTTTAAAAAAAGAAGTGAATAAGCCCAAGGAGGTAGAAAAGTTTTTTAGTACTTTTGCAGATGTGGAGTTTGAATGTAAGGATTGGGATGTTTTAATTGATATTTGTTTTGATTTTATGCCTAGTGTAGTAGAAATTATAGAACCTTTAGAATTGAAATTTGAAGGTAAGAAGATGGAAGAATTATTGAATGATTTACTCGCGAAATTACATAAAAATAGTATGATGATGAGAAATTTGCATGCGGAGAATGTGCAAATGAAAAGGGAATTAGGAAGAGAGAATGGTTAATAATAGTTTAACATGTAGATGTATTGACTGTGGTTTATCCTATAAAACAAATCCTGATACTGAAACAATATATAATAAATGCATAGGGTGTCGTACAAACTACGGTGGAATAGAAGACCAATTAGAAGCGATTAAGTTAGATCAATTAAGACATAATAAAGAATTAAGAAGAAGTAAAGAATTAAATTGATTATTTTTTTAATAATTTATCTAGTTCATCCATAGACCTATCTAATTCTTTATCCAGGAATTTCTTAACGGGAGACTTTCTAGTTCTAGGATGGGTTCTGGGTTTGTAAGGGCTAGAAGGTTTTGTGGATAATTTGGGTGTATAGGCTGCTATGCCTTTTCCTTTAGTGTCTTTTTTAAATTTGATTAGACCCTTTTTGTAAGCTAAGAAAGCGCCGCCTCCACCTGCTAAAAGTAAAGCAATAAGCATTAAGAACCAGAATAAAGCGCGAGATTTTTCATCTTCGTCTGAGCCTCCAGCTCCTCCATCAGTACCTCCAGTACCGTCTGTTCCCCCACCATCCCCGCCTGTTCCACCAGTAGCTTCACAGTTTCCAGTATTGAAATCCCAAGTGCCATCTGCTCCAGAAGATGTAGAACAAGGTTTCCCATCACAATCTAAGCAAGAACCGTCTTCAGCAGCATCACAAATATCATCATAATCACAAGCAACAGAACCAGGTATTGGACAATCATCTCCCGGGATGTCTTGGCACATACTAAAAGCATCCATTTGACCGTCACATAAATCAGGAGTTACACAAGGGGAACCTATTGGAGGTTCATCATCACCGTTTTCGCCTTCACAAGTATTTCCATTATTTATGGTAGTTTGAGTACAGTCAGAAGGACAAATACAACCATTTAAATCTCTACATTTTTGATCACAATCTGTTAGAATCGTTTTATCTCCTGGATCGGGAGTTGTGGTTGTAGTTGAAGAACCCAGGGCGTAAATAGCGGCTGCTGTGGATTTAACTGTACAGAAATGTTTGGGCCAACAACCAGTTGAATCTCTTTGGTTCTTGATAAAGGTGGAGGATTTATTTTTTGTTTCTGAATCAGGAATTAAGGAATTAACTAAACTTGTTGTATGTATATTTGAAGAAGCCCAATAACCACTTGTTGCTTGAGTAGTCTCTAAAGCAGTTAAATAACTGGATTGGGAAGTTAATTCGTAAAGAATGGCATTTTGAAGTGCAGTTAAGGAAGGTCTTTCTTTTAACCAAGTAGGATCTGGATTTTTATTTCTTTTGTTTAAAGCAAGTAAAACATAAGCTGTTATTTCTGAGTCGCAAGTAGATCTATAAGTAGGACCCCAACAAGGAATACCAAGTTGAATATCCACAATTTTTTGATTGGTTTTTTCTTCTTTAATGAAATAATCTACTATCTTGCTATTGCTTGCTGTTTTTTTATTGATTAAGGAAAGTGTAGGGGGGGCTGTTAAGGAAGAACAGTCTATTTTTAAGTTATTATTAGTAGGGGTTATCATCTCCTCTTTTTCTACCTTAATCCAAGGAACATAGTCATTAGTATCTGGATTAAGAGTCAAGGTTTGATTTTTAGGTATGCCATTATTGATTAATTTACAAGTGCCAGCTTCATCTGAAATAAATTGGATTAGCCATTGTCCTGAAATATCTGAGGCAAACATGGTTCGAGAATTAATTAACCAAGTGGTGGCGGTTTCTAAAGTTTCAGATGAATCTCCTATTTCCTCTAAAGCCCAAATAGACAAAGCTACATTTTTATTGTTACAAGAATTTGAAGTCATGCAAGAATCTAAATTAGTTTTTAATTGAGAAATCGCTCCTGATAATCTGGTAGTAGAAGCAAGTTTCTCATTAATAGCTAATAAAGCTAAGGAAGAATCTTCAATATTGGAATATTTTCCATTATCGGCTTGGGATAGTAACCAATCTGTTTCTGTAGAAGCTTGAGTAGAAATAAGTAAAATTACAGAAATTAATGCGAGTAAAAGTATCTTTTTGATAGTATCACCTTTTGAGTTTATTTGTAGAAATTAATATATATATGTTTCTATATTTTAGAAGGATGGAAATTAAGGATTTAAAATTTTTAGCTAAAGGGAAGAGAAGTGAAGTTTACACTGGTTTCTTAGGTAAGAAAAAAGTTAGTGTTAAAGTGAGTCCTCGGGCTGGAATAGAAAGTAAATGGTTGAAGTTATTAAATAAACATAAAATCGGACCTAAATTTGTGAAAGTGTCTAAAAATGAGTTAATTTATGAATTTATTTCTGGGAAGAGGATTGGGGAATGTTTGAATAAGAAGGTAGTTAAGAAAGTTTTAATGCAGTGCAGGATTTTAGATAAATTAAAAATTGACAAGAAGGAGTTAACTAATCCGTATAAACATATTTTAGTTCACAAAGGGAAGGTTGTTATGATTGATTTTGAAAGATGTCATAAAGTAAAAAAGAGTAAGAATGTGACTCAGTTTGGGGAATATATAATGAGGAAAAAATTAGTTCCAAGAGTTAGTTTTACTAAATTACTGATAGAATATAAAAAAAATCAAAGTGAAAAGAATTTTAAGAAGATTTTGTCTTTCTTTTCTTAGGTTTATGTTTTTGATGAGCAAAGAATTTTCTTTTGGAGAAATTAACAGGATTTTTAGTGTTTGTGCAGTCTATACATTTAATACCCATATTTTTGTAGTAAGAATCGTTATCGCAATTGGGTGGAAGGACTTTGTCTATTTGTCTTTTGTGCCAGTTTAACTGAGATTGAATATAACCAGCATGTAAAGCTTGATAATTTTTGTTATTCCAATCAAGAACTATTTTTTCTACTTCTGTAACAGGATAACCAACGCTTTTAAGGAAATTAATTAAAATAAATAAAGCTCTTTTCCTGCCATCTTCTTTTACTCCTTTTAGGATTTGGTTTATACAAGAAGGGAAAAATTTAGTTGGAATGGCAGTCTTTAATTCTTCATAAATTTTGGATGTTTTTATTTCTTCAGGTATTTGGACTAAAGAAGGTTTTTTGTTAACAGTGTCGAAAGCTTGGATGACTAATTCAGAAGCTTCTTTTTCTGTAGTTTTTGGTAGAAAGGAAGTAGTGGTTTTTACATTTTCAATCCTAGCTTTTTTTAGATTAAATGAAGGTAAATTTTCTATTGAAATGGGAACTGAAATTAATCCTTTTTTTTCATTTAAAGAATAAGGAGCTCGATACATGTGTCTATTTGAAATTAAAATTGTGTCTATTTCAATTATAGAAAAGGGGTTGAATTCTTCATTTTCTAATAATTCTTCTTGGGGTTTGTTTACAGCTTTAGAAATTTCTTGTAGAGTGCTAATGTCTAAAATTTTTTCTTTTAATTGGGATTGGACTATATCTTTTAGATGGGCAGCTATAGCTCTGGGAGCTTCTGGAAATAGTAATTTGATGTCTTTTCCATTAACTTCCTTTGGAAGGGAGGAAAAGGGTACTCCCAAATGTATTCCTGATCCGCCTGAAAATTTTAAGCCTATATTTTTTATGTTATGGAATTGTAAGGCTTTGATTAACAAAGAAGCTGTTGTTTTGGCATAGTCTATGAATTTTGTATCTATATCTAAGATTAAATCCCAACCTATTCTTAATTTATCTAATTGGGGTTGAGTCATTCCCGGTTTTAATAATAAAGAATTAGACCAATGTTCTTCAGAAATATGGAAAGAGGTGGCTCCTTGTTTTGCTAATTCGAAAATATCATTTTCAAAACTTACCATATCTGGACGTTTGCCAAAATTTCCCAATCCGTATACAGCAGAAAATTCTCTATTCTGAGAAGCGTTTACAATGGCTTTTTGGATATCTTTTCTGGAATAAAATTCTAAAATGTCTGCCATAAACTGAGAAAAAAAGAAGTAATTTATAAGTTCTATTGTAATGAAATTTATTGTAGTTCTTGTTGTAATTGGTTAATCACTTGACCTATTTTTTGAATTTCAGATTGTAGTTGAGATATCATTAAAGTGATGTGTTTTTCTTGTTCTGCTATAAGTTTTTTAGCTTCCTTTACAGGTTTTTTTACCATTACTCCCGCCCCTACAGCCATCAAAACATCTTCAGGTTCTTTTAAATCAGCTTTAACCAGGACACCGGAAGATAAAGGACTTAAAAATTCTGAATCTTTTTTTAATTTAGAAATTTCTTTTAAACTTATAGATAAATTGGAAATATCCTTTTTTTGCTCTTCTAATTTGGCTAACTGTTGTTTATATTGTTCAAATTGATTATTTAAAATTTGAAATTCTAAAGCCTTTTTTTGTTGGTCTTCTTCCATGTTTAAATATTAAGAAATTGGGTTTTTAAGGTTTTTTATAAGAATCCCAGGGTTTCGTCAATTCGTTGTATTTCAGGTCCAGAAGTATCTTTACCGGTGATGAAACCATTAAAATTAGCGATTATTCCAGATTTAATGTAAGGAGTACCCATATTTACCGTACCTATGTCTGTTTTGACTTTAAAAAAAGCTTCAATTTGTTTAGTATTATCAGCGTCTCTGTGGACTAAACAACCCTTATTTGTAATGATTGCACAAGAACCAATTGTAGAAGATTCGGCGATTTCTAGTTTTTTAACTTTAAAGCCGTATTTTTTTAATTTTATAATGGCTTTTTCTTCTAAATTAGGATTAACTAAACAATTTTTTTTATTGATTAAAATATTATTACCCAAAGCAGTTAGATTGGTAGGTAAAATTAAGACTTTAACATTTGGAATTTTCTTTAAAGTTTCTAGTTCATCTTCTTGGATAAGTTCGGGAACAAATAAAAACTCTTCATTTCCAACACAAAAAACTCCAATTAAATTTGTATTGTGGATTGTGGTTTGATAAATTGGAACGTTTAGAGCTTCTTGGATCTGTTTAATTGAGGTGGAAGGTAGATTTTTAGGTAATATGCAATAAGTATCTGTGGCAAATCCAAATAAACCAACATTAGAATTGTTATGGAAATTAGTTTTTAAAATGTGCATAATTATTTTTTCTCAGTTTTTTTATCTTCTTTTTTTGATTTTTCTTCCTTTTTTTGAGAGGAATCCGTCCCTTTCATCCCAGCTTCTTTTTTGTCTTCTTTTATTTTTATTTTTCTTTGTTTAATAGGTCTGGGTTTAGCTTCCCTCTTTTTTCCTGTTTTAAGAATTTTAATTCCCAATTTTTCTAATTCTTTTTTTACAGCTTCAGAAGAAGCACCTTTCTTAATATCAAGTTTTTTATCTAAAAATTCTAAGTGTTTAATATTACATTTCTTTTTACGAACATTTCCGTCTATTAAAACAAACGCATCATCTACTATTTCTACAACTGCACAAAAATTTCCAGAATCCCGTCCAGCTATCTTTATAGCTAATTGTCCAACTTCTACCATTTTACATTCCTCGCTCTTTCAATTAATTTTTTTCTAGAACATTTAGAACATAAATTTGCAAATTTCCTAGATGGAACTTTTTTAGATTTTGATGTTTGTTTAAGTTTAGTGGCCCTAACATTTGGAATCCCTAATAAAGTTTTTCCACATTCGGGACATTTAGGTTTGCTTGGTTTACGTTTTCTATATCTAGTTAAAACTCTGGAAGCGGTTTTAACAAAAACCTTTCTTCTACTTCGAGATCTATGTTTTGGTGCTGTCATTTTTAGTGTACCCTTAATATTTTTCTTAACCCTATACTAAATACAATTGAAAATATAATGTAAATCCAAATCCAACTGTGGATTCCAAGGAAATTTAAATCTATCTCTGAATAAGTGGCTCTTAACCAGCTAAAGATGATCAAAATGGGAACTAAAGT
Organism: Nanobdellota archaeon; assembly: GCA_002688095.1. Classification (GTDB taxonomy): domain Archaea; phylum Nanobdellota; class Nanobdellia; order SCGC-AAA011-G17; family ARS1403. The sequence continues at coordinate 20,152 of NZCA01000004.1, forward strand.
TATTAAAGTAGGTTTGAAGCTGTTCATCATGTACTTCATGTTTTTTTCCATAGATTGTTTTTGAAGTTGCATTAATCTTTCTGTATCGTGTTTAGCTTCTTTCATTTGTCCTTGAAGTTCTTTTAATTCAGCCTTTAGAGATTTCATTAATTCTTGATCTGTAAAATATTTGTAAGCTACTGTGATTAAAGCTGTTAAAAGGAAGGAAATAATAATTAAGGCTCCTAAGGGATGCCAATTAATTAAAAATCCAAAAATTGCATTAAAAAAACCGTTTAACATTAGGCCATCATCCTCCTTAAGGCAGGATACATATCCATCATATGTTGTTGAGCTACTTCTTCATACAATCTATAAATAATCATAACTGTAAGCAAAATGCCTGTTCCAGATGTTAAAGCTCCTAAAAGATCTGCAAAAGCAGCTAAGAATCCCACTGTGATCGCACCCATTATAGTTAAAGGGAAAATATAACGGTTTAAAATTCTTTCTAAAACTCTTTCATCCCTTCTAAAACCGGGAATTTGTAAACCTGAAGCCATTATTTGTTTAGCTTGAGATTTGGCGTCCATACCAGCAGTTTGAACCCAAAAGATAGAGAATAAAACTGCGCCTGCCATCATAAATAAAGCATAAGTGAAAGCTTGACCAAAAATGGGCCAATTAAATGAACCTGAAGACCAGGCAGCAAATATTTCATTAACTAAATTAGGAGAAGTAACCCATTTTGCTAATCCTGAAATAGGGGTTTGTCCCTGGAATTGACCAAAGATATGTTGGGAAATCCAAACCATAACTCCTGAGGAGTTTTCGACCCAACCTTGCATTAATCGAGCCCATAATTGCAGATTGGCTATTAGGGCTGCCACTAAGATAACGGGAATATTAGAGGTATATATGAAACTTAAAGGCCATCTAACCCCATGTCCCCTAACCCTTCCAAAAGACAAGGGAATTTCTACTTTCATAGCTTGGGCATAAACTACCATCCCAAATACTACGACTGTGGCTACTATTGTAGATAAAGCTAACATGGCCCCCATGGGATTTCCGGATGCTAAAGATCTTAAAAATACCCAAATTTGTCCAATCGGGGCTTGGCCTGTACCGAAAGCCATAACTCCAGCTTGGGTTAGAGGTGATAGGGCTCTTACAAAGATTCCTGCTGATACATTGGCTGCAATGAATAAGGAAATACCAGAACCGAATCCCCATTTATTGATAACTTCATCCATGAATAAGACAATTAAACCACCCAATGTTAATTGAGCGATTAATAACATTTGTATAAATCTAAATTCAGAAGGGGGCAAGGCTGCAGAAGGTGCTAGACCCCCCATTAAAACATAAATACCCGCTTCAAAAACAATAAAGAAAATAGCTAAAGCTTTTTGTAAACCTTGAAAAAAAACTCTACCTTCGTGTGTGTTGGTGTCGAGTTTTAAAATACCAGATCCTTTAAGCAATTGTAAGACAATAGAAGCTGTTACAATAGGACCAATACCTAAAGAAAGTAGAGAACCAAAACTGGCTCCTAAAATAACAGATAAAAATTCAAAATTTTGTAGGGCATTTTCTCCTAAACCATACAAAGGTAAAACAGAGAGAATGAAGAATAAAACCAAGATAATTAAGGTCCACTTTAATTTTTCTTTAAAAGGGAGCTTTTTTTCTGTAGGTCCTTTAATTTCAGGTAGGTTAGATAAAAGGCCTTTAAGAGAATCCTTAAGAGACAATTTGGCCCCCTGCAGCTTCTATTTTTTCTTTAGTTTTTTTAGAGACCGAACCCAAGATTTTATATTTTTGAGTAGGTGTTCCAGCTGATAACAATTTATTAATTTTTAATTTTTTAAAATCTACTTCCAAGAAACCTTCTTTTTCTGTAAGTAATTTTTCAGCTTTTAATTTTTCTAAGTGAGTTTCTAAGAATGAAATATTAACGCCCTTTGAAGGTTTTCGAGTTTTATTTACAAAACCTTGTTTACCAAAGTAGTCTTTTCCAAATATTTTGAAGATTCTTTGTTTATGATGATGGGCCCTTTTTCCAGAACCAGCTAGGCCTCTTCCACCCCGGTTTCCAGCTCCTCTTCTCTTCTTTTTAGAACCCCCACCATGAGTATGAGAACCCCGGTATTTTACAACTTTTTTTCTTTTTGTGGTTGTCATTTTAAATCATCCTATTAAGTAAATCATTAATTTTTTCTTTTCTGTAACCCAAGACACCACCTAAAGAGAATGGAACTTTAATACCCTTACGTTCAAATCCTTTTCTCGGTGGAGATAATCTGAAAAAGAATTTTAATCCGGGAACATCTTTTAAGGATTTTTTAGATTCAAAAAATTCTTTAGTGAATATATCAAAATCGGAGTTACCTTTCTTTTTTAAATATTCAGGAGTGATTCTTTTCTTTCCAGCCAATCTGCCCCTCTTTTCTAATAAAGATTGGAATGTTTCTGGAGAGATTTCACCCCAAGTAACATAATCTTTTACTTTAGTCAACATTCCAATATACTGGGGAGTGTTATCTATAATGATAGCGTAATTTTTCTTGTAAAGTCTAAGCAATTTGAAAGTATCTCTAATCTCTCTCTTCAAACCGAGACTTCCCCTAATCCTAATCACTGCTATCTTTTTCTTTTCCATCCTGTTTTATTTCTCCTTCTGTATAAGCTAATTTTTCAAGGTGTTCAGGTTGAATCTTAACTTTGGATAAGTTTTGTAAAGCATCAAAGCAAGCTTGTAAAAGATTAATCTTGATTTTAGTTTGACCAAAAGTCTTAGAATAAATATCTTTAATTCCGGCCAAAGTTAATAGTTTCTTACATTGATTTTCGATACATAACCCCACTCCCTTTGGGGCAGGCATTAGTTTGATTTTTACTGAGCCACATTTACCTTCAACTGCAAAGGGTATAGAGTTTGTGTCTGGAACCCCTTCCCAGGATCCACATCCCCGTACAATTCTGATTAAATTTAATTTGGCTTGTCTTAGAGCTTTTTCTCTGGCAGGCATAGTTTCCTTAGCTTTACCTTTGCCCAACCCAACATAACCATTTTCATTACCAACGGCAATCATTGTGGTGAATTTGGGTTTGTTTCCTTCTTTGGTTTTCTTTTGAGTCTGTCTCCAAATACTTCTTTTTCCACCACCAAATTTACCTTTAGATTGACCAATTTCTATGAATTCAGATTCTAAATTAGTTAAAAGAGCATCTACTATTTCCGATTCTAAGATTTTTTGACCCGAATTTGTGATTTCCTGTAAGGATTTAATTTCTCCTGCTTTGACCTTTTTACCCAGCCCAGTCTTAGGTTTCCAAGCTTCCTTATCAAATTCCCTTTTTGCAACTCCTCTTGGAGGCTCATTTTTGCTTTTATTTACCATTTTTCTTTCAAAATTTTCTCCTTTATTTCTTTAAATTCAGATTGTTTCTCTAATTTTTTTTTTGGAGGCAAAACTTCTTTGGAGTGAGGAACTTCAAGTTCAGCATCTAAAACTCCTTGTAAAGCAGCATAGAGAACAGAACCTTTGATGGAAGGGTTTAAACCAAGATCCAAAACAGCTGTTTCTATGTTTTTGGATTTAGCTTTTAAACCCCCAATTAATCCTGTAAGATAAGCAGAAGAGACATTCCCTTTATGAGATTTCCAACCCAATTTTTTTAATTGATTGGAATGGGTGGAGATAAGAACCTTATCTCCAGTCGGGATATAATCTATAAATTGGATTGAAACATTATTAAGAGATTTCCGAATAACTAAACGGGGTTTTTGATATTTTAATAAATTCAACCGTTTATTATAATCTGTTTTCCCTTCTCTTTTCCGTCTGAATAATGTTTTTTTAGGCATTTTTCTTAAATAAGTTTTTTTCTTCCAGGTATAATTTGATGTGTCTTTTATTTCTGAAGAATCCCCCTTTAGCTTTGTCTAAAAGATTTTTGTAAACCAAATTTTCGATTAAGTTCTTTTGTTTTAATTCTCTGATGAGCTTTCTTTGAGTTCTTATTTTAGCCATCCAATTTTCTTTTTTGGATAATCTGGCTGTTTTTTTACCTCTTCTAGCTCCAGGTCCTTTTTGATTTCCTTTTCTTTTTTGAATTCTTATTTTTCTAGCTCTAGATCTGGATTGAGAGGGTGCTTTTTTGATTTTAATGAATTTACCTGCGATTAGAGATCTTATATCGGATTTAGTGATAGCTTCTTTTATCTCGGTTAACTTTTCAGGGTCAAACCAAACTTTTTTGGTTCCCACTTTCAAAAGTTGTCCTGCAATCCGTTTTTGAGTTGTGAATTTCATTTTTGTTTAGGTGCGTTTGCTCTTGCAATTTGGGTTGTTTGTTTTTGAGGTACATCCTTTGGTTTTTCTTTTACTTCTGGAAGTCCTTTGGTTTTGTCTTCGATTTTTTCCTCTTTTTCTTCTTCTTTAGTGTCTTTAGTTTCCTCGGCTTTTTTCACTGCTTTTTCTTTTTCTTTTTTCTTTTGGGTTTCCTTTTCTTTCTTTTTTTGTTTCTTTTTTTCAAAAGATTCTGTTGTTCTTTTGATGAAAGCTTCAGTGTCCTTTATGTTTAAAACTTGAAGATCCAGTTCTTTGGCTTTTTTCAAAATTTCTAATTTCTTTTTTAATCCTAATTTAGTTGAAAGTAAAATTGTTGCATTTTTTAAGGAGGATAAATCCTGGAGATTATTAACCAAATGAATTCTCTTTCCAGATACTAGGTGGCGATTGGATTTGGGAGTTCTGAAACCTTGAGAAGGTTTTTTTCTATGTCCGGCTTTATTTAATCTTAGCTTAGAATGTCTACCTCGGGGCTTTCTCCATTTCACTCTCATACCTTTTGCCTTGTTCGTATCTTGTCTTAGGAATTTCATTTTATTTCCTTCCCAGCTTTTTCAATAATATAACAGCCATCTTGGAATACTCTTTTATCAAAACCGGCTCTGCGTGTGGCCAATTCTATATTGGCAGCAGATTGACCTACTTTTTCTTTATCAAAACTGGAAAGTGTGATTATATCTCCCTCTATATTTACCTCGACCCCAGATAGGATTTTGGCTTTTCTAGGAACTTTTTCTCCCATGAAATTATTTATGACAAGGGTATTGTCTTCATTTGCTAAGGTCATAGGGAAGTGTCCAGAACAGACTTTTATTTTGTAAATGAAACCTTCCCGAATACCCTTGATTAAGTTTCGAACATGAGCTTGGAAAGTTCCAATCATAGTTTTGTCCTTTTTTGTAGCATTCTTGATTGAAAGGGCAACTTTATTATCTTGGACAGAAGTTGAAAGCGAAGGATAAAGAAGGGTTTTTTGATTCTCTCCTTTAGGCCCTTTAACTGTTAAAGTCTTATCTTCTATCTTAACTTCAACACCTTCCGGGATTTCAATTTCCTTCTTTATTTCTTCTAATCTCATCTTAATAAACAAAAGCTAAGAGTTTGCCTCCTATGCCTTTTTTTCTAGCTTCTTCGTGAGCCATGATTCCCTGTGGAGTAGAAATGATAAGTAAACCAAAGTTTTGAGCCGGCAAGAATCTTTTTTCAAATTTTTCAAAACCATCTTTTCTTACACTAAATCTTGGTTTAATAACTCCACATTTGTTGATTTTACCTAAAAGTTCTAATTTGAGGGTCTCTCCTTGATTGGTTTTGGATAGAGCATATTTCCCAGCATAATTATTTTCATTCATAATATCTAAAACTTTTTTAATTACCTTGGATGTTGGAGATATCTCTAGCTGTTTCTTTCCAGTTTTTTCATAGTCCATTATTTTGGACAATGCAGTTGATAATGTGTCATTTAGTGCCATCTTAAGAATACCTCTTGAAACCGATTTTAGTTGCTATATCACGGAAACATTGTCTGCATAAATTCAACCTATACTTACTGATATGTGCACCTTTTCGGCCACATCTTTTACATTTTTTAGAACCTCTACCGAAACTTCTTTTTTGAGGTTGATTATGTTTCTTAAATTTGTTTAATTTAGTAGTGTTGCCTTTCAATTGTTTGAATATTTTTGTGTAATTTTTAGATGTCATTTTATTCAGCTCCTACCTCTGTTCCGAATTTAGATTTTAGGAATTCGATTGTTTCTTCTTTTGTAATTAAATGAGAAGCAGGAAGTTTTCTTTGTTGGAGTTTCCTTTTTTTAACTCTGAAACCAGGCCTTTCTAGGGTGGCTGTTACCCCTAATCCAATCATCCCTATTTCAATATCATATTTTGTATCGGGAACAGTAATATATTCTGGAACTCCAAAAGAAATAGTACCTGGTCCAATTTTTTTAGGATCGATTTTATTTCCAATAGCTTCCAACATTCGTTTGAAAGTAGCTTCTTGATCTTTTCTTAGAGTTACTTTGGCTCCAATAGTTAATCCGAGTCTGATTCCCCAAGTAGGGATTCTTTTCTTGGCCTTAGTAGAGATTGGTTTTTGATCCGCTATACTATTTAGTAATTTCAAAGCTTTGTCCAGTTTAGCTCCAGCTTCACCAGTCCCAATACTCAAAGTGACTTTCTCTATCCGGATTTCTTTCATTTTATTCATTCTTCAAATTCAAAATGGGTTTGGTTTTTCCAATAACAAAAACATAAGATTTAGGTATGTCTACTTTTTGATCATTAAGTTCTAAAAGAACATGTTTGTTCAAAGGGGTTTTTTCATGAATGGTATTGATTTTAGCTATTTCTCCAAGATGTTTACCTTTAGCGATATAAACTAAAGCTCCTTTTTCAAATGAAATATGATCTTTTACTTTATCTTTGTCTAAGACAAGAACATCGTTTGTGTTGTATTTATTTTCGTCTATTAATAAATTAAAACCATTATGGAAATTTAATTGTATTTTTTTATTTTTTAAGAGAGTTTTATTCAATATTTTATGGGGGAAAATGTTTTCTTCTCCTTTTGGAACTTTAACCAAAGTGAATCTGCCTCTGCTGTTATAGGTAAGGCGATAAAAGTCTTTATTTTGAAGACTAACAACATCAAACAAACCTACGGGGAATTTAGAACTTTTTACAGGCTTATTATTTACTAAAACAGCTCTTTGATTAATAACTTCCCGGGTTTCTTTTGCAGTTTTAGTGGCTTTTAAAAGTTTTAAAACTAAGGAAATAGATAAAGATTCTACTAATTTATGTGCACCAGGGTTAGGTCGAGTAATCCAAACTGTGGATTTTCTTTTTACAGGCCAGGATTTTGGTGCTGCAAGTAATTTAAGATGTCTTTTTGGCATTTTTTCTCTCCAATATTTTTTGTCTTTCTTTGTCTTCCAAATTTAAAGTTGTGATTAGGATGTTTGAGGGGTTTATTGGATAAGGAACTTTAGAACCATCTTTTTTTATTATTTCAGCCCCTTCGATTAAAGCTTTTGAAGTCTTTAAAAAGACTTTTTCTATTTTGCCCATGTGATTTTTGAATTGTCCACGTAAAATCTTAACTGTGTCTCCTTTTCGGATTGGAAGATTTCGAGTTCCATGTTTTGTGATTAATTCTTTAGATAAGTGTGAAGATAGGAATTTATGTTTAACATGTAAGGGAGCACTATGTCTATACTTTCTTTGTTTTCTTATTTGGCTACTTGCCTTCCATGCATTACTAAATTGTCTTTTCATTTTAAACTATGATTGAGGCGATTTTTCCAATCCCGGTCCATTTTTCAGCAGCCTCCTTCGCTACAGGTCCTTTGATTAAGGTACCTTTTGGATTTCCTTTTTCATCTTTCAAAACAACAGCAGCATTATTCTCAAATTTAATCCTGGTGCCATCGTGTCTTCTATATTCTTTCTTTTGTCTGACAATGATGGCATTTACTTTTTGTTTTCTCATTTCGGTGTTACCTGTTTTAACAACAGCGGTAATAAAATCTCCAACACCAGCAGCTTGTCTTTTTCCTTTTGCAGTTTTGTGACCTTTTACAGAGATAATGTAAATGATTTTAGCTCCGGAATTATCACAAGCTTCCAGCTCTGTATGCAAAGGTAAGGCCCTGGTTATGTTGGATTTAGTTGCTTTCATTTTTTACTATGATAAAATGTTTTGTTTTGCTTAAGGGACGACATTCTTTTACGATTACTCTGTCCCCTTCTTTGACTTCCATTTTATCTGGAACGTGAGCCATAACAGAACTTTTTCTTTTTTCATATCTTTCATATTTCTTGATAAGATGGGTTCTATCCCATTCTACTTTGGCTGTTTTTTGCATCTTTCGGGATGTTACAATGCCTGAAAATGTTCTTCCATGCAGACTGATTTTAGTTTCTGGTTTTTTTGCTTTCATTTTAGTTGTTTTTTGAGTCTATCCTCGGGTCGACCTACCAAAAGACTGCCTTTGATTTCGATTGTTTTTTTATTCATTTTGATTTTGAATTTTGATTGTGATTTAATGATTTTTTTTCCGTTATCCAAGATGAACATATTTTGAGTCTCGTCTACAATTTTTCCTTTTAATCCTATCAAGGATTTGTTTCTGGAATCTATGATTTCGAGGTCTGAGCCTATGAACTCATACTTGACCATATTTTTTACATTCATTGTATTTTGATGGATTCTGGATTAAATCCCATTTTTACGAGCTCTTGTTTGACTTTTTCCGCATGGTCGCCCTGCAATTCGATTTTATCGTCTTTTACAGTTCCGCCGCATGCAAATTTGGACTTCAACTTTTTTCCAAGATCTTTGATGTTGACTTCTTTCTTGTTTATCCCTTCAATCAAAGTCGAAATCTTCCCAAATTTTTTCTTTATTCTTTTAATTTCGATGATTTGGGTTTCTTTAGTGATACTCTCCCAAACACCAAGCTCCTTGGGTAATCCCGTTATCGGATCAATTTCTGGCACTTTTGGTTTTTACCTCCTGTTCTTGTTTTTTTGATAATAAGGTATTAATTTGAGCGATAGTTTTCTTTATTGCACGAACTTTTCCGGGATTTTCCGGGGGAGTACCTGTTGAGATTTGGGAGTTGTATTTCATTAACTCTCGTTTCAAATCATTCAACTTGGTTTCTATTTCACTCGCCTTTATCTGTTTTAGTTCCTTTATTTTCATCTTTCTTTTCTACTTTCTTTTTTTTCTTCGCAGTTTTTTTGATGGCTTTTTCTTTTTTTTCTTTGGTAGCCATAATTGTTTTTGTTTCTGCTTCAACGTCTCCTAATTTAGTTTCTTCTTCAATTACTTGTGGAGATTGTTCTACTAATGTGATTTTGTCTGGCAATTCTATTCCTGGGGGCATAATACTCACCGAAATTCCTACAGATCCGGCTTTTAAGTGAGCTACAGATTCTCCTTTTATGATTGCAGCATCTGAAATATGACCGCATTTTTTGAGATAACCATCAATAAAACGCCAAGTTTTAGATCTGGCACTTGGAATTTTTCCATTCATAACAATTTCAGATCCTAAAGCTCCAGCATCCATTATGGATTGTAATGTTCGATAACCCGTGGATTTGAAAGTTGTAGGACCATATCTTTCTAAAGAGTATGCAATTTTTTCAGCAACAGATTGGGCATCTAAGAAAGGATGTTCCACTTCTCCAATTTCTATTTGAGGATTTTCAAGTTTGAATTTATTTTTTAATGTAATAGTGAGTTTTTTGATATTTTCTCCTTTTCTACCCACAACCAAACCTGGGCGAGTAGTATAAATCGTGATTTTGTCCCCTAAAGGTGTTCTTTGAATTTTAGTATGACTATAGCCTGTTTTCATAAATTGTTCTGCTATAAACTCACGTATTTTGAACTCTTTCATTTTCTGTGATAAGATATTTCTTTCAATCATTTTTTTGTAACTTCTTTAGTTTCAGTTTTTTTTGTTTCTACTTTTTTTGCTTCTGTTTTTGGTTTTTCTTTAGCCTTTTTTTCTAAAGATTTTAAAATCATTTTGATATGTGTTCTTTTTGTTTTACGTCTTCTTTGTCGACCATAATGCCAATTCCTAGAGGATTGACTTGCAATAACCTCTGATATTTGGAATGGGGCAGACATACCTTTAACTTCGGCATTAGCTTCTGCAGTCCCAATTAATTTTAAAATTGCGGAAGTAGCTTTTAGAGGATATCTTCCTGAAGCAATTTTACCTTTTTTATGCCCTACACCTTTATTGAATCTCCTGTAAGGAATTGCGATTTTTTGTTCCATAACTTGTTCTAACAATTTTCTGCTTTTTTCTGTGGTTTTGCCCCTAATAAAACTGCAAATTTCTACCGATTGTTTGGTTGAAATCGGTAATGATGTGGCTATTGCTACGGCTTCCATTTTTATCTCACAGATACTGCTGCACTAGATTTTGTAGCTCCTACTCCCGGAGCAGAATGTGCTACAGATTTTCTAGTTAAGGCGAATTCTCCCAAGTAATGCCCAATCATTTCGGGCTCGATTTTAATTTGAGTATATTCCTTACCATTATAGATAAAAATCATTTTACCTACCATTTCAGGTATAATGATAGCATTTCTAAGATGGGTTTTAACTGGTTTTTTAGAAACCTTGAGATTTTCTAAAAGTTTTTTCTGTTGAGGTTTTAAACCACGTGCTAAAGACCTTCGAGATCTGGCAGGAAGTAAGGCAACGAATTCCTTTAGACTAAGTTTTTGTAACTCTTCTAAAGTTTTTCCCCTATATGTAAATTCTTTTAGTGCCATTATTTATTTCTCCCTGTGTGTTTAGGTCTTAACATTCCAACTTTTCTTCCAGGTGGTGAGTTTTTAGGTGCGATGCTAGAATGTTTTCCACCGTAAGTAGGTCCGCCTCTTCCAGAACCAAATGGATGATCTGTTGCATTCATGGCTCCAGCTGCAGTTCTCGGATATAATTTATTTCGGGCTTTTTTCTTATGATAATTTCTTCCAGCTTTATAGAGGGGTTTTTCTTTTCTGCCAGAGCCAGCTATGACTCCAATTGTAGCTCTACATTCTGGATTGATTTCTTTTCTTTTTTGAGATGGTAATTTTATGGTAATTTTATTTTTTAATTTAGAAACAACTTTAGCAAAACCACCTGAGGTACGAACTAATTTTCCTAAATCTCCAGGTCGGGTTTCTATGTTATAAATAGAAGTTCCTTCCGGAATGTTTTTTAAAGGTAGGGTATTTCCGGATTTAACAGTGGCTAAAGCGCCAGTTGAAATTTGTTGATTAACCTTTAATTTTTCTGGAGCAATTATGAATCCTGTTTGGTTAGTTTCATATTGAACCACTGCTAAAGGGGCGTAATGACCAGGACATTTGAAGATATCCTTGACTGTGCCATTTATAACACCTTTTTGTTCTTTATCATCTAAAGGTCGGTGAGTAGGTTTACCTGCGAATTTATGTGAAGGAGACCTATAAGTAGGTCCACCGTGTCCACGTTTTTGTATTATAATTCTTTTTGCCATTTTACATTAATCCTAATTCAGTTGCAACATCAATTGCCTGATTTTCTGGTGATAGGCGAACATAAGCTCTTTTTTCTCCTTTTGGAGTATGTAAAGTTGTAACTTTCAAAACTTTAACTTTGAAAAGTTCTTCAATTGCTTTTTTTATTTCGGTTTTTTTGGAATTCTTAGCTACCCTAAACAACAATTTGTTTTCTGTTTCCATTAATCTAACCGCCTTTTCAGTGGTTAAGGGATTTAAGATTGTTTTGTAGGAATCACTCATTTGCTTTCTCCTTCTTTAAATAAACAGGACTATTTGTGAATAATTTTTCTTTCTCTAATCTTTCTAAAGCAGATTCAGACCAAATAACCAGTCTACCGGGTGTAGTCCCCGGAGCTAAAATTTCAGCATTTATCTTGTCTATAGGTGAAAACTCTATCCCTGGAAGATTTTTAGAAGCTTTTTCTAAAGGACCGACCTTAGCTGTAATGATTAAAGGTCCTTTTTTTGTTTTGTATTTTCTATTCCTTTTTGTGCCTTTACCTGCGCGAATAGTTTTCTTGGATATTCTTTTTAATTCAGATTCTAAACCTAATTTTATTAATAAATCTTTAAGTTGTTTAGTTTTGTTGAAAGTTTCTATTTTAGCTTCAGTAATTAATGGAAAGACCTTTGGTAATTTGTGTCTAACCGAAACTAAATCAGAAGATAGGGTTGCTGAAATAGCGGAACGGATAGCTTTTCTTCTTTCTTTTTTATTTATTTTAACTTCAAAGTTTTTTTCAGGTTTGGAAGGATGGGCTTTTCGACCACCCTTTGTACCGGAAACAAAAGCACCTTCATAACTAAATTGTGTACCTCTGCGCCACATAACTTTTCTTGGAACTCTGGACATGCCTCTTCCGTAACCCCCACGATAATCTTTCCTTCTTCTAGATAAGTTGGCAGAAGATCTCATCCCGGCGGTTTTAAGAGCACCGTATTTTTGACGCTTATTTTGTTGAAGAACTAAAACAGCTCGTTTGATTAGATTTTCATCCACAGGTTCATCAAATTGTTTGGGGAGTGCTATAGATTTAATTTCGGTTCCTTGGATGTTGTATAGTTTTGCTGTAGTCATTGTATAACCTCTTGCGTTAGACCAGGTGAATTTGCTCTTACCGGTTCTCTTAGTCTTATGAGTCTTTTCTTGGGTCCTGCAATGGAACCTTGTAATAAAAGATAATCCAATTTTACTAAACCATATTTTTGGATTCCTTCAACAGGATTAATTTCCTCTGGCTTGGAAGATATCTTCAATAATAATTTATTGTATTCAGTTCGGATATGATAACCTGTTTGACCTGCATGGGCTATTCTATACATGGTGTGTTGTTGTTGATTCCAAGGCCCTAAACTACCTGCGCCCCTTTTAGTTTTTTCAGATTTTTTAGCTCTTAAAGAAACACCAAATCTTTTAACAGGTCCTTGAAAACCTTTTCCAATTGTAACAGCCACAGCATCTACAAATTGTCCTTCTTTGAAAACATCTGAGGCTTTAATTTCTTTTTCCAGAGATTCTTTTAAAAATTCTGGAGTAACATCTTTAGAGAAAGCGATTTCAAAAATTTCTGGTTTTTTCTTTAAAGAAACCAATTTGGGTTGAGTATAAACTTGTAAAGTTACTTTATCGTATTTATCTGGTAGAATGGACACTGTCCCCTTCACCCTTTCTTGTTTTTTCTTTTTAGATAAGTTGGTTTTTCGAGATAATTCTTTATTGGTTTCTTGAGAAGTTGAGATTTCAGAAAAAAGTTTTAAGCCATCATCAGTTTGTTTGTAGAAGCGAAGAGAAAGAGGTTTTAGGGGTGGACATTCTAAAATCGTCACCGGGACAGAAATGATTTGACCTTTTGTAGCAGATTCAGAATTGTCTCTTAATCTAATTTGAGTCATGCCAGCTTTGTAACCTGCGAACCCGAGTAATTTAGTTCCAACTACCTCTGGCCAGGTCTTGATGCGAGGATAGATTCTCTTTGCTCGCTTTCTGGGCCAAAATTGCATACTTCCATGTCTTGGATGATGTCTTTTAGCCATGTTTATTATTGCATCCTTTTCAGGGTGTGCAATCGTTTTTGTGACTTCCCGTCACGTCACTGCGAAGAATAGAGCGAAATGTTTTTTTGCCTTTCTAGGCAACGCCTTATTCTCAAAAGGGTAAACATTGAGGAGAAAAATCGCTTTATAAGATTAACGGTCAGTTCTTTTTCTAAAAATAGCTATTAAAATTAGGGCTAAAATGGCACCTAAGAAATTCATCCCAATATCAAACCAATCAAAAGTTCTACCAGGTACATAGTATTGATGGATTTCATCTAAAAAACCATAAAAAGTGGTGGAAAAAACTACCAGGAATTTTGAAGGTGTTTTTGTATGAGTTAGAGCCCTGTATATAAATAGGGCTAAAATAGCATAAATAAAGATGTGTTGTAAGTGAGGTCCTATGGAAAAGATGGTTGCAAAATAAGAGCTCGTGGGTATAGTGGGTTGGGAAGATAAATAGAAAATAAAAATTAACCAAATATAGACTGGAACCCAGTATTTTAATTGATATTTCCAAAATGAAGATTTCATAGAATTGTATAAGGGGGAAATTTTAAAAGGTTATTTCATTTTTTTAGTGATGTCAATGTTTTCCTTGCATTTTTGACATTGGAACCTTACAGCCTTAATGGCTTGTTTTTTGCCAGTTTCTTCATTTAATCTTTGATAGCCTTTCCATTTGAAAGGAAATTGTACTTCTCCTGAATGTTGACAATGAGGACAAGTATATTTAACATTTATCTTAAGAGTATCTTCATATTCTTGTTTTTCTACAGTATGATTACATTCGGGACAGATATATTCTGTAGCTCTTATTTTGGGCTTACCTGTTTTTTCATCTTTAGGTTTACCCATTAAAGCCTTGCCACATTTTGGGCATTTTTCTTTTAATACCCAGGCCTTTGCTTTCCCTTTCCCTATAAGTCTATTTGAGAAATAAACGCACTCATCCATAGATTTGGGTTCTTGTAATGTCATAGAGAATTAAGAAAAAAAGCCATTTATAAATTATTTGATTGTATCGTTATCGCTTTGTTCAGTGGGTAGCCAATCTTGCTTAGTTGCTTCTCCGGTTACTTCTTTAAGATTGCTTCCTAAATTGGTTAGCCAACCAGTAAAATCCTTTACAAAAGAAGTCCTATCTTCTGGATTTTCCTTTAAGTCATAATCATTGTTTTTAATTATTAAATAACCCCCTACAATAAGAAAGATTGTGATGATTAAAGCTATTTTTTTCATGAATATTTAGAAATAAGAGGATGTATATAAATTTTAGGTAATTTTTTAAGCTAAATTTTCTAGGATTTTAATAAAGCCCTATGATCCAGCGGTCAAAGATACGACCCTCTGGAGGTCGAAACCCAGGTTCAAATCCTGGTAGGGCTAAACTCTTACTTTTTAGAAAAAAGTAAGTTCAAAAAGAAAAAAACATTTACAAAAACCCTATTCTAGTAGTTTTAACCCTTCCTTATATTCGTCCAAATTTTCTGTGGATTTTATCCCTGCACTAGTAGCCTTTTGCATCATTTCGCTAATAGTTATTCCTATGGATTCGGCAGCTTTATCTATTGAACATTTACCTTGTTTATAGAGTTCTAAGTATTTGTTTAGTAAAAACTGTTTTCTTTTTTTCATCTTTTAAAGGAAGTGTAGAAGGTTTTTAAATCTTTTTTAATTGAATTAAATGATGATTAGGCGATTCTTCTGGCTTGTGCCCTTATCTCTTCTTCATGTTCTTCAATATATTTTCTTAATTTTTCTTCGGTTAATTTTGGATAAAAAGGATATCCTCTCAATAACTTTCTGCAGTAAAGTAAGCTAATTCACAATTATCGACATAACCTGCCCAGAATTCTTCTCCCATAACTTCAATTCCTTCTTGATTAATTAGGGGGGTATGCCAAGCAACATTACTAAAACCATTTTCATAAAGCTTTCCTTCCATGGTTTCTTTGCTAAAATAATTGCTTTGTAATGAACAAATGTAATCTTCCTGATTATAGAGATTAATATCAATTAAAGACCCATCCGTATAGGAATCTACTTTTTTTGTGGCTCCGAATTTCTTTGTTAATTCTGGAGAACATCCTGTTGGCATATCTATTAATCCGATAAAACGGCCCCTAACTGAACGTGAAATATTTCCTATCACTTGAGACAGTTCTTTTGGGTTTTTAGGATAATTAAGTACAAAAGGAGCCATGGCTACATTGCCCAACGGTAGAGCATCATGAAAAATATCCCTTCTCATATAAACGGTGTTAGGAGTTTGGTTAGTTTGCGAAAGCATTGCAGATGAGTTGTCTACTCCTATGACTAATCGAGGATAGTGTTTTGCTAATTCCTGTGTGAAAAAACCGTCCCCACACCCCAGATCAAGCACAGTGCTATTCTCCAGGGGACTAGCAAGACGTACCAGAGTTGGAAGCATACTATACTTTTTATCCGGTTTCTCGTGAGAGAGTTTATACTGATCTGTTATTTTATCAAAGTTATTCATACAATTTTTGAAAAAAAGCTAATATTTATAAGTGAGTACTCCTATTTAGGAGAACATGATTAAAGAGACTCTCCAATTATTCGGTCTTAGTGAAAATGAATCTAAAGTTTACGAGTTTCTGCTTCAAAACCCAGATTCTAGTGGAACCAAAGTAAAGTTAAAAACAGGGGTAGCTAATTCTCAAGTATATGAAATTCTNGCNAAACTAGTTAAAAANGGAATTGTTACGTATAAAAAAAACACCAAAGGCAAAATCTACAAAGCGCATGANCCTTCTATTCTAAATGANATNATGGAGGAAAGAAAGCAAAAAATTGCGGCNAAAATTCCTTATTTGAAAAATCTTTACAATGAAAAAGGAGAACAAACAGATACTGCGGTTTATGAAGGATTTCATGGTTTCAAAACAGCCATGTATGCCTTGGCTAATGAATGTCCGGANGGTGAAACCATAAATATCATTGGTTTTTCAAATCAAGTTTATAAAAATGAAAAATTAGCAGCAGTATTGAGAGATGTGAATAAGATTTCAAAAAGTAAAAATCACAAGTTTAGAATGATTTTAGATAATAGAGATAATGAATTTATTAAACAACGAAAAAAAGAGGGGATTTCTAATTTGAGATTTATGGGAGATAATTTTAAAAGCCCTGCTTCAATCGATATTTTTCAAGATAAAGTATATATTTTAATGTGGGACCAAACTCCTTATGTGTTCACTATTAAGAATAAAAATATTGCAGAAGGATTTAAACATTATTTTGAGTTTCTTTGGAATATGGCAAAAAGGTAATTATTAAATATNTCCGTAAAAAGGCTCTTATCAAAAAGCGCCAATAGTTCAACGGTAGGACGTAGCCTTCCCAAGAAGCTTTTTAAAAAAAACCTTTATCAAAAAGTTCAGAAAGAGGCTGAGATCGGGGTTCAATTCCCCGTTGGCGCAATTTAGAAATATTATTCTCTTAACATCCTTAGTTGGGCCAGATTTTCGGCATAACCATATAAATGGAGGCCTTTACTTTCCACAATCATTTCTCCATCTTCAACACCAATTTCACTTGCCATATATTCTTTCAAGGTTTGAATTCCCGCAAGATTAGCAGGTAAACCCCCCCACAAGTCCCAAGACCTAAAATAAACAGCAAAATGTAATTCATCATCCAAGATTCTAGTATCGATGGATCTTAAACAAGGAGGGTCTTTTAATGCCCTATCTGTAGGTTCCGCAACTTGAAGAACATTTTGGTTGTTTCCAAATCCGGATTCCTTGTAAGTATCTATTGTCCATTCAATTTGATTTAAGTAGGTTTGACCATCTTCCTTAAACACAACCCTTCCATCTACTTCCCTCCTTTCGATAATTTCGTTAACAGGATTTTTATCTTTGTCTTCCTGAGACACATTTGGAGGTGATGCTTGTTCCCACCATGTCAATTTATCTCCATCAATTCGAGCTTTTGTAAGGCGTTCACCATAAGTATAGGATTCTCCCTTTTCTTTGCGTGAGGTCATTATATATTCAATATAACTCCTTGCGGGAGATCCATCTTTTTTGACATGGGTAGGTCCTCCATAAACATAGTCTACACTAACTGGATTAGGGATACCTATTGCAGAAGGGATATCGGGAAGGATATCTTGAGTGCCACTTCCATGACCTGGATCGAGAACATGTCCTATGAAATAATCATATTGAAGTCGGGTGTCTCCCGGATAAGAGCGTGTCTAACAATTCCTAAAAACTCTTGAGTTAATCTCATCAAGAGTTTCACTTGATAAACAAGAACTCTTACAGCAGTTCTTGTTTGAGTAACTTGGATATTAATTGTCTTAAATCTATCTCCAAAATAATTTGTCAGACTTCCAAATACACTTTCTCCTCTACCCCTTTGCCTATAACCCAATCGATTCTCAAATTTATTATACAATTTTCTGGCTTTCTTACGATGGTACCCTTTCCAACGAGTACTATTAGGACAAACAATGGGTTCATACCCTTTCTCAAACATAACTCCAATAGAAGCATTATCATCATAGCCTGCATCAGCATATAACTTTCCCGATCCAGGATCAATTGCTTCACTTACAGGAGCTTTCACACTTCCTGTAAGGAAGCTTATCCCAATGGGATAAACTGTTTCTTCGCTAATGCGATTGAAGAGGTGGAAGATCATATCCTCTTTAAACCAACTGGTAAAACTTGTAGCATCTATCACAGTAAATTGCTGTGATAATTTAGNNTCTAATTCTTTTCCCGCTTCCTTTATAGCATCAGAAAATACCTCAGTCACTTCTGGTTTCTTTTCCCAATAAGCTATGACAGAATGGTCTACTCTTTCTTTACATATCTCCTTACTTAACCTTACTTCTGCTCCTCTCAAGCTTTTTCTGTCAAATTCCTTTGCAGCTATGAGCTGCAAATATTTCTCAGGATCGTGCTTAGGGGGTCTTCCTCTCGGTTTTCTAAGCTTATTTCTGGTTTTCTTAATAAGAATATTCACTTTCATAAAGAAAAAGTTTATATCTTCCACTATACTATGCCATCTATTATACATATATTTCACCTCTTTTCTCTGTTTCACAGAGATTTGAGGTGATTTAAATCTTATTTATTAGACACACTCCCCGGATAAGAACCTTTATCAACTTTAGATTTTCTACCCACGTCAAGAACATCATGAACTGCTTGAAACCATAAATCTGGAAGATCTCGAGCTTCTATAAAATGAGGTTTTAAATTTCCTGACATAAAACACTAAAACAAAGAAGTAATTTAAATAGATAATTATGATGGAAGATATAATTCAAAAAGTTTATAGGAAGGTTTATATATTTTAAAGTATTTAATAATATGAATAAATATGAAGACCAGATTTACCTTAACAATAGATGAAAAATTATTAGAACAGTTTAAAGAAGTTTGTAGTAAATATGGGTATAAAATGTCTCCAAAGGTTGGATTATTAATTAAAGATTTTATTGAAAATGCTAAGAAATTATAAGGTGAAAAAAATAAAATTTGATAGGAGAAGAAAAACAAATATTGGAAAGAGGGAATTAAGTGAGTTATATCTAGATAAAAAATTAAATTACAGACAACTTACAGCACACTTCAAGTGTAGTCGCAATACAATTTCTTATTGGATACGTAAATATAACTTACCTGTTAGAAATCAGTCTCAAACTATGAAACTTTTTGTGAACAGACCTGAAAAAATTTCTAAGAAAGAGTTATATGATCTTTACGTTATCCAAAAATTGAGTATTACTGAAACAGCTAAAAAATGTGAATGTAAATATGATACGATTGTTCGAAAACTAAGAAAATATGGGTTTGCAAATAAATTTTCTAAAGGGAAAAAAGTAGAAATCTCTAAAGAAGAAATTAGAAGATTATATATTGGTAAAAAACTAACTACCTATGATATTGCTGAAAAGATGGGGTGTTGTCAGGCCAGCATATGGAAAAAGCTTAAATTCTATAAAATTAAGAGGAGAGATTCCTGTAGCTCAGATTATTTTAATATACCTTCTAAAAAACTGCTAAAAGAATTATATATTAAGAAAGGGCTGTCTACCTGGAATATTGAAAGAAAATATGGCTATTCTCGAAGTACGGTTCATACTCATTTGAAGAAGCACGGATTAATTAGGAGCAGGGCTGAAGCTCATAGAAGATATCCCCGAAAAGATTTTAAGGGAAATACTTTAATGAAAGCTTACATGATTGGTTTCAGAATTGGGGATTTGAGAGTTAGGAAAATATGGGAAAATAGTGAGACAATTCATGTTGATTGTGGTACGACAATTCCCGAACAAATAGAACTAATTAAAAATTTATTTGGAAAATATGGTAGGATTTGGATGAAAAAAATAAAAAGTAGGAACGACAATTGTTATCAAATTGAAGCGTTATTGAATGAATCCTTTTCTTTTTTATTGGATAATAAAGTTCCGAAATGGGTATTTGGTAGGAAAGACTGTTTTTCTGCTTTTCTAGCGGGATTTACAGATGCTGAAGGAACCATTGGGATCAATATGAAGATGGCTTATTATAGTCTTGTTAATCAGGATAAAGAATTACTCATAAAGATTAGAAACAAACTTGGAAGCATGGGTCTGATAATCCCAAAATTAATACTGGGTTCTAAAAAAGGAAGTCCAAGAATCAGTAAAAATAGAATTTATTATAGTAATAAAGATTGCTGGTCTATGAGGGTTCATAGAAAGGACTCTATGTTAAAACTTTTAAACAGCCTAGAACCTTATCTCAAACATTCAAAAAAAACAAAGAATTTAAAATTAGCTAAACAAAATATCATGGAAAGAAATGAGAAATTCGGAGTTAGATGATGAAAGAAAAAAGACTAATAACCGTAGCACTTCCATATACCAATAACATTCCTCATCTGGGCAATATTGTAGGGAGTCATTTACCAGGAGATATTTTCGTTCGATATTGTCGGTTAATGGGGCATGATGCTATCTTAATTGGAGGTACTGATGAACACGGAACGCCCATAACTGTAGAAGCACAAAAATATGGTATAACACCTAAGCAACTAAGTGATAAATTTTATAAAATTCACAAAGAAATTTATGATTGGCTAAATATAAGTTATGATAATTTTTCCAGAACTTCAAAACCAATACATCATAAGACTACTCAAGAATTCTTCTTAAAAATGTACAAAAATGGCTATTTAACTGAAAAAAAGATACAAGTTCCCTTCTGTGAAAGTTGTAATCAATCTCTTCCAGATAGATTTATTGAAGGAACCTGTCCTAATTGTGGGTATGAAAAAGCAAGGGGAGATCAGTGCGAGAATTGTAGCGACCTATTGGAACCAATAGAACTTAAAGAACCTCGTTGTGCAATATGTGATTCTAATAAAATAAAATTTTTAGAAAAAAAACATTTATTCTTTAGATTAGATGAGTTATCAAAAAAATTAGAAAGTTGGATTAAAAAGAATAAAACTTGGAGAAAAAACGTTAAGAATATTGCTTTAAGCTGGATTAAAGAAGGTCTAAAACCAAGAGACATAACTAGAGATATGGATTGGGGTGTAAAAATTCCGATTAAAGGTTATGAAGGCTCGGTCGTTTATGTCTGGGGTGAAGCGGCCATCGGATATATTAGTTCTACAAAAGAATGGGATAAAAATAAATGGAAAGACTATTGGAAAAGTAAAAAATCTAAAATTTATCAGTTTATTGGGAAAGACAATATTCCTTTTCATACCCTTTTATTCCCAGCCGAACTACTTTCTATCAAGGATAATTATAATTTACCCTATAATGTTGTAGGATTACAATATCTAAACTACGAACGAGGAAAATTTTCAAAAAGCCAGAGAAGAGGTGTTTTTTGTGAAAATTTGAAAGACTCCGGATTGGGGCCAGATTATTGGAGGTTTTATTTGACTTTTGTAATTCCTGAAACTAAAGATAGTGAATTCTTATGGAAAGATTTTGAAGAAAGGATTAATTCAGATTTAATCGGTAATTTTTGTAATTTCATTAATAGAAATTTAAGTTTTAGTTATCAAAATTTTGATGGAAAGATTCCTTCTGCTGTTGTTAAAGATAAAACTATACAAAAAAAAATAGTAACTCAAATTGATAGAGTAATTGATTTATTTGAGAAAGTGGAATTAAGATTGGCTTTGGAAGAAATATTAAAGTTAAGTGATTTGGGGAACAAATATTTTCAAAATAAAGAGCCTTGGAAAACCAAGGATAAAGAAGTTTTATTTATTTGTGGGAATTTGAGTAAGATTCTGGCTTTATTGATTCAGCCTTATCTTCCAGACACTTCTAAAAGAATATTGGAAATGTTAAACTGTAAAGAAAAAGATTGGAAAGAGGTTAAGAAATTTAATTTGAAAAATCATAAAATAAAAAAACCAGAGATATTATTTAAAAGATTAGAAGAAGAACAAATTAAAGATATTAAAGAAAAGACCTCTCAAGTGAGTGATGTTTTTAGTAAAAAGGTAGAACCATTAAAGGAAGAAGTTGTAAATCAAGAAATAGAAGCCTTTTCAATCAGTCCTAAACTAAAAAATAAGGGAATGAATGTAGAAGTGGCTTTATTCAAAGACGTGAAAGTCTCTAATGAAAATAAAGAACTAAAAAAGGAAATAAAGGAAACTCTTGAAAATATAAAAAATAAAAAGAATATTAAGGATGATATTTTTGAAGGTTACAAGGAGTTTTATAAAAAAATAGGAGAAGACCATCTTATGCCTGCTTCTCAAAATCTTCTTGATCTTATTAAAAAAAATGGAAAACTGCCGAACATTAATACTGTTGTAAATGCTTACAATATAATTTCTGCAGATACCCTTTTAGCTGTGGGGGCGCATGATGTTTCAAAAATTAAAGGTGATATTCGTTTTGATTTAACTGAAGGATCTGAGATCTTTATTCCTCTGGGGGAAAATAAACCTATCAAAATTAAGGAAGGAGAGTATGCATTTAGAGATGATGAAGAAATATTATGTAGGTTAGATGTAAAACAATGTGATAAGACCAAAATTACGAAAGATACGAAGGACTTCGTGGTCTATGTCCAAGGGAACAAGTATGTAAAGGATAAAGCTGTTAAGGTGGCTTTGGAAAGAATCTGTAAGCTAATTAAGAAAACATCTGGAGGAGAATATAAAATTCTAACAGAAAATAAACTGGTAGAACCTCCTTCTGGGCAAGTTAAATTAGAAGATAAAATAAGTTTTGAGGATTTTGATTTTCGCGTTGGAGAAGTAAAAGGTGTTAAAGATCATCCGAATGCAGATAAACTATATATTTTGAAAATAGATTTGGGAAAATTGCATGCAGATAATGTACAAATAGTATCGGGATTAAAAGATTGGTATGATAAAAAAGATTTAATTGGAAAGAAAATTATAATTTTAAATAATTTAAAAGAAGCTGTTATTAGAGGGATTGAAAGTCAAGGCATGTTATTAGCAGCAGGGGATGGGAAGGATTTAGGTTTGTTAACTGTTAAGAAAAGTAGAAATGGTGCTAGGGTATTTATAGATTTAAGAGAAAAATCCAAAGAACAAGTGGAAATCGAGGATTTTTTGGGATTAAAACTAGTTACTCGAGATGGGAAAGTTATTTATAATAAAAAGGTCTTAAGAACTGAAAAGGAAGAGGTTAAATTGGATAAAAAAATAAAAGACGGGGTGGGAATTGAATAGAACCCTTTTAGGAAAGGCGTTCGCGGAAAAATTGGGTTCATCAAAAAAAAATGGCAGAAGAAGTTAAAACTGAAGTTCCGAGTAATTTAAGTGGATATAAATTAGAAAGATCTGGGGGTGGGATGATTAAAAAGCTAATTATTTTAATAATAATTATTATAGTTATCCTCTGGTTTGTGAAAAGAGATATCTTAATTGATGTTTGGAACTGGATATTAAGTTTCTTTTAGAAACTTTTATTAATCCTCTTTTTGAGATCTTTCTATTATGAAATTTAAACAAATTAAGAATAAATATTTTCTAAGATTAATGAAAGGAGAGAAGATAATAGAAACCTTATTGAAATTTTTAAAAGAACAAAATATTAAAGCCGGATTTTTTAATGGTTTGGGGGCAATAAGCCACGTTATTCTAGCCAATTATAACTTAGAAACTAAAGAATATATTGAAAAAGAATTTGAAGGCCAGAGAGAAATTGTGAGTTTTCATGGTAATTTAAGTATGATGGATAATGAACCTTATGTGCATGCCCATATGGCTGTTGGAGATGATGATATGAACATGAAAGGAGGTCATTGTAAGGAAGCTATAGTGGCGGCTACTTGTGAAATTGTTTTGATTGATTTGGACATTGATATTTCTAGGTATAAAGACGAGGAAATAGGTTTGAATTTGTTTAATTTTTAACTTTCAAGTTCTGCACCATCTAAACCAAGAAGTTTAAATTTTTTGTTTGTTTTTTCTATCTCTAAAATTGCACAATCTCCCAAATATTTTAGTTCTCCAAGTTTCAGTAATTCCCTTGTTATTGTACTTATGGGCCCTCCATGAGAAATAATTGCAACAGCCTCATTGCTTTTATCAGTAAGATCATTGAAAACACGAATTATTCTTTTTTTAAAAGAAGAGTAGTTTTCAGACCCTTGGACATTATGATTTAATTTGTCTTTTTGTAATTTGTCTACTTCTTTAGGGTATTTTTCTTTAGCTTTTGATTTAATTAGACCAGTTAGGATCCCATAAGCATTTCTTTCTCTTAAATCCTGAATTTTGATTAATTTAAGATTTAGTGATTTTGATACTATTTTTGCAGTTTCAGTTGCTCTTATTCTGGGACTGTGATATATTATTTCAATGTTTTTGTCTTTTAATTTGGAAGCTAATTTTCGAGATTGTTGTTCGCCTTTTTCAGTTAGATGGTCTTCATAATCCCCACCATATCTATCTTCAATATCTCCAGTAGTTTGTCCATGTCTAATCAAAAATATCTTCATTTTAATGGTGGCCTCGAGGAGATTTGAACTCCCAACCTTTCGATTATCAGTCGAATGCTCCACCAGATTAAGCTACAAGGCCATAATAAGAATTAATGTCTGTTTTTCCTTTTAAAATGTTTCGTCTTTCAATGATATTTGTATCTGGGGGACAGAATCCAAATTTCTTCCATACTTGATATTTAGTTAAATGTTTGGTTGAGTTGAATCCAATTTCCTTGAACCAGAGATTTAAGTTAGATAACCCGTTTAAATCCACTGTGTTAATTTTTAACTTCTTTCCTTTTCTATAGGTAATATAATTCTTTAAACTATAAAGACCGAAATGGAGTTCTTTAAGTAGGTCAACTACTGATTTGTGCATAAATTCACTTTCCGTCGCGAAAGTAATTGCGGAGTAATAATGTTTTTGTCTATATCTCTTTTTAAAAGTTAAACAGAATTCCGTATCTGCTAAACCTTTTAAAAAATATTTTTTTATCTTTATATTCGAATTTAAAATAATTTTGGGAATTTTGCACCCTTTCTTTGATCCTAATGGCAATTTTAAAGATTTATTAAAAAAAGTTAATATTGCTTTTGAACGAAAATATGTTTTTAAAGAAGAGTGATTTTTTCTTTTATCTAAAATTAATTTGGTTTTTTTATTGAATAATTTCTTAAATAAAGTTCTGATAATTTTCATATGAAATTCTTCCTCATCTATTAAATGCCCAGTATATGAAATTAAATAATCAATTGTTTTTCTCTTGTACATATTCATACTTCCATCTCCTAGGTGTAAGCCCATAAGATAAGCCAGATCAGAAGTTAATTTTGTTGGAAGTTTTATTTCATTTCGAATATCCTTTGGAGAAAATTCGACTTTAGATAAGTCCAGTTTCATGATATATTATAAGGTTTTTTCTTTATAAGCGCTACGCGTACGTGTCGTTTATGTCGTTTAACATTGAGAAAAAAACGCCTCGGGCAGGACTTGAACCTACGACCTTATGATTAACAGTCATATGCTCTACCTATTGCTCGGGCCGGAATACAGGACTCAAAAACCCTCTGAGCTACCGAGGCTTAATTAAAGAACTAAATATTTTAGGTTAAAAAGCTTTCCCTATAAGAAACTGCTTTTATTCAGAAAGAAGGGGATTTAATATATCGGGATTATGATTGGGAAGGATTCTGGAGGCGGAGCCTCAGAATAGATGCAGGCTTCTAATTCACACCTTATCAATGTACTCCCTATTTGGACTGCCTTTTCAATTTTCTCAGGGTTATGATGGATTCCGCCTGTGAGATTATGACCTTGGACAACTAAAGCAACATAATGGGAACACTCTAATCTTTGACATTCTCTAGAATTTGGATAGTAAGAAAATATGGTTTTATTAGGAAAAATGGGTTTTTTAAGGGTTTCGTAGAGAAAATTTTATATTATATGAGAAAGTCTATATCCTTATGCCCAAGGCAAAAAAAAATTTAAAAGATAAATTAAGTAGAATGGAAGCTATTCCTAGATTAAAGAAGAAAAAATTAAGATTAATTTTCAGACAATTAAATGATATTAGAGAGGAATATAACAAAGATAGGTATGAAAAACTTAAAAAGGAACTTGCAGCTTTGTGCAGGGCTCAACAGGATTTGTCAAATGAATTTGCTAAAGTTAATAACTCAAGAATGGAAGAAAAACCAGATCATAAATATTTATTTTTATTTGTGAGTGCTATGCGTGCTCTTCTAAAAGGGGGTGAAACCTATAATAAGGGGTATAAGCTTAGAAGTCCACTTATTTTTGAGATGAGTCATTTGAAAACGAATTATGAAGAATTTACCCAGAAAATGTATACTGTAGAAGGTCATGAAGCTATGTCAAAAATAAAAGAACTTTATCCAAAATTCATAAATGTAGAATTTGGATTAAGTCGTATAGGATATTTATGTGAAGAAATAAGGGGTTTAGCAAGGCATGGTATAAGAATACTAAATTCTTTAATATCCCCCACATCTATACTTAAAAAAGAAGATAGGGGATATAGGGAAGCTGTAGAAGAAGCAAAAACACATACGGTCGCTAATATGGGATTAGTAGAAGATTTAACCGAGGAAACAGATGTAGAAAGAAATTTAGCTAGACAATTAAAAAAAGATTTTCTATATTATGGTACAAAAGGACAGCTTGTAATTGAAAAAATTAAAGAATTAAGGGGTTAATCTAAGAAATCTTCAGATTTTATTTTTTCTGGAAGGTAAGTATCTGTAATGAAACTGGGGACAATCTATTTAAAGATTAAAGTATATAAAGATACCATGAAAATCAATACATTAAAGCTTGTTCCTGAAGATTGGATTATTAAAGACCTTGGCAAAAATATAGAATTATGTTACAAAGCAACAAAGGGGAAAGGTCCAAAACCATTCATTTTTCCAAAATACATCCAAATAGATGAAAAATTTATAGAAGGAATTGGATTATTTTTGGGAGATAGTGATCTAAATAGAAAAGAAAAAAACCATATTACCTACTGTTCTAAAGATAAGGACATTGCAAATCATGCTTTAAATTTTTTAAAAAAATATTTTTTTATAGATCTTAAAGATATTACTTTTACAGTCCAATATAGACAAGAGAATAAAGGATTAAAAGAAGAATGGTCAGATTATTTGGATATTCCTAAAGAAAAAATCCTAACAAGATTTTCAGATAGACATGGAAATGAGTGTATTCATATTCAGGTTAATGGTGCCGTTTTTAGAAAAATGTTTGAAATTATTATAGAGAATTTACTTAAGATGGATTTTATGGGCAATCCTCTGCTGAGAAGATCTATTTTAAGAGGTTTATTTGCTGCAGAAGGGAATATTGGAATTGATTATAAAGAAAAGAAAGACTATGTCTCTCAAATTACTTTTGATTTACATAGAAAAGAAACGCATATAGAAAAAATAATTACTAGTTGCTTAGATGTAGAGGATGTAAGGCACAAAGTAGTAAATCGGGAGAATAGGAATAGTAAGGAGATTATAATTTTCAACTGGAATAATTATAAAAAATTCTGGGAAATAAGATTATTTGATCTTTGTCAAAGAAAAAAGAATAAATTCTTGGATATTATGCATAATCTTAAGGTCTCTTGTTTTTTAGAAGATGGTTATCGTAAAGAATTGTTTAACCAGCAGAAATTAAAACAGAAAGAAATTGCTAAAATGATTAATTCTTGGCAAGGTAATGTTTCTAAGACCTTGAAGGGCGAACTTGGGATTGTTATGGAAGGATTTTGTAAACTGAATAAAAGGGTAAATTACCCTAATCCCTTGGATAAACTCATTAAGATTAATATTGGAAGTTTAACTACTTTAGAGAATAATGAAGAAAATAAACAATTTATTGAATATTTATACCGGGTAAAATCTAATCAATAAAGTCCTTGTTTTTGATCTTTTCAGGGAGGTATTTTTCAGAGATAAAACTTATTCCCTTGCTACTTAAGGCTTGTATCTCTGCCTTAGCACCCAGTTTTTTAAGTGCTGCAAATTCTTTTTGCCATGCTTTGTTATCTTTAAACCAGGCATAATTTTGAATTTGTTTTAATCTACTTAGATCCGTATCTTTGAATTTAATTAAATGCTTTTCAAGTTTGTATTTTTCAATATCATTTGTAGTTATTCCTAAGAATCTAACAGAAGGAATAGCCATTTTTCCTGATATGTGGGCCAAGTTAATTGAGCCAAAGCGAATAACAGAATAGATGTAATGTCCCCAACTGTCAAGGTCAGTCAATACATAAATAGGTAACTTATGCTCTTTAGTTAATCTTTGGAGTAATCTTCGTATACCTCTTGTAGTTTGACCTTGGGAAGACATGATGATACAATTTTGTTTTTCCCAGAATTTATCTTCATGTAATCTTTCCCATACTGCAGCCTTCTCCATATATAAAATATATTTGGCTGTGACTTTTTTGAATTTAATATCTTCAACATTAGATGGAATGGACCAACCTCCAGAACCTAATTTAGACCAATCAATTGTATCCCCTTTATCTTCAATTACAACTTTTCCCGCAACAGAACCGTTTTTATTGGCATTTACATTTAATTGTTCCCGGCTTTGATCTGTTACTAATTCTAAATCTTCTATAACGGAATCAGATTCTGGTTGGTCATCTACAAGATTTACTTTAGTTCCTGGAATTGTTCTCTTAGCCATGTAAAAAACATCCCTTAGAGAAGCGTGTTTACCATCTTTGATTAAATTATGACTAATGGCGGCTACTTCTAAAGTTTGTAAGAATTTTTTAGCGTGAGCAATATGGAAAAAATATCTAGCAGAGACTTTACTACCTAATTGAACTGTTTTGGTTTTTTCATCAAATTTTATATTAGATAAGGCCCTTATCGGTATGGCTATCTCAGGGTTTTTCCCTTTCTTAATTTGTTTTACAATATCCTTACCTAGATTTTCTAGAGCCAAGAGTTGTTTGTTTTTCCCTTTTGCCATGTTTTTTTACCTTTTTAGTGGAACTTGTCCTCTTTACTTCAGTTTTTTTTGTTGGTTTTTTAATTTCTTTCTTTTCTTTGTGAACGTTCTTTTTTTGCGGGGTTGAAAGGGGCGCATCCCCTTCTTCTTCTGGAATTAAATCCTTTAAAGATTTTTTTAAGGTTTTAGTTAATTTAGATGTTATTTGGTCTTTATTTTCTTTAGTTAGTCTATTTAAAGAGGAAGCTATTTCGGGTATAAATTTTTCAAATAATCCTGCTCTTTCTTTTTGTTCTCTAACCCTAACTGTTTTTCTAATATGGGAGGCTAATTTTCTACCACATTCTTGAATAGCTAATTTAATTTGTTTAATAATTTCGGGATAATGGGCTATGGCTTCTTTAGATTCGGATGTAAACGGAACCCAAACAGAGGCCATGTGAATTACAAGCAAAACAGGTCCTACAGGTAGTGCACCCCGTGATTGAGACATATTATAGTTTCTCCAATTTGTTTCAATTACCGATTTTGTTATAGCGCAGGCGGATTGTTGATATTGCAAAGGAACCCTATTAGCAAATCTAAGCAAGGTCATTGATTTATCAGAAGGTATTTGTCCTCCAAATGCAATGCAAGTTTCTATTTGAAAGGGGTTACCCCTATAAACAGAAGCTGGACGAGTTACGGAAGCAAAAAATTCTCCGGGGATTTCTTTTTCCATAGAAGTTTGAAGAGCTTCAGCTCCGATTGGAGATAAACAATTAGTAGGAGGGGCAATTAATTTGGTGTTTTGAATAGCTTTGTAAAGTTTTTCAGCGTGATCCCTATCTAACTCTTTTGGTTTCATGGAAGGTTTGAATTCTATCTGTTCACAAACTTTTTTTACCGTTTTAGAACTTAGTCTTATGAATTCTTTTGTTAAGAAAGCAGTTAATGTTTTAGCAGAAGTAGATTTTAACATGGAAATAAAAATGCCTAGTTCAATTCCATGAGGGTGAGGTTTAATTTCCTTAGGTTCTACAGGTAATTGTTCAGAAGCTCTTGGGTAATGGACACGTTTGTTTTCAGGATCTATATAAGTTAATTCTGCATGAGGATTAGCAATAACAGTCTGTTTTAGATATTCATCTACACCTCTAATGCCTTTTTGATAGATAGCTTCCATCTCTATTTCTACATTTATTCCATGGTCTTGATCCCAAGGGACTTCTTTATCTACAAGAATTTCTGGTTCGTTGTTTTTAGTATCTATTTTTAATTCATAATAATGGGCGGGTTTGTTTTTTCCTATTTTAGAAATAATTCTAGCTGGTTTTCCAGTTGTTAATTGACCGTATAAAACAGCTGCAGAGATTCCAATACCCTGTTGTCCTCTTGTGTTGTGACAAGAAATACCTCCAAGGCCCCCTACAAAATTCTCACAATAAGGAACAGATAAATCGTAAACGTGCTCGTAACCTTTTTTGATTATTTCAATTTCTTTTACTTGTAATAAGGATAAATCTTTGTGTATTAGTTGTTGAACAATTCTTTTAGATCCAGGATTAATATTGCATGAAAATTCTTTTGATTTTTCAATATCTTTTCCATATACATTAATGGAGTAAGCTTTAGATGGAAACTTTCCTAGTCCTTTGTTAATTCTTGGTTGTATAGAGGCCAGAACTCCTTGCATTAGCCAAAGGTAAAGAGTTTCATTAGCTAATTTTTTACTTGAAGTAGTTAGCATTAATTGATTTCTATTTTTTGTATTATGTCCATCTCCTTGATACAATGCATCTAAGAAGGTTTGTCTTAATTCTTGATTTGTTCTAAATATGAATTCTGGAATCTTTTTGTTTTTAGCACCCTTTCCGCAGAGATTTTTTATTAATTTTGTAAAAATATTTCCAAATAATTTAATTCTTATGATGGTTTCTCGTGGTTCAATGGTGAAGTTTAGCCCGAAGATTCTTGAGAAATTTATTATTTCATTAACGAATTTATCTTCCTGCTTTCCAAATGTTAATCCTATCTGTCTTTTATCAAAATGTCCTTCTGCTACATAAAATCCTAGAAATTTGATAAATTCCTTGGTTAGGGGAAGTGTGATTGGGACTGTTGTTTCTTTTCCGTGTTGATAGGTTTTTATTATACAATCCTTTACTTTATTTTTTAAGTTTAATTTGTAAATAAGATGGAGTGGTAAAAATTGCTTTGTCTCGTATTGTTTAAGGCTGTCATCTAAAATATCTATTCCTTTAATTCTATAGAATCTTCTGCTCTTTGAAGTTTTTTTATGAATAATTTCTGCTTTTTCTTTGATATTTCTTATTACTTTTTCTGGAATGTTATAAACGTACATCCAATTCTTTTCTATATCTTTTAGTGAGATATAATCTAAGATGTTTATTTCTTTTAGATTCTCTATTTCAGGAAGTTTTGAAGGAACTAAAAGTTTGTCTCCTTGTTTTAATTTTCTAGCTTCTACTTCTTTTATGATTCCATTTTCAGAGGTAAATAAACTATGACAACCCGTTACTTTTATTTCTCTATTTGTAGCTAATTTTACTTTTATAATTTCATTTCTTCTTTTATGTTTAATTACTTGGCTAACTTTCCTAAATTTATAAGAATGGGTACTTTTGTCAAAACAAGGGACTTTTAGATCAAATACTTCTTTTTCTCCTTCTTGGTTTTTAATATAATTAGCGATTAAGTCTCCGATTGGTGAGAGTTCTATTTTTCCTTTTCTCTTTACCATAACTGGTTCGTCGTGTGTTAGAGACTGTGCTAGTTTGAAAAATTTAGAACCATATAATAATCTGGCAAAGATAAAGGGGATTTGTTTTTTTACAATTCCCGGCCCGTTGTCAGTTATGGAAATCAAGTATCTTTCTTCTTGTAATTGTTTTATTTTTACTTTAATTATGGGAAGAATCTTGGCTTCTTGGCAAGCATCTAAAGAATTATCTACTGCTTCTTTTATAGTGGTTAATAAGGCTCTTCGAGGATTGTCAAAACCCAATAAATGTCTGTTTCTAGTGAAGAATTCTGAGACTGAAATTGACTGTTGCTTTTTTGCTAATTCGTCTGCAATAGTTTTTGCCATTGATTTTTTAGAAATGGAAATGGTTAATAAAGTTTTGTTTTAAATAAGATTCATGATAAGGCGAGTTTTAATTGTGGGGGGGGTCCTGCGGGAGCAGCTTGCGGTATTGAAACTGCTAGAAATGGTCTAGAAACTATTATTTTTGAGAAGGGGGAACATGGAAGGGAAAAAGTTTGTGGAGAAGGATTAATTCCTGATGCTCAAAGAGCTTTAAAACAATTAGGTGTGTTTGAAGAAGTTGAGAAAAGAGCTAAAAAGATTTCAAAAGCCATAATTTATGGATGGAAAGGGGAAGAAATTCCCGTGGATATGTCTTCTATGACCTTACAAAGAAAGAAATTAGACCAAATTTTAAGAGATGAAGTTGAAAATCAAGGAGGTATTATCTTGTATGAATCTCCAATAAAAGAAGTTGAGATAAGAGAGAAAGGTGTGGATGTTAAAGATATAAGTGGTAACTCTTATGAAGGAGATATTTTAGTTTTGGCTACTGGTGCAGATATTAAATTAGCTAGTAGTTTGTGTTTTGAATTTTCAAGACCAGAGGCTTTTGCAGTTAGAGGATATATACCAAATAAAGAAGATCTTAGAGACTTGCTTTTTTGGATGGACGATGAACTTTCTTCTGGTTATTATTGGGCATTTCCTTGTCCAGGGAATGTTATTAATGTAGGAGTTGGAAATTTTGGATTGGAAAAAGTAAAATTAAAAAAATTATTGGGGGGATTTGTAAGAGAAAATTTTGATGAGAGGTCTGTTTTAGATATGAAAGGCGCTCCAATAAGGTGTGGGTTAAGAGAAGGTCCTTTTTATAGTGATAGAGTGGTTCTTGTTGGAGAAAATGTTAGTACTACTTATAATCTAACAGGCGAGGGAATTGGGAAGGCAATGGAGTCGGGTATGTTGGCTGGAGAGGTTATTAACAAAATAAAAGACCATTATTCTGAAAGGGGTTTGAAGGAATACTGTCTTGGATTAGAAAAAACTAAGGGGTTTCATGAAGCTTATACTTTTGCCTTGGGCCTAATGTCTAGACCTGTTAAGAATTATTTATTCACTAAACTCCTAAAATATTCCTCTAAAGCAAGAAAAACATTGGCTTTGATTGTAAGAAAAGATGCAGATCCTGGAAAAGTCTTTTCTTTTAGGGGTTTTATGAAAAATTTACTTTAAAGAATGCATTTTCTCTTCTAAAGTTTTGTAAACAGGACCATGAGGGGCTCCAGATAAGATATCCTGGATAGCAAGTCGGGCAATTTGAACATTTTCTACTTTGCCAATAATACTTACGGTTTTACCATAAATGGATATATGAATGTCACACATATTTTCGATAAATTTTCTACATTTACCTTTGGTTCCAATTAAACGAGATTTAATTCTTTTTAATTTGTCTTTGGATTTTCCTGCAAAAGAAGTTATGTCGATTAATTCAAAACAATTTTCTTCGTCTAATAAACTTAAAGCCACTTCTGGATTAAAGCCCCGACCAATTGCTTTGATAATAAGTTCGGTTTGAAAAACAGCCATAGAGGTGCCTTGAATATCAACTAAACCCTCCTGAGAATCAATTTTTAATTTTGTTTTTGTCTTTTTCTCTAAGAGTCTTTTGGTTTTGCCTTTAACACCCACTAGAACTGCGATTCTCGCCTTAGGAATTTTTAATTCTGACATTTAAAATTCTTCTATTTCTTCTAATTGTTTTAAATGACCCTTTCTTTTTAACCAATCAATTTGACTTGGTCTGTATTTGAAGACGATGTCTCCTTTTTCATCTCCACCCAAGTCCCATTCCTCTACTAGAACCAAGTCACCTTCTCTAACCCATAAACGTCTTTTTAATCTTCCAGGAATACGACAAATTCTATTTTTTCCGTCTAAACATCTAACTCTCATTCTGGAAGCCCCCAATCTTTGGTCCACAACACCAAAATGTTGTTTTTCTCTTGGTAATTTAACTCTACTAATCTCTCTTTGGAGTTGTTCTTGTTTTTGGGCTAATTCTTTCTTTTTGGACATATTTCAACCTTTTCTAAAAAGCTTGAGCAAAAGAAGGAATTTTGGTTTTATAAGTTTATTCTTTTAATCTTAATAACAAAGTGTATCTGTAAACATCTTCGCCTTCTTTTCTACCCTGGAGGGTTTTGGATACTTTAGTTTCGATATCAAATTTCTTTTTGACTTTAGAAATAACGTGTTTTAAATATTCCTTGGAAGTAACATTCAAATCATAACCAAACTTTTTTTCTTCTAATTTTGTTATGAATATTTTATTGTTATGTTTTAAATCATTTTCAATAAATTTTAGTAATTTTTCACTTTTGGGTCTTATTTGAAGGGTAGCTTCAAAGTAAGAAGATTTTCTTTTTTTACAAAGATTACACAAAGAAGAATCTACTTTAACAGTAAATTTATGGGATTCTACAGATGGAATGTCGTTTATGGTGCCATGAATTATAACTTCTGTTTCTACAGGTTTTTTTGTTAAGTTAGGATTAATTTCAAGAGAATCTATCTGGGTATGGGGAGCAAATTTTAATTTGTCGGGAAGAGAATCTTTGATTATTTTTCTTAAGTTTTGTTTACCTTCTTGAGAAAAAGCCGGTTGCCATTTATTCTGGTGCAAGTAGGATTTGCATGCAGGACAAATAACCAAATTTAGATCTTTATATTGTTTTAACAAGGGATTGTCTTTAGCAAAACAGGATTGACAAAAATTATTAACTAAAGGGGTTGTTTTAGTTTCTAATTTACCGCATTTAGGACAAAATTTTTTATTCATTTTACACTATTAAAGCATGAGGGATGTTTTGGATTTTAATTATGTGTGTTTTAGATATTAAATCATGTTTTAAGGCAAATTTTATGGATTCTTCTCCTACAATGTTTAAAGAAGAGGCTTCTTGGATTTCTTCTAAAACTTTTTTCTCATCTAATTTTTTTCCTTTGTAAAAAAATTCAGAAATGTCTAATTGTAAATCTTTAGTTTCAAATTTCTTTCCTATCAAAGTTTCATCACACAAAGAAACAATTTTTCTATCTTCGGTTTGATGGATTTTTGTTAACATTTAAGCTCTGACAGGGTGTTTAGCACCACAAGCTGTACATTTGATTAATAAGATGCCATCTTCCTTCATTAATTGGGTATCAGGTTTGTTACAATCTTTACAAAGAACGTAAATTTTAGCATACTTTTCTATTTTTTCATTAATTTGTTTAGAACTAATTTTTCTTCCAAAAACCAATCTAGAACCTTTTAAAGTTCCGGGAGTGGCTAGTTCTTTTAATAAAAATTTGAGTAAATGGTCTGACTCTCGTCTTAGAGCATCTGCCACTTGTTGAAAATTAGTTATGATTGTTTTATTACCTTCTATATGGCCCTTCACAGTAGGCATCTCAAAACGTTCTTTCTTTAGAACAGATTCTGGTATGTGTTTAATACCTTCTTCCAACATTTTTTCATAATCCATAATATATTCTCCAGAATAAGGGTTTTTAAATTTAACCTAGGATTTTAATCTTACTAGGTTTGGGTTCATATATTTCTCCAAGTTTGATTAATTCTTCGATTACGGGTTGAACTTGTTGCTCTGTTAAACCAGATTTGGTTATGACTTGATTTAAATCAGCCCCATCTCCATCATCCAAATCTTTGATTAAATTTAGGATTTTATCTCCGGATTCGTTTAAGGAAGAGGAACTCACCCTCTCTATCCCGGCTTCTGCTCCACTTTGTGTTTCAGTAGGTGTTTCTTGAATTACTGTTTTTTCCCCACTAGAATCTAAATTGAAATTTTTTTGAAGTTCCAATTTTCTTATTTTAGTCCAAATAGGGTCCATTTTCTTAACAACTTCAATAGTTACAAATAATTGTTCATTGTATTTCCTAGGTCTACCAATTAATAAAACAGGATCTCCTACATTAATATCTGTGGCTTTTCTAATATCTTCATTAAAAGCACGGGCTTGGATGGTAGAAGTGGAATCATCTAAGGTTAAAGTGATTAGAGATTCAGAAGTTTGTTTATCTATTACTGTAGCAATTAAATTTATTCTGGAAACATGATTTTCATTTATATTTATATAATTCGGATTCCATCCTTCTTGTTGGATAAATTCATTTTTTAGTAAAGTGACTATTGGAACCTTGTAAGCTACTTGTCTGGCTTGTTGTTCTTGTTCTGGCATTTTAAACTTTAGATATTTGACCTCGCTTAGGTTCATAAATGCTTCCATCTCTTTTTAACATTTCTACAGCTTCTGTTACTTTTTCTTCTTCAATACCTTGTTCAGAAGCTTCTAAGATTAAATCATCTATTGGAATTAATTTCCCTATTTTTTTCTCTAAATCATTTATTAGTTCTCTTATTTTTACAATTTTTCCTCTTTGAGAGGCAGAGATTCCAGTAGATATTCTATCAATATCAATTTGTCCGGTTTCGTAATCAAATCCGACTTGCATTAAACATCTCTTTAAAGTTTCAATTGCCCTTTGAGCATCTTTTTTAGTAACTGTTTTGGATAATCTAACTCTGGCAGAACCTTCAGCTAATCTAACTAAAGCTTCTAATTGTCTAGCAGATATAGGAATAGGTTTTACCATATCTTCGCCTGTTCCAGGCATATTTCTTAAACCAACATAAAAATCTTTTATTTCTTCTACAGCTTCTTTAGTCAATTTGGGATTGGTTTTTTGTCTGGCATAAGAGATATATTTTTTTAAGAAATCAGAATCAAAAGTGGATTTTAGATCGTCTGGTTTTTGTTGTAGGTTTAAAACATGAGTTGCTACTTTGGTGTCAAATTCTTTTGAAGGCAAATCTTTAATCGGAAATATTAAATCAAATCTATTAATTAAAGTTGAAGGCATATTGATTTGTGCAGCGATAGGAGTATAAGGATCAAATCTTCCCAATTTAGGATTAGCAGCTGCTAAAAGTGTGGTCTTTGCTTTCAGTGTGGCTTGGATATTGGCTTTACTAATTGTAATAACTTGTTGTTCCAAGGCTTGATGTAAGGCAGAAGTGTCTTCGGGATTTATCTTATCCATCTCGTCGATGATGCAAAATCCACCATTGGCTAGAACAAAAGCCCCGGCCTCTAGAGCCCAACCTCGCATAAATTCATCCTTAACTACTGTAGCGGTTAGTCCAGCTCCAGATGCACCTTTTCCAGAAACCAATCTGGCTTTAGGAGCAATTTTTGAAACAAATTGAAGCATTTGAGACTTGCCTGCACCAGGATCTCCAATTAATAAGACATGCATGTCACCTCTTCGTTTGGTTCCATCATCATGTTCTTTTTGAACTCCCCCCATCAATTGTAAAATTAAAGCAGCTTTGACGTCTTCGTGACCATAGATAGATGGAGCGATAGAGTCTTGAATTTTTTGATAAAGCTTGGGATCTTTAGAAATTTTTATAATTTCCTTTTCTTCCTTTTTAGAAACAGAGGTTTCCTCAAAAGTTTCTTCTACAGGTTCTATAAAATTAGATTCCATTACTAAATCATACCTTGTGGAATGTCCTCCTGTTCTCAATGGAACAGGAACTTCTTTTACAGTTCCAGAAATTTTAACTTTAGAACCGGGAGTGGTACGTTTTTCCATTTTGGGATCAACTAAATCTCCCTTAAGGAAAACAGCTAATCTTTTTGGTTGTTCTCCTCCTTCTAGATTTTCGGGGGCTTCTTCCAAAACTACACGTTGAGCATCGATTAATTCCTTGGAAATTAATCTAAATCTGCCCCTTCTCCCACATGAACAACGAGAAGGTTCTTTGAATTGAGTATCTATTTGTAAAATATTTATAGTATTTCCGCAAGAAGGACATTCAAATTTAGCAGAAGTAACTTGGGGTCTAACATCAGAGGTTTGTCTAACTAGCCCCTCTATAGAAATAAATTTATCCAAATGTTCGGATCTTATATCTCTTATTCTAACTGTGTTTGTAACAGGTAAATTATGAAATCTGACCCTTAAGTCTTTAGAAGGAATATCAAAATTGTCTAAAGATAATTCTGCAGCTTTTAGAACATTTTCAGGATCTTCTAACAATAAATCAGCTAGTTCAGGATCGTGGACTAATAATTCATTAAAATCGAAAATAGCTGATATTTCTCCTTTAGCTATGACTTCATGTAAGTAATCCTGATAGTTTTCAAAAAAGTCTCTAAACTTTTCTAATTGTTCTTGAGTCTCCAATTTACACCCCCTTCTTTAGAAAAAACCAATTAATATATAAATTTTTGTGGCTTACTTTTTCAGCTTTCGTAAAACAACTATTAGTTTATCTACTGCTTCATTTAATTTAGATTCGGATCTAGTTCCAGTACAAACTATTTTTCCGTTACTGAATAATAAGAAAGTAGCCCTGGTACCCGGAAGTTTGTAAACCAACCCTGGAAATTGTTCTGGTTCGTATTCGGTGTTTTCTAATTCCATAGCTAAAGAGTTTAAATTCAGGTCCATACCAATGGCTCCGGCTGCAACCATATTTTGAACATTTACTTTTGGAACTGTTTTGATTCTGATTTTAATTTTAGTTAGATTTTTTATGATAGCTTTAATAGATTCCTTGACTTTTCTCATGGATTTAGCTCCAGTGGAGACTATTTTTCCTGAGGAGAATATCAAAGCAGAAGTTTTCGGTTCTCGAATTCTCATTACTAAGCCAGGGAACTGTTCTGGATTATATTCTGTGTTTGGTAGGGTTTCGGCAAGTTTAATTAATGGGATATCTTGTCCCAGAGAAGCTGAACAAACGATATTTACGATTTTTATTTCTTTTTTGACCATTTTATTATTCCAATGTTCCTTTATAAAGAACAAAGAGTTTATAAAGGCTATGATAAATTTTAAAGTAGTTAATTAAAATTAATTTCAAATTCTTTTTCTTTTATTGTTTCTTTTGAGGAATGTTTAAAATTTTTATCTGAAGATGGAGAAATTGTTAGCTTAGAGGCATTTACTTTTTCTTTTAGTTCATCTTGATAGTGATCTAAGAATTTTTCTTTTGTAACGATGGTTAAATCAATTTTATCTTCTTTGTTTAACTTGGCTTTTTTTCTTAAAGATTGGATTTTTCTTGTTAACTCGCGAAGGTAACCCTCGTTTTCCAATTCTGGAGTTAATTTTGTATCTAAATTTATTGAAGGTTTTCCGGTTTTGAAAGTAACTTGCTTAAGATTGGTTTGGGTTTTTATAATTTCTACAAAATCTTTTAGTGGTTTAGGGTTTTCATTTGTAATTAAAACATTTGGTAAGGGCCAACGTACATTTATTTGGGAGGAATCTCTTTGAGCTAAAATTTCTTGGATTATTTCCTTTACAACAGTCATATTTTTTTCTAAATCTTCATCAATTAATTTTTTATCAGCTTCTGGCCAAGATTCTAAGAAAATAGATTCTTTTTTAGTTAAGTCCTTGTAAAGTTTTTCTGTCATGAAAGGTAGGAATGGAGAAAGTAAGGTAAGTCCATCTAGATAAGAGTTAAATAAAGTAGCTTGAACTTTTGAATCACTTAAATTATCTCGAATTAATTGCCCATATGTTCTAGATAAATCTTCGACTAGGAATTGTTTTAGTTCTTGAATGGCTTGATGGGGTTGTAATTTGTCTAAGTATTTTGTGACTTTTTGTTTTGTAGATTCTCTTCTGGAAATTATCCATTTAGCTGCAACATCATCAGTTCCAGTTTTAGGAGATTTACAGTAAAGATTAACATAGTTGCCTAAATTCCAGATAACATCCAAATTTCTTTTAACTTCTTTAGCCGGAGCATAACCAAAATTTAAGTTAACTGAAGGATTTTGGGTAGAATACATCCACCTCATAACATCTGCTCCCATTTTTTCTACCGCTTCATCAAACCAAATAGCATTTCCAGCGGATTTATGCATGGGTTCACCTTTTTCATCATGAACTTTTTCATTTAACAAGACAGATTTGTAAGGGATTGTATCTTTTAGAGTGGTGGACATGAATAACATAGAATAAAACCACAATCTAATTTGTTCTCGCATTTCAGTTATGAAGTCTGCAGGGAACCATTTTTTCCAATAAGTTTTATCTGTTAGATAATTTAAAGTGGAGTAAGGGACTATGCCGGCGTCCAACCAACAATCCCCGATATCTGGAATTCTAGAGGCTTCTTTTTTACATTTTGAACATTTAATCTTAATTTCATCTATCCAAGGTTTATGTAATTCTGGGAGGGAATCAACTTGTTTAGGATCTACAGCTAATTTTTTTAATTCCTCTTTTGAACCTAAAATTCCAGTATGACCACAACTACATTCATAAAAAGGCAGAGGAAGTCCCCAATATCTTCTCCGGGAAATATTCCAATCCCCCATATTGTCTAACCAGTCCTGCATTAATTTTCCGCTGTGTTCGGGATACCATTTGACTTTTTTCGCATTTTCTTTCATTAAAGGTCTTATTTCTTCAGAAGAAATGAACCATTCTGAAACTAATCTGAAAACTAATTCTTCTTTACATCTCCAGCAAACTGGGTAACGATGTCTATAATTTTCTGTTTTGTATAAGAAATTATTTTTTTCTAAGTCTTCTATGATTTTTTTGTGAATATGTTTAACATTTTTTCCAGTTAGCCAATCAAAACCTTCGATATAATCTCCGGTTTCATCTATTGGAGCTATCTTAGGAAGGTTTTCTTTTTTTGCTAATTCGTGATCTTCTTCCCCACAACCAGGAGCCATATGTACAATTCCTGTTCCTTCTTCTTCGCCAACTTCTTTCCAGGCAATTACCTTATGTTTAATGTCTTTTAGAACTGGAAGATAATCAAAAGGTCCAGAGTATTCTAAACCAATTAATTTTTTTCCTTTTACAGTTTCTAATTTTTTATAATTTTTTAGAACTTTGTCAGCTACTTTTTCTGATAAATAATAAATATTTCCATCTTGTTCAGCTTTTATATAATTTAATTGAGGATTTACTGCGGCTGCTACATTAGCTGGAAATGTCCAGGGCGTGGTAGACCAGACTAATAAATAATGATTTTTAGTGTTTTTAATTGGCATTTTGAAATAAACAGCTTCGTGTTCCATTTCTTTGTAAGAATCGGCTAATTCGTGTTGGGCTAAAGATGTACCACAACGTAGACACCAAGGCATGACTTTTGTTCCTTTGTATAACCAGCCTTTTTCATGACAGGTTTTAAGAAAATGCCAGATATGTTCAATATTATAATCATCCATAGTGTAATAAGAATTATCCCAATCCATCCATTGTCCTAATCGAATAGATTGTTCTATTTGGATTTTAGAGTATTTTTCTACTCTTTTTCTACAGGCTTTAGAGAATTTATCTAAACCGTATTCTTCAATTTCTTTTTTAGAGTTTAATCCTAAGTCTTTTTCTACTTCTACTTCTACCCACAATCCCTGACAATCAAAGCCATTCTGGTATCTTTGGTCAAATCCTTGTAGGGCTTTGAATCTTTGGTAAAGATCTTTGTAAGTTCTACCCCAAGCGTGATGGACTCCCATTGGATTATTTGCAGTCATAGGACCATCTATAAAGGACCATTTCTTCCCGCGGGAGTTCTTTTTTCTTAATTTACTGAAAATCTTGTTTTTTTCCCAAAATTTTAGTATTTCCTGTTCTACTTCCTGTGGGTTATACATCTTATTAATTACCTGAACCTAAATTTAAAAAGGTTTTCATGTAGAATATAAATATATTTAAAGCAAGTCTGAAACTTTTTAGTTATGGGGGATTCTAGTATTTGGATAGAGAAATTTAGACCTAAGAGTTTTAAAGAAGTTATAGGTCAAGACAATATAGTAAATAGGATTAAAGCGTTTGTAGAACAGAAAAATCTGCCACATTTATTGTTTTCTGGGCCTGCTGGTGTTGGGAAAACTTCTTTGATTTTGACCGCAGCTAGAGAATTATACGGAGATTCTTGGAGAAATAACATTATGGAGACCAATGCTTCAGATTCTAGAGGTATAGATACTGTGAGGAAGGAAGTTAAAGATTTTGCCCGGACTAGAGCTATTGGAGATGTGCCTTTTAAAATTTGTATTTTAGATGAGGCAGATGCTTTAACTCGAGAAGCCCAACAGGCCTTGAGAAGGACAATGGAACAATATTCTAGCATTTGTAGATTTTGTTTAATTACTAATTGGAGTAGTAAAATAATAGATCCTATTCAAAGTAGATGTACGATTTTTAGGTTTAAGCCGTTAGATAAAGAAAGTGTAAATCAAATAGTGGATAATATTGTGAAAGAAGAAAAATTAAAATTAGATGATAAAACTCGAGAGGCTTTATTTTATGTGAGTAATGGGGATGTTAGGCGTTTAGAGAATGTTATGCAAAGTTGTAGTACTTTAAGTAAAAATATTAATGAAGAGCTAGTTTATGAAATTGTAAGTAGTGCCAAACCCAAAGAAATTAAAGAAGTTTTAGATTTGGCTGTAAATGGGAACTTTGTAAGTGCTAAAGAAAAGTTATTGGATGTTATGTTAAAACACGGATTAAGTGGATTAGATATAATCAAACAGATTCAAGGAGAAATTTGGGGTTTGGAATTAGAAGATGAAAGAAAAATTGAATTAGTGGATAAATGTGGCGAGGTAGAGTTTAGAATGATTGAAGGTAGTGATGAATTTGTTCAATTGGAAAGTCTTATTGCGAATTTTATGAAGAAGTAGATTCTTTTAAAAACCAATAACCCCCGGTACCCCATCTGTCTATTGAGACCCGAGGTTCACCTTTAGGCTTCTCTTCTGAGGGATATTCTTGAGTCCAAGATCTTTGAGCCCCAAATTTTACTTCCTCTTCCCTAATCTTTCCCTCAAAATGATAAAATCTAGTAAAACTATCACTTTTTACCACCATCTGGCCACTAGTTGAAGAAGGCGCAGAGCTGGAAGAAAAAACTCCATAAACATCCAGATCCCATACTACAATGGTCCCACGAGATGTTTCTGTTTGAGAAGGATCTCCCGGGACAGGATTGTTTTTTATAAAATCAGATATCAAATTCTGTAAAGAGTAATCTCTTGGAATGGCTGATTTGGTTTCAGATGAATTCATATTATTTCAGACAATACAAATCTATAAAAGCATTTCCAATTTTCAAAGATTATGATTGATAAATATACTCCTACTAAATTAAATGAAATTATTGGTCAAGATGTTAATAAAATTTTAGAATGGTTAGAAAATCCTAGAAAAAAAGCTTTGTTAATTCATGGTCCAGGAGGGATTGGAAAAACAAGTGCAGTTTATGCTTTGGCTAAAGAAAAAAAATTTGAAATTTTAGAGATGAATTCTTCTGACTTTAGAAAAAGAGATCAAATAAAAAATATAATTGGGATAGCAAGTCAACAACAAAGTTTATTTGGGAATAAAAAATTAATTTTGATTGATGAAGTAGATGGGATAAGTGGAAGAAGCGATTATGGCGGGTTGGCAGAGTTAAGTAAAGTTATAGAAAAAACAAAACATCCAATTATTTTAACGGGAAATGAAATTTCTGGAAGTAAATTTAATACCTTAAGGAGAAAAGTGGAGTTATTAGAATTTAAATCCGTGGATTATTTAGAAATATTTACCTTGTTGAAAAAAATTTGCGAAGAAGAAAAAATAAAATATGATGAAGGGGATTTAAAAAATTTGGCGAGGAAAAATGGCGGTGATGTTCGAGCCAGTTTATTGGATTTGGAAAGAAGTATATTTGAAAAAAAATTAAATTTAGAAGGCGATGATCGAGAGTATAAAGAAAAAATCGAGGAAAGTTTATTGAGAGTTTTCAAAAGTAAAGATGTTAATATTTTGAAAGAATCTTTTTCTAATTTAAATGAAAATTTAGATGAGATTTTTATGTGGGTGGATGAAAATTTAAGTAAAGAATATGATAATGAAAGTTTGATTAAGGCTTATGATAAATTAAGTAAGGCAGATGTTTACAAGGGAAGAATTTTGAGAAGACAATATTGGAGATTTTTAGTTTATCAATCCGCTTTAATGAATGTAGGGATTGGTTTGAGTAAGGAGACAAAGAAAGTTGGATTTGTAGATTATAAAAGACCTAGTAGAATTTTAAAAATGTGGATTGCCAAACAAAGAAATACAAAAAGGAGAAATATTGCA
Source organism: Nanobdellota archaeon (assembly GCA_002688095.1). Lineage (GTDB taxonomy): Archaea > Nanobdellota > Nanobdellia > SCGC-AAA011-G17 > ARS1403. The sequence goes on from NZCA01000004.1 coordinate 64,277, forward strand.
GAAAAATTTGCAAGTAAAACCCACATTTCTAAGAAAAAAGCGTATCAAGAATTACCGGTATTAGTTAATTTTTTAAAGAGTGAAAAAGTTTCAAAAGAATTAGAACTAGATGATGGAGAGGTCAACTGGTTAATGGAGAGGAAATAAATGAGTTACCTACTTTTCTGTTGATATTTTTGAAATAATTCAGTATATAGTGGTTGAAATCTATCTAATTTATGTCCTTCATTTAAGGAAAACACAGCACCACCCCAACGAAAACCACAATAAGAATTAATCCAGAAATCTAAACTACCATCTTTATCATCGTCAGTTAAAAGCAATCTCCCAGGACCACCTCCCCTCTCAAACATCAAACAATTTTTGGTTTCGGTAGGCATAAATCCTTTAATGTTCTTTTCTCTAAATTCTGTTTCTTTTTGTTTAACTAGAGAAAATAGTAGGGATGTTCCAACTAAGTAAGCAGATAAACCTGCACCAAGGATTACATTTCTTAATTTTTTATTCATTTTTCTATCCTCCATTAATCATTATCAAATAGTAATTTTAATTTATTTAAGTACTTATCTTATTATAATTTACCAAAATACGAAAGGTTTATATATAAGTTTACCATTATAGTAAATATGTTAAAAACACCTAAATTAGAATTTGGAGAAAGGGTAAAATTAGATAGTAAAGATAAAAAGATATTGGAATTGCTTCAAACAGATGGAAGAATGCCTATAAGTAAAATTTCTAGGAAAACAAGTATTCCCAGAGATAGTGTAAAATATAGAATCAGAAGATTGGAGAAATTAAATGTGATTAGGTTTTATCATGCTTTTTTGAATCCGGCTAAATTAGGTTATCCCATGTATTCCTATACTACCTTTAAATTATATCATTTAGATGAAAAAAGGGAAAAAGAATTTATTAATTTTTTAAATTCTATAAAGCAGGTTGTTTATATCTCTAAAACAACTGGTGCTTGGGATGTGGCAATTGGCATATGTGCCAGAGATTTTAAAGACTTTGATGATGTTTTAAGAGAAATCAGAAGTAAATTTGCAGATGAAATAAAAGATATAGAAACAGGATCTGTAATTCAGGAATTTAAAGGTGACTACATGGCGGATTTGATTGAAGAAAATGAATAATAGAATAAAAACATTAAAGAGTAAAAAATTTAGGGAATTGAGAAGTAAATTACAAAGAGAATATTTCAAGAAAAACCCAGAGAAGAAAAAAGAAATTTCTAAAAAGCTTAAAAAAACTATGAGAACTCCAGAGATGAGAAAAAAGAAAGCAGAGGATTTGAAAGCGTTTAGGAAAAAGAATTCTTTGAAATGGAAGGAGATAGAAGAAAAAAGGATAGAGGTTATCAAAAGCAAAGAATATCGTAAGAAGAGGTCTGATCTTATGAAAAAATATCATAAAGAAAATCCTAAAGCGAGAAAAAATCAAGGAGGGAAATTGTCTCAATGGATTAAGAATAACCCCGAGAAATGGAAAAAAGCGGTAAAAAAATCTGCAGATACTCGTTGTTCGTTGGAATTCCGAAAGCAAACTTCTCTAAAAGTAAAAAGTTTTATCAAAAACAATCCTCAATTTAGAAAAATATTAAAAGAAAGGGCAAAAAATATGTGGAAAAATGAAGAAAGTGTGAAGAAGATGATTAAAACCCTTAAGATAAAACCAAATAAATCCGAACTAAAATTAATGCAAATGTTAAAAGAGAATAAATTTCCCTATAAATTTGTGGGTGATTTCAAAGTTATGTTAAATGGGAGAAATCCTGACTTTATCCATACTGACGGAAAGAAAAAACTAATTGAACTCTTTGGTGATTATTGGCATACGGGCGAAAGGATAAGTGCAAAGAATGAAAAGGAACATGTAAAGGATAGAAAGAAACATTTTAGAAAATTGGGATATGATACTTTAACAATTTGGGAATCTGAACTGAAGGGATTCAATAATGTTGTTGAAAAAATTGAGATTTTTGAAAATAGACTACCATAATTTTATAAAGGGTTCTAAATTTTCTTAGGCTGGTGATACTATGGAAATAAAAGATATTGAAGTCCGCCAGGGAAAAATAGATGTTTCTGGCGAAATCGTGAGTAAAGAAGAACCTAGAGAATTTGATAAATTTGGAAATAAAATAAGGGTTTGTAATTGTGATTTCAAAGATGATTCTGGAAATATTAAATTAACCCTATGGAATGATGAGGTTGAGAAGGTAAACGTGGGCGATATTGTTAAAATTACCAATGGTTATTGTAATGAATATCAAGGGGAAAAACAATTAACTGCTGGGAAATTTGGTCAATTAGAAATTGTTAAGGCTGAGGAAGTTAAGAATGATTAACTTTTCTTCTTGAATATTTTTCTTCAACCAATTCCAAGAAAGCATCTACAAAATGGGGATCTGCACAGAATCCTCTTTCTCTTTTTATAGTTCTGGTTTCTGCAAGGGCGTTCAGGGAACTGCCATGTCTTTCTACAGAACTTACAAATCTTTCTGCTAAATAGAGTGCTCCATATAGGGGGGATTCAATGTTTCTAATTGTGAGGTTGCCTTGTTCCTGCATCCCCAGATATTCAGCTTCTTTGTGTAATAATCCGCTAGCATCTTGCGAACGATTTATATTGGTAGGTAAGTAAACATAGCGATTCCCCGCTAATTCTGCTTCTCTTCCATCCCTTCTAGAATGACGGTGGGACATAATTTCTATCTCTTGATTAGTTATCCCATCAATGTTAAATTCCTCATCACCTTTCCCTACCTTAAATAATTTCAAAGGAATTAAAAAATCCCTATATCTGTAAGGTTCTCCCTCTTTATCTAATTTTAATAACTCGGCGCCATAGTCAGAAACACCGGATAATAAAGAAGCTACAGTTAGTTCTCTTAGCATATTTTCATCTCGTTCTCCTGCTCTGTAGGCGATAGCATTTGCCCAAGTAGTTACCTGAAAAGCATGTTCAAACTCGTTTTTGTTTGAGGAAAAATAAAGAAGAATGATCGGATTATCACTAAAAGTGGGCCGGATTATATTCTGATAAACAGTAGTGTTGAATTCATCTGAGATCAAGACTCTTTCCAATTTTTTTTGTTCTTCAGATTTTTGAGCCAAGGTTTTTTCTTCAAAATTAATAGATCTTACTACAGCTCGAACCTGTTGATTTAACTTTCTGATTTCTTTTATAGCCCCTTGCCTATAACTTTGAGCCAAGGGTTCAATGATTTCGAGAGTCTGTACTGCTTGCCCAAATTTCCCAAAGAAATCTGCCTTTTCTCTTTGATTGCGGAATTTCCAAACTTTTAGGGAGCGATTGAATCTCCAATCAAGATTATAAGTTTCTGGATTTGCAAGCCTTTCCAAAGAAGCCCCATCTACATCAGATCCGACACCACATAAAAGAGCTTCCTGATTGGTATAACCTACCCCTTCAGCATAGACCAAGACTTCTCCAGAGGCCAGTCTTGTACCCAATGTTTCAATACGTATCTCCTCGGTGGGAGGAAGTTCATCTAATAAAGACATAGTTAATCCTCTAGAAAATTCTATTTTTAAAGGTTACTATTGTTAAGTTATAAAGTATATATTAGGATTATATCATTAGAGACTTTAATCTTTCAACCCTTTTCTCTGTTGGTGGGTGGGTCATAAATAGGCTTAGAAGTTTTTTTCCTCTAAAAGGATTTACTATAAATAGGCTGTTTGTAGAGTCTGTGCCCATTCGCATAGGGGCTTGTTTGCCATAATCTTCTAGCTTTTCTAAGGCGTTAGCTAAAGGTGCGGCGTTATGGATAAACCTGGCCCCGGTTTCATCCGCGATAAATTCTCTAGATCTGGAAATAGCTAAATGAATTAAGGTAGCGGCCAGGGGGGCAACAATAGCCAAAATTAATAAACCAATTACATTGTTATCACCATCTCTATCTCCCCCTATCCCCCCAAATATAGCCCCCCAACGAGCCATAAAGGCGACGTAAGAAATAACAGAAGCAATAGTAGCTGCTATAGTGGAAATTAGCATATCTCTGTTTTTGTCATGGGCAATCTCGTGAGCAGTTACACCTTTTAACTCTTCTTCGGAAAGTAAATCTAAAATACCTTGAGTATAACCTAAAACAGCTTTCTGGGGGTTCGGACCTGTACAGAAAGCATTTGGATTCTCTGAAGGGACGATATAAATTTTGGGTTTGGGGACATTTGCTAATTGCGAGACTTCTTGAACCATTTTATGTAGGTCTGCATATTCTTCTAAGGAAGCTTCTTTAGCTTTGTACATCTTTAAAACTAATTTATGAGAGTAAAAGTAAGAACCAACGTTCATTACAATAGCAAATACAAAAGCAAGAGCCAAACCAGAATAACCGCCAAGTAATTGGCCTATGGCTAATAAAATACCAGTTAAGATACCCAAGAACAAAACAGTCTTTAATTGGTTATTTAGCATAATACTTTATAGAAAACAAGTTTTAAAAAGATAGCGATAGATTTATATAAAAGAATTCTATTTAAAAAGTCAAGGTGATAATGTGGTAGCTACAGAGATTGTTGTAACAACAATTTTGAAGATTATATTTTCTGTTATTTTAGCTTATGTTGCAATAGCATTTATACTTCCCATGATTCGGGCCTTGGTGAAAGAAATTATTGAAGAACCTAGTGCAGTGAGTGGTTTTATGTCCCTCCTAGTTATAGTGGTTTATGTTTTTTTATTTAAAGAAATAATTAAAATTTTGACATCTCTTCCGGTGGATGCTCCAGCAGAGGGTGCAGAAGCAAGCAAACCTTTGTTAAGTTATTTATCTGTTTTAGAACCAGGGATTGGAATTTTAGATCAATTGCTTCCTTATGTTGGATGGGTTTTATTAGGCTCTTTAATTGCATTTGGATTGAGACATTATTTCAAGAAGTAAGTTTATATAAAATAAAATTCTAGTTTAAGTTATGGCTTACGATATTATAATAGGGAGAAGTGAAGAGGATAAAAAATTATTTGGAAAAGAAGGGACTGTTTTTCTAGGGAAGACTTATGTGCAGATGGGAAGGATTACGAGTTTAGCTAATCCTGTTTATTTAGATGTGGCGAGAAATCATACTATTTTAGTATGTGGCAAACGTGGATGTCTTACAGAAGACACTTTTATCTTTACAGATAAAGGATATAAAGAAATAAAAAAATTTAATGAAAATAAAGACAAAATATATTCATTTAATAAAAAAAATAAAAAATTTGAATTAGAAAGAGCAAAACTTATTTCTTATGATATAAATGAAGAACTCTATGAAATAACCTTAAAAGATGGTCAAGAATTAATTGCTACAGCAGAACATCCATTTTTAGTTAAATCTAATAAATTTTATTCTTGGAAGATTGCTTCTGAAATAACTGTTGAAGATAAAATTGTAAGTTTAGTAAATCTTCCAGAGACTAAAAATAAAGAAGGTATTGGTAAAGAAATGGCTCGGCTTCTTGGATTTATACTTGCAGATGGAAATTTGTTTGTTCAAAAAGGCAGATTTAAAGATGGTAAGGGATATTGGTATAATGGCACCAAAAAAAGATTAAGAATCTTTAATGCACAAGAGGAAGTACTTATTTGTGCTAAAAAAGATTTAGAAAAGATATTCAACATTCAAGCAAAGAGATATAAAAGAGAAAAATACAATCATGAAGTTATTGAAACAAAACAGCAGAGGGTTGTTGATGAATTTGTTAAACTGGGAATTCCTGTGGGTAAGAAAGATAGTGTAATTCGTGTTCCAAAAAAAATATTTTCGTCTCCCAAATCAACAATTGCTCAATTTCTTAAAGCATTAATTTCTTGTGATGGAACTGTTGATAAAAAAGGTTCTAGAATTCAATATTATTCTAATTCAAACTTATTTTTAAAAGACTTGCAACTTCTATTAAGTTACTTTGGTATTCATGGAAGAGTTAGAAATAAAAAAGTAACCTGTAATGGTAAAAAATTCTTAAGCTATGTGTTAGATATAATGGACTATTCCTCTTTGAAAATATTTGAGAAAAAAATAAGTTTATTTTCTGAAGAAAAAAGATCCAGACTTAAAAAAAGAAACTTTTGGAGAATCCCTAAAAGAAAATCTACAGAATATATTTCAGAGAATTTATTTTTTGAACCCCTAACTAAGATTTCTAAGAAAAGGTATAATACAAAAGTGTACGATTTAAGAGTTCCTAAAAATCATTCATTTATAGCTAATGGAATTATATCCCATAATTCAGGTAAGTCTTATTCTATGGGGGTTATGACAGAAGGTGTGATTGATTTTCCTGAAGAAGTGAAGAATAATATGAGCATTATCATTTTTGATACCATGGGGATCTTTTGGACTATGAAATATAAAAATGAAAAAGATGAAATGTTATTAGAGGAATGGGGTTTAGATTCTAAAGGTTTGGACATTGATTTGTTTGTACCAAAGGGTTATTATCAAGATTACAAATCTAAGGGGATTCCTGCGGATTACGAGTTTGGTTTACAACCCAGGTTATTGAATGCGGCAGATTGGTGTGGGGTTTTTAATATTGATATAAACAGTGATGAAGGAGTATTAATAGCTAGGGTTTTGAAAAAATTAAGTGGGGACTATAGTGTAAATGAGATTACCTATCATTTGGAAGAAGATCAAAAAAGTGACGAAAGAGTCAAAGAAAGAGTGCAAGGGATGTTTATTTCAGCCAATACTTGGGGTTTGTTTGATGAGGAAGCTGTGGATTTAAGCAAAATAGCTGAGAGAGGAAGGGTAAATATCATTGATTTGAGTTGTTATGGTCAGATTACAGGGAGTTGGAGTATTAAATCTTTAGTGGCGGGAATAGTGGGTCAAAAATTATTAGCAGACAGGATTATCGAGAGGAAAAGAGAAGAAGTAGAAAATATTGAGAGAGGGTATAGTTTGTTTAGACAAGAAGGAATTAAAAGTAAATTGCCTTTGTTATGGATCTTTATAGATGAAGCCCATAATTTTTTACCTAAAGATAAAGAGACTCCGGCTACAAATGCTTTGATTTCTTTATTAAGAGAAGGCAGGCAACCCGGAATAAGCATGGTCTTAGCTACCCAACAACCAGGGAAAGTGCATGATGATGTTATAACTCAAAGTGATATTGTGTTATGTCATAGAATAACTGCGAGCCAGGATATGGATGCTTTAAATTCGATGATGCAAAGTTATATGGAGAAAGGTTTAACCCAAGCAATTAATGATTTGCCTAAAGAAAAAGGGGCAGGAGTTATATTGGATGATGTATCTGAGAGGATTTATCCTTTAAGGGTTAGACCCAGAATTAGTTGGCATGGTGGTGAAGCTCCAAGTGCATTAAAAGGAAAGAAAAGTTTGGAGTTAGGGTTTTAGGATTTTAATCCCCAGTTCAGTTTCTATTTCTTTAATTTTTCTTACCATTGTTTCTGGGAGATTTTGTTTCTTTGTTAATTTTTTCACAATATCCACTAAAATCTGATCTGGCACTCCTGCTTTAATGGTTTTTTCTAAATTAGTTATGGCCTTTTCTAATAGGGTTAAGATTTCACGTCCATCAGATCCTTTTTTTGCCATTTTATTCATGTCCTATCAAATCAGCTGCACTTGCGCCAATTATAGCAGGTATGGATACTGCAGCGACTTGCTTATATATTAAAATTGCGGAAGAGTGGGCTGTAATCCCATATATGTATAATACAAAGAAAGTAACGGATAAAGCTACAATGTAAATCAAAGTTATTCTGGCCGGGATGAAAGATAAAAGTCTGATTTGTTTGACTTTTTTGAATCCAGCTGCATAAATGAAAATTAATCCAACTACATAAGCCACTATTAATAGCCAAGATGCTCGAGCTGTTGTTAAATTATCTGCAAAATGAGCGCCTTCTAAAAAAACAAAATGCGAGGTAACACCAATAAAAGAACCAATTAAAGCCTTGCCAAAATCTTTAACTGTTATTTTCTTTAAAGGAGAACCCTCCAAATCTTTTTTGATTTCTTCCAAATCTTCTTCTAGATCTTCATCAGAATCAGCTTGTTCACGTTCTCTTCTTAAAATAGAATCTAATTTTTTTTCAATTCTTTTTAAAATTGGGGGGGTGATTTTTTTCTTTTTGGAAGATTTCTTCTTTTTTGGCATGAAGGTAAATAGAGTGAGGAATTATTTAAATGTTTTTAAAGGAAAGATTTAAAAAAGCGTTTTTACTTTAAAGTAGTAAGATGAGTAAAGCCAAGGTTATTGGAAGTTTAGCATTATCAGCATTAGAACTAATTCCGACAGGCAGTGCCTTGGCCCAAAGTAAATTTTCTGGTTCTGTAGGTTTGGGGGGTTATTTTCCTTCTACCGAAGTTATGGGTAAGGGGGGGATTCCTTTTGGAGTGGATTTAAGAGGAGATCTTGGAAGAAAGAGGTTGGGTGTATGGGGTGGTCTTGCCTGGTTCGGAAAGACTAAAAAAAATAGAAGTGAATATAGATATAGGGGATTGGGAGACGGGGAAACGAGAGGTTCTCATTTATTGAGGATGAGTGGAGGTATAAGGGTAGGAAGTCCACTTAGTCATTTATGTTTTGGTGCATTTGGTGGAGAGCAAGATAATTATTTTGAAACAAGGGATTTGAGATGGGGTAGTTATGAGATAGATAGAGAGCATGATTTCAGTACATTTTATGGATTGACCGGGGGATTTAGTGTGGGTGGAAAATTTAAAGAAGGGGATCCTTATGGCTTATTTTTGAGAGGAGAATTTGACTATTTATTACACAAAATGTATGATGAACCTGTATGGGGTGTAAAATTTAGTGCAGGTGTGAATTTTACTTCACCTTAAAGTCTATACATACTCGAAATTTTTTTGGAGAGTATTGACCGACTTTCACAACTCTTAGAATTTGAGGTTTACATAAGAGTCTTATTTTTTCTATTGACTTTGAGGGGATGTCTTCCAACCTCTGGAAATCGTAAAAATGGATAGTTCCGGAAGGTTTTAATTTTTTAATTGCTAGGTCTAGATAAGAAGCAGCGTCTCTGGGAAGGGGCATAATAATTCTGTCAAATTTCTTTTTTATCTTTGGAATAACTTTGGAAACATCTCCTTGAAATAGTTTTACATTGGTTATTTTATTTAATTCTAAATTTTCTTGAGCAAATTTATGGGCTTTAGGATTTATTTCTATTGCATGAATTTCTTTAGCTGGAGAAAGTTTGGAGACAGTGATCGGATAAACCGCTATGCCTGAGAACATGATCAAAATTTCCTCTCCCTTTTTTACTAATTTAGAAATTCTTAATCTTTCGTTAGATAACCTTTGAGAAAAGTAAGTTTGATCTATATTTAATTTGAAAGTGCAATTATTTTCTTTATGTATGGTTGTTTTGGATTTTTTTCCTGCTAAGATTTTTGTTTTTTGTAATCGGTACTTACCATAATGGATTCCGGTTTTAACAACAACGGTTTCTAGATTTTTGAAGTTTTTTAATAATGTTCGGGCTACTTTTTTAGGTTGTTTAGTTTTTTCTGATAAAATAGCTATAGAACCAATAACATCAAAAGAGGAAGGGAGTTTCATAATCTTTTAAGAAATTGAGGGGTTATAAATTTTACCAAAAGATTTATATAATTTTGAGAGGTATTTTAGATAAAAAAGGTGACTTAATGAAAGGTAAAACTCTAATTTTAAGCATATTTGTGTTCTTGGTTTTAAATGTGAGTGTTTTGGCTCAAGGTTTGTTTGATTATGGAAGGGGTTTTGGTGGAAGAAGTTCTGGATTTTCAAATCTAATCACGGATACTTTGGATTTTATTTTTGGCGGCATTGTAGAACCTTTGATGGATGCGGTTAGGTTTAATAATTTTCATGCAGCGATTAAATTAGCTTTATGGATTATCCTTTATATTGTGTTAGCTTGGTTGGCGGGGAATTATTTTGGAGATAAAGTTCCTAAAAAATTATCAAAGGTGATTGCGGTGATTGCTGCGTTTATGGGTGTAGTTTTTATTCCCGAGAGATTATTAGAAGTTTTATTTAGAGATTTATTAGGTGGTCTTGTAGGATACTTGTTATTTACCCTATTTATAGTACTACCCATATATTGGTTGTATAAATGGAGTAAGGATTCTGAGAATAGAACTGTGAATTTAGTGAGTGCAGGCGGATTTTTCTTAATGATGAATTTTATTACCTATCTAAATAGAGAGGTGGTTTTTGAATTTAATTATGGCATTATGCATAATTTAGCAAGTACAACTGTGATGTTGGGTACTTTAGCAGCTTTAATTTTCTTTTTCCATAGATTGTTTAAAGGTTTAAAGAGCAAGGGTGGAGATGAAACTCCAACTAAGAAAAAAGAAGAAGATAAGTTTGCAGGTGCAAAAGCTTTAGCTAATAAATTAGTAAATGAGCTTAATAAAATTGGGGAGCATCTAGATCAATTAAGTAATGACCCGGATGGTTTGGCTAATGATTTATCTAGACATCACAATCAACTAAATGTTATAAATAGGACCTTTATGACTCATTTAAATAGCGGGGTTCATAGATTGGAAAGCAATCTTAGTAAAGCAGATGCAAAGGATTTAGCTTCTGAAATAGTTCAAGAATATAATGATTTACATGATTCTGTAGAAAGATTTACCCCTGTTAGGAAGAACCTAGATGCACATTTGAGAAGGTTGAGATCGAATCAACCCCTGGATCAAGGTTATTTTACAGATTTAATTGGGAAAATTGGAGAATTGGATTCTGAAATTAAACAATTAGTGAAGTCTTTATTAAAAATTAATTCACTATAATAAAAAAATTTATAAAGGAAAGGCTATTATTTAAGAACAATGGCAAAAAAGAGGTCTAGTAAAAGGGTTGCTTCAAGACGTGGAACTGCTTCTAAGAAGATACCCAATCCATTTAATTCTTTTTCATTTGGTAATATTAATTGGAGTGAAAAAAGTTTATTCATTGGATTATTATTAGTCTTAAGTGTAGTTGCATTTGGTAGTGGATCTGATATGAGTGCTGTGACTGGTGCATTTGCAGGAGTAACTGGGGCTGGTACTACAAAAGATATAACAACTGCGGTAAGTGATGTTTGGGGAATTGTAGATGGTCTGATAACACCTTTATTTGGTATTGTGGGTGCAACAGGAGGAGAACCAAATACTTTAGTCATTAAATTAACTCTTATTATTGTATTATATTTGATCTTAAACATGGGATTAAAATCTATGTTTGACGGGAAAGGCAGTATTATTGCCGGTCTTATTTCATTTTTAGCAATTGCCTTTGTGCCTGATAGTTTTATAACTCTTTATATTGGCAAGTTATTGCCTTCGATTGTAACGTTTATACTTAGTTTCTTAATTATTTTTGTGGTACTATATTTAATCCACAAGATGTATCCAGAAACCAAATGGGGACATTTATTGAAAGGTTCTTTGTATGCAGTGGCACTTCAATTAATCCTTATTTTAAAAACAGAGCTCCAAAGTGTCACAGAAGCAAGCTTGTTCGCAGGTATTTCAAAATGGGTCTTTATTGCTTTGATTACATACACCATCTTCAAACTATTATCCGAATTGGTCAAATTAGGAACCAGTAATAAGGAAATGGATTTAGGTAAAATTGGAGATGCAGCAAACAAACTTGGAAAGGGTGTAGATACTGTAATGGGTATTCCAAGTAATACTAAAGCCGCTTATAGAGAAGGCAGATGGGGGGACAAAAGAGAAGTCCTAGCAGGTATTGAAGAATATGTTGATGGAGAAAAAACTAACCCTTCTTGGGCTGGTATGGTTGGATTCCTAAATAAGAAATTGGGAACTAAAGGTGAGAAAAGCATTTTAGACAAGTATGGTATGACTAAGAAAGACTTCGATAAATTTAAGAAGAAATTAGATAGAGCTCAAAAAAACCCTAAAATTCAGAGTCGAAATAGAAAACAAGACAAAAACAAAGCTTGGGGTTAAAAGTCACCTAAGCCTTTTTGTTTATTTTTTTCTTTATTTTTTTTATATTTTTCTAATAAATTATTGATTCTATCTTCTGAAAAATCATGCTTAGTTACTAGAAGTTCTTTGATTTTAGTTTCGTCTATTTTCTTCCAAGATAATTGATAATTTTTCATGACTGGCATAGATTTGAATATAGCATAAATTTTTTTCCAGTCAAAATTGGTTTCTACTGTTTTGAATAAAGCATCAAATTTCTTGAATTGACTTACAAGGTTTAAAGATTTTTTAGGTCCTATTCCAGGAATCCCTTTAGGATTATAATCAGTTCCGGTTAAGATACCCATCACTATTAATTGGTCTTGATTTATGTTTAAATGTGATAAAACGTCTTTAAGTTCAATTAAATGGGGTTGGATATAAACGAAATTTCCTCCTGGAATCTTTCTAGTCTGAGATAAAGTTAGATTAGGAATTGTTCTAGGACAGCCATGGAGTAAACAATCAGCGTCTGAACTTGCAAATGCGTACAAATCCTTACGTTCAGTCATAAAAGCCCCTTGGGCGTCAGATTCACTTGGAGATTGGATTACAGGCAAGCCTAAAGCTTTAATTAATTCTTTAGATTCTTGAATCATTTCGTTATCTAAATAAGTGGTTTGTTTAGAATATTTAGACATAGATTCAATATCTTGTTCTTTTCTAGCTTGTCTATAAGACTCGTGAGCTTTTTCTTTTCGGTCTCTTCTAGCTTGTTGAGTGCCTGCTTTTAAGTCAGGGGGTTTTCCATCAAAGATAAAAGCTAATTTTATTCCTTTTTGCATTAAATTTAAACTTCTATGAAAAATTCCAGACAAATGAGAAGTTACATTTCCTGAAGAATCCATCAAAGGAGTGCCGTCTCTTTGTCTTATACTAGATAAAAATTGATAGAGAACATTGGAAGCATCTACTCCAATCTTTTTATTCTTTAAGTCTTCCCATTCAATTGTTCTTACAGGCAAAATACCTGGTAGCTTTACTCCCATGTATAAATTAAAGAAAAAAAGAATTTTTAAAGGTATTCAAAAGATTTATATGTAACTTCTAATTTTTTTCAATTGAATAAAAGTGGTGATAAGGCAGATTGGTTTTGACCATAAAGGGGGTTGGTACCATTATCGGATTCATACATTGAAGACAAGTGAGTTATGTAAAGATCGGTTGTTTGAATTAAGACAATTTTTAGAAGAAATGTTCAAGGATTGTCCGCATCACTATTTCCAAAGGGGACCCCGGAGTTCTACTTTAAAATTTAAATTAGATAATTTGGATTTGAAACATGTTAAAAACCACGATTTATGTGATTGGACTTCTCATGGGTTAGAACAAAATAGGAGTATATATAAAACAGCACATAGTAAAGTGCAAGTATTTATGCTGGAAAATGACGATAAGACTATTGCTGTTGAGATTCCTTTATGGTTAAAGCCGGAGGAAGTAGAATTTTATCAAAGTTTGTTTAAAACCAACGAACCTTTAACAGGGCATATTGATTTATTGAGAATTGAAGGGAATAAGATTTGGGTTTTAGATTATAAACCTAAAGCAAGATTAGAGAAGTTTGCGGCTACTCAAATTTATTTTTATGCTTTGATGTTGAGTAAAAGGATTAAGATTCCATTAGAAAAGTTTAGATGTGGTTATTTTGACGACCAGGATTGTTATTTGTTTAGACCAGATGAATGTTCTATTCCTAAAATGAAGAATATTTCGGATTTCTGTTAGAAATTAGATAAAGAACTTTGTTTATTGCCTTTTAATAATTCTTCAAAATTTTTGTTAAAAAATACCAGGACAGAATCAGCTATGGGTTGAATCTGTTTTTTTATGTAATGGTCGTAATCTATTTTATGTTTGAGTTTTTGGGTAGGTTCGGGACCATCTTCGGTAATGACATATTCAATTATGTTCGAGTCCATCTTGTCTAATTTTTGTGCGGCTTTGACGTGTTGGGCATTTATTGCATAGGACTTTAGGTCTTTTCTTATGGCTTTTCTATAAATCAATAAATCATCATATTTGCCTTTTCTAATATCTTCTACGAATTTTTTTATGTAGTTTGTAACTGTTTTTTTATGGAAAATTAAATCTAATAATTCTTTTTGAAATTTTTTAGACAAGTCTGTCCAATCTCGTCTTCTAGATTCTAAACCGGTAAATTCTATTTTTTCTTTTCCATCTTTGATTAATAATCCAGCATAACGTTTTTTAGCTCCAGTTTCAGAACCTCTGACGTGGGGCATCAAGAACATCTTGAAAACCTTTTCAAATTCTAATTCTAAATAATTCTCGGAATTATATTTTTCTTTAATGTGTTTATCAAAGAAAGAATTGATGTCTTTAGCTAGTTTTTCTCCTAGTTTTTGAGACTTTTCATAAGAATCTATTTTTGAATTAATAAAAACAGAATCTGTATCAGAGTAAATAACTTTGTAGCCTTTTTCTTCTATTTTTTTGGCAGTTAGTTTTATTAATTCTTGACCAGATTGGGTGATGGCGTTAGCCATGTCTGTGTTAAAAAATCTAAAAGAAGGGTTAGCCATAACTCCAAAGAAAGAATTTAATAAAATCTTGATAGCATATCTTGTTAATTCATCTTTTTGTTTTGCTACTTTTTCACGTTCTTTCATTAAAACTTCAATGATTTCAGGTAATAAGGCTGAGTTTCTTTTGAAAGCAGCTTTATTAGGTGCTATGATGTAACTTTTACCTTTTTTCTTTCCTACAAAAGCCAAAGGGTCAATATTGAAAGTTCTTATGATAGAAGGGTATAGTGATTTAAAATCTAAGACTAAAAGATTTTCATATATCCCTGGAAGGGAATCCATAACATAGCCTCCGGTTATAGGAGATTCTTTTCTATGGAAAGTGGAAGAAGGGGCTGCTATTTGATTTTCTCTTAGTTTTCTTAAGTATAAGGAATCAAAAGAAGCTATGGAAGCACTTACACGATTTAAAGGCATACCTGTAAGAATAGACCTATGGATTGTTAAATCTAAAACTTTTGTTTTATCTAAAATATCTATAACTAGTTTGGAATCTTTTAAATTGTAAGCAATTAGTTTTTTAGGATCTTTTTTGTAGAATTTTTCTATTTCCTGTCCTTTATTGTAATCGTCTATTAACTTATCCTGTTTAAGGAAATGTTTAGCTGCTGTAGAGAGTTTGTAATTTTCTAATTGAATGAATGAACTCCTGATTAGATCTATAGCATCTAAAGCAACCCTTCCTTGAAAATCTGCTTTGGAAGTTCTAAAAAAGTCTTGTTCTAGTTGTAATTTACATTGTTGTTCGGTTCGACCCAAAACAAAAGGAATTTTGTGTTCTTTGAATTTTTCTTTTAAGAAATTTAAATCGAAATCTATGAAATTCCAGCCAGTTAAAATATCTGGGTCTTCATCTAAAATGATTTCTTGGAATTTTCCTAGTAAATCTTCTTCTGTTTTGAAACTTAAAGTACTTGGAACTTTTTTATTTGAAACTAGTAAAGAAGTTTGGAATTTTTTAGAATAAATAGAGAGGGAATAAAGGTCTTCTGCGTTTTTGGAAGTTTCAATATCTATAGAAAAGACTTTTAATTTGGGATCAAAAGGAGAAGTCGGAGATAAGGTGGGTTCGTGATAAATTCTATCTATAATACCTGAGTCTTCGTAATCTCTATTTGGGATTTCTATAAAAGTTTTAATTTGATGGTCTATTAGGAATCTTTGGGGAAATCTAATATCTGCTTCATAGCATTCTACATCTTCTTTTTCTAAGTATTTTCTCAATTTAGGGACTTCTGCAGGTAAATCTACTAAGACTTGGACTAATTTTTCCCCTTTGAAATTTTTGAATTTGGAAGCTTTGGAAGTATATTCCTTAGGTAAGTGTTTAGCATCTGAAGATTTAATGTAGAAGTAAGGTTGGTAGGAATTTAAAGTTAAAAAAGATTGAGAATTTTCTAGTTTTCCAAATAATAAAATCGTAGGCTTGTTGTTAATGATTTTATAAGTTTGATAAAGTATATAGCCTTTCATTCATTTTAGAATAGAGAAGATAGGTTTAAATAAGTTTTTAAGATTAAGAAAAGTATGAATTTACGAGAATATAGGGAAGCGGGGAAAATAGCTGGCGAAATATTGGTTTACGGTAAGAAATTAATAAAAGAAGGAGAAAATATAGGTGAAGTGACTAAAAAAATAGAAAATAAAATTTTTAGTTCTAAAGCTAAACCAGCTTTTCCAGTTCAAATTTCTTTGAATAATGCTGCAGCTCATTGTTATTATACTCCTGAAATGGGAGAAGTGTTTAAAGAAGGAGATTTAGCTAAATTAGATTTGGGGGTGCATGTTAAGGGTTTTATTGCGGATAATGCCTGTACGGTCGATCTTTCTGGAGATGATAATTTAGATTTGATAAGAGCGAGTAAGGATGCTTTAAAAGAAGCTCTTAATTTAATGACCCCGGGTAGTAAATTAAAAAATATTGGGAAAGCAATTGAGGAAGTAATTGTGGGTTACGGTTTTAAACCTGTTAAGAATTTATCAGGGCACGAGGTCGAGGATTATAATTTACACGCGGGTATGAATATCCCCAATTATGATAATGGTAATGCTGCTGAGTTAGAAGAGGGTCAGGTATTTGCGGTTGAGCCTTTTGCAAGTACGGGGGCTGGGAAAGTAGAGGAAGGAAAAGACAGTGGTATTTACAAGGTGATGGGTTTAAAAAAAGTAAGGGTTGGAAGAGATGTGTTAAAATACATTTATGAAAATTTTAGAGGGTTACCTTTTTCTAAGACTTGGATAAAGGATTTTGATGATTTTAAATTAAATTCCGGTTTTAGGTTTTTAGAACAAAATGGGGTTATCCATAATTATCCGCAATTAATGGAAGCCAAGGGTGAGAAAGTGAGTCAGGCTGAACACACAGTGGTTGTGGGTGAGAAACCTATTGTGTTGACCAAGGTTTAATTCTGGTTTAGGTTTAGAAATCTTTATATAATTAAAGGGGTTTAAAGAAAATATGGCAAAAAGAGAACAAAATACAGCAGAAAATACCGAGGATATGAATTTTAATAATTTAATTGGACATTATTTTAAGGCACAAGAGGTAGCTAAAAAAACCTTGACAGAAGCAATTAATATGAAAAGTAGAATTTATGTCTTGATTGAGAAAGAAAGGGTGAGTAAAAGATTTAAGAAAATGGCAGACAAGAGATTGAATGGTATTATAAAGGCATTAGAGAAATTTACAAAAGCTAAAGTTTAGATTCTTCTATGTGTTTAAAAAATTTATCCAAAGTAAGTCGGTACTTCTTTTCTTATTTTGCCCGCTCTTGCAGATTTAAAGAATCTTTCTTCCAACAATTTGTAAGCTTCTAAATCTTGTTCTGTTACACTAGACCTGGCTTTTTTCATAACTGTTTCAAAATGCTTCATAGTAACCTCTTTTGAATCTAGGTTTTCTCTTAAAGCTAATAATCCCGCTTCTTTACAAATATTTTCAATATCAGCTCCTGTGAATAACTCTGTTTCTTTTGCTAATTTTACAAAGTCCACATTTGAAGCGACTTTCATATTTTTCTTACTTATTTCGAAGATATTTAATCTAGATTTTTCATCCGGAACAGGCACCATAACCATCCTATCAAATCTTCCTGGTCTAAGTAAAGCAGGATCTAACATATCAGGTCTGTTTGTGGCAGCTAGGACAATAACATCTTGTAATTCTTCTAAACCATCTAATTCCGAAAGTAGTGTATTTACCATCCTTTCAGATACACCTGTAGAATCTTTTCCGGTTCTTCTTGGAACTAAAGCATCTATTTCATCAAAGAAAATGATTGCGGGTGTTAATTGTCGAGCTTTCTCGAAAATTTTTCTAATTCCTTTTTCAGATTCACCCACGAATTTATTTAATAATTCCGGTCCTTTAACTAAAATAAAGTTAGCTTCGGATTCATTTGCAACTGCTTTAGCTAAAAGAGTTTTACCACAACCAGGCGGACCATATAACAAGATTCCTCTTGGAGGTTTAACTCCCAGATTTTTAAAGGCTTTAGGATGTTTTAAAGGCCATTCAACTGCTTCTACGATAGCTTGTTTGGTTTCTTCTAAACCTCCAATATTATCCCATTTAATATTTGGAATTTCTACTAATATTTCTCTCATAGCACTGGGTCTAACTATTTTTAGAGCTTCTTCAAAATCTTTAGCGGTAACTACTAATTTTTCTAATAGTTTACTATCAATGGGTTCTTTTTCTCTTAATTTGATATCTGGCAATAATCTTCTTAAGACGTTCATAGCCGCTTCTTTAGCTAGGGCTGAAACGTCTGCACCCACAAAACCATGAGTTAATTCCGATAATTTAATTAATTTAACATCATCAGTAAGAGGCATATTTCTAGTATGAATTTTTAATATATTCAACCGTCCTTTTTGATTTGGAGCTGAGATTGAAATTTCTCTGTCAAACCTTCCTGGACGTCTTAAAGCAGGATCTATAGCATTGGGTCTGTTTGTAGCGGCAATTACAATTACTTTACCTCTGGATTTTAGACCATCCATTAAAGCTAATAATTGAGCCACAACTCTTCTTTCTAATTCTCCATGAGTTTCTTCTCTTTTAGATGCGATTGCGTCTATTTCATCTATAAAAATAATACTGGGGGAATTTTTTTCAGCTTCCTCAAAAACCTCCCTTATTTTTTTCTCAGATTCCCCATAGTATTTGTTCATGATTTCAGGACCATTAATTAAAATAAAATTAGCTTCAGATTCATTTGCAACAGCTTTAGCTAAAAGAGTTTTACCACAACCAGGAGGACCGTGTAAGAGAACTCCTGCAGGAGGTTCAATACCCAGTTTTTTGAATATTTCGGGATGCCTTAGGGGTAATTCTACCATTTCCCGTATTTTAGTTATTTCTTCAGTTAAACCGCCAATATCTTCATAGTTAACTTCAGGAAATGATTCCTCTGTAACTTCCATAGCCTTAGGATTAACTTTAATTTCAGTAGTTTCAGTTATAATAACTGGTTGTTTGGGATTAGCTTCAGCTACAACGAATTTTAAAGATGTAAAACCGAAATTATCTGAGAAATTTTCTTCAAATACATTAAAAATATCATCAAATAAAGGAGATTCAGCCAGGGTTCTTTTTCTTCTTCTTGTTCCACCTAATGCAACAATATCCCCTTTAACAATAGCTCTGCCCAATAATCCCCGTTTGAAAACTTCAGGATGAGCTTGAACCATAACTCCTTTTTGAGCTGGTGCAATTGTAATAGATTTGGCTTCTTTAATTTCAGCAGCACGGATTTTAACTGTTTCGCCGATACCTGTTTTAGCATTTCTTCTTAGGATACCGTCCATTCTAATTATAGATTGACCGACATCAGAAGGATAAGCTCTATCAACTACTCCTACTGTGACTCGAGAACCTTCTATTTCGATCACATCTCCAGGTCTGACATTCAAAATCTTCATGGTCTGGGTATCTATTCTAACAATACCCTTATAGGCTTCTTCTTGAAGAGCCTCCATTACTTTTAACGGAACATTTTCTTTAGTTTCTGCCATTTTAATCAAAAAATCTCCTTTTCTTGAAAAAAATACTTAATTTTTCCGGCTCTTCTAAAGCCAGGAAAAGCATCTTATTTAACTTTTTCTGTATGTCGTCTTGATAGGAAATTATTTCTCTTGGAATAGAGATTGTGTAAGAGTTTCCAACCATTCTTAATTTAACTTGGTAAGATTTGTTTTTTAATTTGGAAAATTGATCTAATTTTTGTTTGTCTTCAGGATGGAAATAGGTTTTATCACATTTGGGACATCTTAAAGCTCTAAGTCTACACCCATCTTTCTCAATCAATATTTTTTTAGTTTTGGTGTTACAGTTATCACATAAAACTGTAGCGTTAAATATATCTGTCATTTTGTATAACTTTTTGTGTATCCATGATGTGTATACAACCATTTAAAAAGCTTTCGATTGGAATAAGTTATTAAGTTTTGTTCTATTTAGAAAATTATGATAAATTCGGGAAATGGTTTGTTTGAAAAGTTGGAAAGGGAAATAACTTGTATCTATGGGGAGGCTACTTCAGGGAAGACAACTTTTGCGAAATTGGCAGCGATTGAACAGGCTAAAGCAGGAAAGAAAGTGGTGTATATAGATACTGAAAATGGATTTAATGTGGAGAGGGTTAAACAATTAGCTGGAGAAAATTTTGAGAAAGTTTTAGAGAATGTGTTAATATTTAGACCGAGCCGATTTAGAGAACAAAACAGAATTATTAAAACACTGCCGAGTATGAAAAATATTTCTTTAATAATTATAGATACTATTGGAAGACACTATAGGGTTAAAGTTAAAGAAAGACCCGAAATCTATAACATGCATATGAATAAACAATTTAGTATTTTGAGTGGGTTAGCTAAAGAGGTTCCGATTTTAATTACAAATCAGGTGTATTCTAATTTAAAATCAGAGAGTGTGAGTATGATTGGAGGGGAGAGATTTAAGAGTTGGAGTAAACGAATTATAAGATTGGATAAAGAACCCAGAAATATTGTATTTGAGAAGCCAGGTAAAGAGGGGATGGATTTTGAGATTAGAGAAGATGGGATTTTTAAGGTATTAAAAGAGCAGGTAGATGAGTAAAGAGAAAATTAACATAGAACCAAGGTCTGCTATGGAGGTAGTTATTGGTATTAAGGTGTTATCGGGATCTTCTTTTTTCTTTATGAAATGATTGCCAGCCATAATAACAATTAAAGCTATTAAAGAAACCAAGAAGAAAGTAGTTAGAGCTGTTATGATTACAATTTTGATGTAGGGCAGGGGGGCAAAACCGAAGCCCTTCATATAGGCAATCAGGGAGGCTAGAGTGGAGACATAGAACGCTCCTATTAAGGAAATTCCTACAATTCGAGTATAGTGTTTTTTTAGGGCTTCATTCATGAACTTCTTTTTACTTAATTTATTTTCATGATATAATGTGGCATAACGAGAAGCAAAAATGGTTCCAAAGTTTCCAACCATCCCGTTTAAGGCAGGAAATAAGATCAGTAAAGGGAGGATGACGAATATTTTATCTTGGACTACCTCTAAACCAATTCCACCAAACGCACTTATGATGGATGCAAGTATTAAAACTCCCAGACTTTCTTTTAAGATTCTATGTTCGAGGTTCATGTTAGTATAGTAATTGCGATTAAGATTGATAATATACTTTCAATATCCCCTATACTGGCTACATAGGGTCCCATAACATTATCAGGGTCGTGATGGTGTTTGTAGAGCCAGAGGGCCATTTTGACTGTTAAGGGGAATAAGAGAATGGAAGATATAGTGGCAGCTATTAAAGGAACCAGGATTAATTTAGGGTTATTATGCCCAAATATGAAATACGTAATGAGATAGACACTAACTCCCAGGATTAAACTAACAAAAAAGACCAAAATAAAAGAAGCAATTTTGTTTTCTTTGATTAATTTGGATTTACCATCTGTTTTGATTTTTTTAGTGTGGAGTTCGGTTCCAATTCTAGAAGCTAAAGAGCCAGCTATAGCTCCTTTTAATTCTAAAAAACCGGGAAGTAAAAGGAATAAACCGGGTAAGAGAAATAATTTGTCTGTAAATATGGCTAATAAAGTACCTGCAATCACCCCTCCAGTTATAGCAACTAACTGAGAAGAAAGTATTTCTGAAAATTCTCTTCTTTCAGCCATAGACTAGAAATTATATGTTTTGGGATATAAATGTTGCTATTTCCGTTTTAAGAACCAGAAAATAATTGCAATAACCAAAGAAACTGCGATTAAACCCAAGAAGAAAGAGTTTAAAGTGGTTAAAGGGATTTCTAACCAAGATTGGAAGCTAGTTGTTAAAATGGCTTGTAATTCTGCTGGGACTTCTTGTTCGACAGTTAGTTTTTCCATTATCTTTGGAATAAAAGAAGGTATGGAAGTAAAAGCAAAATAACCTACTATGCCTGAAAGTAAAGCATTTACAGAGATTTTGAATATGGCTCCGTAGAAAGACAACATACCCACAAAATAGAATACCAAACTTAAGACAAATAAGACTAACATCGGAGTAACTAACATATCTACATATTGTTCATAAGATTGTATTTCGGTTTTGATAGAAGAAATACCCATTTGATCTAGGGCCAATTCAGGATTATTGATTAAATCACAACCTTCTTGAGAGGGCATTTGATTACAAATTTCTTTTAGTTCTTCTTCGGTCATTCCAGAGGATTGAGCTAATTGATTTAGGATTAAATTAGAATTTGAAATTTGGGCTTTTAAGTCTGCTTCAAAGGTATCTACGTTTTCAACCATAGATGCTCCAAAAATAAAAATAAATAAGAGTAAGAAAGCTAAAGAAAAACACAATCCTCCAAGAGATCTACTTATGAACTTTAGCACCATTTTTCTTACTGTTGTTAATAGGTTCTATGTACCTACATTTTGGGTATTTAGGACAGGAAAAGAAAGAACCATATAAGCTTTTCCTTACAATTAGTTGAGAACTGCATTTAGGACATTTTCTTTTTTCTTTTAATAGTTTGGTTGGAACTTTTTTTGTTTTACATTCTAAATTAATACAAACAATTTGGGGTCTTTTACCTTTTTTTAGGATTAAAACTTCAGGATGGCCACAGACCTTGCAATCTTTCTTTGTGGGTCTGATTAAGGTGTTGCTGGGAATAGAGAAAGTGGTTTTACAACCTTCTTTGTATCTATCACAGGCAATAAATAAACCAAATCGGCCTTTGAGGATTCTTAAAGTGCCTTTTTTACATTCTGGACAAGGTCCTATTTTAGATTCTTGTTGTCGAGTTTCAATTGTGGCTTTGCCTAGGGCTTTCCCTATATGTTCTTCATTTTTTTTAAAGTGTTTTAGGGTTTTTTTAAGATGATTTTCTGCTTTTTTTAAGACAGTTTCCTTTGTTTCTTTTTTATCCCGGATTTTTTCCATATCTTTTTCTAAAACCCTAGTCATTTCCTCATCTAAAATCTCTGGACAGTATTTTTCTAAAGTCTGGGCTGTTTTTAATCCCAATTTAGTTACTTGTAAGGATGTTTCTTTAACATAATCTCTTTGGTAGAGGGAATCTATAATGGCAGAACGTGTGGCTTTGGTTCCCAGATTTCTTTTTTCTAATTCTTTTATTATGGTCGCAGGGGTATAACGTTTGGGAGGTTGGGTTTCCTTAGAGAGTAAATTGATTTTCTTAATCTTGATGATATCTCCTTGATTTAAACTAGGCAAGGTAATCTCGTCAAATCTAGCATACCGGCCATAGAAAATATGCCAGCCAGGTTCTATAGTCCGGGTTCCTTTAGCAATAAAAGGCTCTTTTTTAATGTCTGAGTTAATAGAAACAGATTCTCTTTGAGCGGGATCCCCAAAAGTGGCTAAAGTTCTACGAACGATTAAATCATAGATTTTTTTATCTCTTTCATTTATTTTTTTGGGATATAATCCGGTTGGGTGAATAGCGGGATGAGCAGGGTCTGTTTTTTTACCGTTATTGGGTTTTAGATCGGGTTTAGCTAAAAGTATTTCACACAATTTGGTATAATTGGGTTGTTTGGCTAAGCTACGGATTACTTTCTTTAAATTAATTTGAGGGGGGAATTGATTGGAACTAGTTCTTGGGTAAGAGATATAAGCTTTGGTGTAGAGTCTTTGAGCGATAGCTAAAGATTCCTTTGGAAGTATTTTGAAAATTTTGTAGGCTTCTAATTGTAAAGCTGTTAGATCGAAGGGGTTGGGAGGGGATTGTTGCTGGATCCTTTTAGTTACTTTTTGGATAATAGCTTTTTTCTCTCCTTTAATCTTGGTGTAAATTTTTTTAACTTCTTTTTTATCCCAAAATTTGTCTTTTTTATGTCGGGCTTCGACATCACCAATAGCTTCTAGTTCCCAGAAAGGTTTAGATTTAAATTTTTTAATTTCTTTTTCTCTTTCTGCTAAAATTTCTAATGCCGGGCCTTGAACTCTGCCAGACGATAATATTTTGAAAACTTTTGTAGCGTTTTTAATGGCTAAAGTAAGTGCTCTCGATAGATTTATGCCAAATAACCAGTCTACTATGTGTCTAGCTTCTCCTGAACGTATTAAAGGGAAATCCAGATGTTTAGAAGCAGTTTGGTAAGATTCGATTAATTCGCCCCTTGTTAAGGTGGAAAACTTCATTCTTTTTCCATCTGTTTTTTTTGCAATGAATTTCAGGACATTATAGCCTATAAGTGAACCTTCTAGATCAAAATCACATGCAACTGTAAATTTATCACATCTTTTAGATAAATCTTCCAAAGTGTCAACATATTTTTTAGTGAAATCTGCAGATTTAGATATTTCATAAGAAGGAGCCCATTCTGT
>NZCA01000005.1:0-4402 GCA_002688095.1 Nanobdellota archaeon
GCTGTACAACAATCTCCATCTGCAGCATCTATATTTCCATCACAATCATCATCAATCCCATTACTACATCTTCCTACTTCATTAGCTAAACAACAACTGACCCCATCTAACACACAACACGTATCCCCTACACTACACACTTCACTTCCCTCACAACCATACTCCCAATCACTCCAAGCTCCCCATTTAAAATTATTACATTCCTGAGTATTTTTATTACACCCGTCCCATATTTCTTGAGGGCCTGGACATTCTACCCCACATTTCCCCGGGGTATATTCATATTTAGGGGTATCAGAATCTTTTATACAATGATAAACATTAAATCGTATTCTCTTAGTATAAGTTTTTGAAGGTTCAGGTCCTTGACAAAGTGGATACCAATCACAACTGGCTCTTGTTGCACACGAAGCCGAATTATGTCTATTATAATCATTTCCATGAATTGTATCATAACACTTACAATCTTGATCTGCATAAGTAGCTTCACCCGTAGAAGGATCCACAAAATTCATATTACAGATAGCTGCTTCTCCCGGCTCTGCAAAATCATTCGGACATACTCTATCACTTGCATCAGGATCACAATCATAACACCAATCCCCAATTTGAACCCCATGTTCTCCTGGAGTACACGGAGCCAGATAACCTGCTTCACTAGACTCAGAACCCAAACTTAAACCTATTAAAACAACTACTAAAAACAAAAACACTTTTATTTTTATACTTAACACCTCTTTTATCTATTTCAAAGCTGGATTATATAAAAAGGTTTCCCAAAGCCTCTAACCATCATATTTTCACTCCTTATAAATAACAACAAATAGTAACCTTTATATATCCGAACTTTACCTTTAAAACCATGAAAAACCCGATTATACCACGTAGAACCTTACTTAGGGTCTTAGCTTATGGAGCTACTGCTCTAGCCACTAGTTGTGGTAGTAATGCTATTTTAAATCCTAATGAAGAAGAAGTAGAAACAGATAGATTTGAACAAGCTAAATCTTTAATCTTAGAAAATCCTTTAACGCCAAACTCTGAAAAAATTAATACAGCTACTGTTATAGATTCCTTTAACCCAAAATCTAGAAATTTTGCTGCTAAAATGGCTACAGGAACTTACTGGGTTACTTCTCCAAATCAAACTACTCCAGATTTTGATGGAGATAGAAATATTGGTTTTGACGATTTTCTTTCATTCGCTCGAAACTATGGCAGTTCTAACTCTAGTTACGATCTAAATGGAAATGGTTTAGTTGATTTTGCAGATTTTCTTACCTTTGCTAGAGTTTATGGACAAAATGTTAACTCGGTACCTTCTATTGACCCATTTGAAACTTTAGACCTAGAACAAGTAGCTGCTTTTACAAACCCGACTGTTTTAGATCTAGAAGATTGTGTTTCAGATCCTTTAGGAGATGATTTAATAACTTCATTATCTGAAAATGGAAATCTTGTCATAGTTTATGATGGTTCTCATTTAATAGTTAGACCCAAAGGTACTTTCAATGGAGACACTAGTTTAAGATTTAGTGTCAATAAAGAAGCCCCTTACACATTAGAAGATGCTGTAGAAGAAAACATCCCAATTCACGTTCAAAGAAATAAAGATGGAATGGATTTATATGGAGAAGTTAATGATAGAAATAGAAGATGGTTCCAACCTCCAAGTGAATATTATATTTACACTGGAAAAGCTGCAGCTTATAGAGATCCTGCAGATCCTAAAGATTGGAAAGGTCCTGAACCCACATCCGAACAAGTAAAATGGGCTAAAGATGCTATTCGAAAAATGCATGATGTTACATCTGGCTTCTTCCCAGCTGAACCAAATATTCAAACTGGAAAAGATATAAGTAAAATATGGTATCCCAATAAAAGTTTAAGATATCAACCCAATGATGGTATGTTTGTCTGGTTCTGGGATAATAGATATGGTGATGAAGGAGGAACCGGTCGTTATCCTCAAGCTGGAGCAGAAATAAAAGCAGTATCTATACAAACAAGAACAGATGCTCCTAGAAGAGCTTATGATCATGAACCTATAACCCATGGAATTGGATTGAAAGATACAAACCATAATGGTCCTTTCAGACCAGATGAAGTTATCTTTGCCCAACCTCGTTCAGATATTCATGATACCACTGACTATGGTCAACGTCCAATTAGTCCCAAAGAAAGATTTGTCGGAACCGCTTTATATGATTTAAATTAATATCTTAAAGTTTCAGATTGTATCCATCTACCACTAGGTTCGAATTCTTCAGTATAAACACAATAAACCTGTCTTCCATTTGCAGCTTTCTTTAAACTTCCATCATCATTTCTAATTTTACAACTGCTAGAAATTCTCAAATACATACTCAAAATAGGTTGAACCCAATCTCCCTGTGCTCTTAGATAAGCCAAGAACTCTCCATTCGGACCTTGCTTATACGCACATGCATCACAATTTATCACAGGAGGGGTTCTACATCCAACATCCTGCACATATCTCTGTCCTTCAGGACAACATTTCCCTTGTCTAGTACAATGATTTCCACTTCCACATTCTCTATCAGTACTACATCCTCCTCCAATTTCAACTAAACAACTAGCCCTACCAGAAACATCTTTCTTATGATCCTGTTTAAAGCACACAAAATCATATGCATTAATTTTATTATCATTATTGTAATCTATTTTTTTACAATTCCCTAAATTACTTGTTTTATAAAAACAATCTCTAGACAAGATAATAAAGTCCTCAAAAGTTACTTGAAAATCACCATCCAAATCTCCACAACCTTTACTACAATCTATATTCTTACCATATAACTGGTGGAAACACTTAAAGTCATTATCAGTATCCACTGTTTCATCATAATCAAAATCAAATGTATCACATGGAACCCCTTCTGTATTGTCATTTATCCCTAATCGTGTACACCTTATAAATTTAAGGAAGTCATCAAATCCTACTTCCCCATCTCTATCTGCATCTGGATTACTTGTCGGACTTTTAACTAAACATTGTTGAATAGACATCAAAGCTTCTTTCCCATATCCATTTTCCTTAAAGCACACAAAATCATACATATCCACATTCCTACCACTTAGATATTTAGTAGGTGTATAATCTATACTCGCATGTTGAGACTCAAATCTTTGTGCAAATATTAGATAATCATCAAATCCTACTCTCCCATCACTATTCAAATCATAAACATTTCCTCCTTTACATTCAAATCGTACCCCTTCATGGAAGGTTGTAATTGTAGGCGGCGGACATGTAACATCTCTAGTTTCTCTTTCTAAAGGTTTAGTTGGACAAGTTCCTCCACAACTAACTCCCTGACAACTACAACTTCTAGTTCTACTTCCGACTCCACAAGCAGAAGACCAAGTACTCCATCCAGTACAACTCCATTGACCATTTACAGGACTACAACAAGCTCCACCAGTTTTACTACAACTTTGAGAATGACTCCCACCACAATTATCAGTAGCATATTCAGTACCTGTAGTAGTTTGACCACAACGAGGATTAGAAGCAGTACATCCAGCCCAATTCCTTTGACCATTATCACTACAACAAGCCGGGCCTGATTTACTACAACCTATCCCATGAGTATTTCCACAATTATCTACAGCTAAGCGTGAACCAGTGGTAGTCCCACAAACAGGTTCAGGAGCATTACAGTCTCCCCAATTCCTTTGACCATTATCCACACAAGGTGCTTCAGGAGGACTAATACAACTTCCACCACTACATCCATTTGGACATGCAGTTGTTACTAGCCATCCATTACAACCTGCATTAGCTCCTGCCGTACATTCCATTACAAAGTTATTAAATAAACAACTTTTTTGTCCCATAGAACAAGCATCTGTACAAGAAGGCGCAGGGGGTGGAGTAGGATCTGGTCGACAATAATCCCAACCTGCTTGATGTTTACAATATCCTGATTTACAATGACTATTCCTATCACAGTCCCCATCACCATTATTACATTTACTAGAAGTTTTACAACCACTACTTCCTA
Source organism: Nanobdellota archaeon (assembly GCA_002688095.1). GTDB lineage: Archaea > Nanobdellota > Nanobdellia > SCGC-AAA011-G17 > ARS1403. The sequence goes on from NZCA01000005.1 coordinate 4,029, forward strand.
AAAATCTAGCCTCAACATCCTCACTAAAATAAACTAAAGAAATAAAAGATATCAAAAGAAGTCCTATTAAAAAAAAAGTTTTTTTATTAAACATCTTAAAGACCTAAACAAAACCCCCTAACATCTTTTCTTGAAATTCTCTCACAAAACTCTAACTCTCCAGTTTCTTTTACCTTAGAATAATAATAATTATCATCACAATCAATCCGTTCTTGCCCAGATAAATCCCCACAAGCAGCCAATTTTTCAGCATCTTCTTTAAGTTCTTCATCCAAACCTTCTTGCCCAGTTTCACAACTAGCACCTAATAATAGNNCTAAAAGNNAANTNNNANAANTNNAANNTCTNNNNTCNTATTANNCTCNCNNNGNCNA
>NZCA01000005.1:4408-26466 GCA_002688095.1 Nanobdellota archaeon
TNAACGATTNNGCNTTCTNAANGNNAAGNNNTAANANTNNAAATTCTANAGTCCTANNAGCGNTGNNNTTCANGTNCAGNNCNNTCAACGANNCCGNNTTCTCAAGAGAGCANNCNACNTGGAGTTNAANTNNCAGAGGGAGCGTATTTTTAAAAGGAAGTTGATAAGGAACGTACATTTGTTTTATAAAGTAAAATTACTATAAATATTTTATGCCAGTGTTGGGTAATCCGGTCGCCCAGGAGTCTCGAAAACTCCCGTCTTCGGACATGTAGGTTCAAATCCTGCCGCTGGCGTTTTACAAAGATATTTAAATAAGAATTTAATTTCAACCTATATATGACATTATATATTATCGGCTTAGGTTTATCAGATGAAAAGGATATTTCTCTAAAAGCCTTGGAAACTATAAAAAAATGTAAAGAAATCTACCTAGAAAATTATACTTCTTTATTACAAGTTCCTTATAAAAAATTAGAAAATCTTTACAAGAAAAAAATCATCCTAGCCAATAGAAAATTAATAGAAAACGAATTTACAGATGTAATAAAAAAAGCTAAAAGAATTAACATTGCATTATTAATTCCAGGAGATATTTTCTCAGCCACAACCCACATTTCTATCTTTCAAGAAGCTAAAAAACTTAAAATCAAGACCGAAATTATCCATAATGCTTCCATTTTAACAGCAGTTGGATTAACAGGTCTAGAATTATATAAATTCGGGCGTGTAGCAAGTATCCCCTTTGATAATATTAACATCACAACACCCATGGAAATTCTCCGCTCCAACCGAGAAAATAACTTACACACTTTATTCTTACTAGATCTAAACAATGAAAATCAAGATTACTTAAACATAAAAAAAGCTATTGAATATTTAATTGAAAATAATTTATCCAAAACCACAAGAGCCATTGCTTGTGCTCGATTGGGAAGCAAAAACCAAATCATCAAATCTGGAAGTTTAGAATCCTTAAAAAATAAAAATTATGGTTCTCCCCCTTATTGTTTAATCATCCCAGCTAAAAACCTACACTTTCTAGAAGAAGAAATGTTCCAATCCTGGAGTTAAAAATCCCTTAAATTTTCAAATTCCTCAAGATCATATTTTTCATCATACCTAAGACAAGATTGACAAGAATATAAAAATCTTTCTTTGTCCAAATAAAAGGGAGGTATCGGAACCGTAGGTTCTGATATAGAAAACTTTATATCAATTCAATATTTTCTTTTAAATATGATTCAAAAATTCAAAGATTTCTTCTTTAGTATCTTATCTATCTTTAATCAAAAAAAGCATATTAAATTAGGAATTTACGGCCCACCAAATGGAGGAAAAACTACTTTAGCAAATAGAATCTGCCAAGATTGGTTGGGAGAAGCCATGGGTGAAGCTTCTTCAATAGCTCACGAAACTAGAGAAATCCAACAAAAAGAAAAAGTTCAAGTAGAATCTAATGGAAAAAAATTATCTTTTAACTTAATTGACACCCCTGGTATTGCTACCAAAATTGATTATGAAGATTTCATAAAAAAAGGTATGAAAAAAAAGGAAGCCCAAGGTCGTGCTAAAGAAGCTACAAAGGGAGTTATTGAAGCTATTAAATGGTTAGACAACATGGACGCAGTTCTAGTTGTTTTAGATTCCACTAAAAATCCTTACGATCAAGTTAACATTACTATAATAGGTAATTTAGCTGCTCGAGACATCCCAGTTTTAATCTTGGGTAACAAGACAGATTTAAAAAGATCCAATCTTAAGAAAATAGAAGCTGCTTTCCCTCAATATCCTGTTTTGGGAGTTTCAGCTGAATACGGAGATAATATTGAAGACTTTTACAAAGAGATCTTCAAATTAGTCAAATAAAATGCCATTAATCATGCAATATGTTCCTTATGAAGAATTGTCCTATTTGGACTCTGATAAAAGAATTCAAAAATTATTAAAGATTGTCAAACAAAACAAAGTGGTCTTAATGGAAGGCACTTTGTCCTCTCAAGAAGAAGCTGATCTAATTGAAGCTACTATGGAAATAGTAGATTCTAAATTTAAAGGTGTGGAAATTTCAGCTTTTAACCCTATGGAAAAAGTTACTAAAAAAACTCCGCAAGATCAACTAAAAAAAATATTTATAAACTTAATTTGGGGTAGGCGTCGAGGTTTAACTGTCATAGGTCCTGCCAACATTATCAAAGATATTCGTAGAGATCCCAAGAGTATCCAGTTATTCTTATCCAATAGGAGAAAGTAAATTGTCACCTCACCAATGTATTAAGTGTAATAAAGTATTTCCAGATGGTTCCAAAGATCTTCTAACAGGTTGTACTAGTTGTGGAAGTAAATTTTTCTTTTACATCAAAAAAGAACATATGCCTGAGGCTGAAGAAAAATTAGAAAAATTATCTGACAAAGACCGAGAAAAAATAGAACAAGATGTTTTCGACATTATGGGGTTAGAAGATGGAGATAAACCCGTAGTTTTAGATTTTGAATCCATTCGAGCTTTAAAACCTGGAAAATTTGAAATAGACATTAGACATTTATTCAAACGCGAACCTTTAGTCTATAAAATGGGAGACGGTAAATACATCATAGATTTACCCTCCACATTTCAACTAAGAAAAAAGAAATAATCACCACTATATGAAAATCACACATAGTTACTATTTTTTCGATATTACATCCTTAATATTAGAGTATAATAATGTTTAAATATATCCCACATAACCCTTAGATAAATGAAAAGACTACTATTCGCACTAACAATAATATTAGCTCTCAATGTGGCCTTAGCCGCAAATGTGGATTTAGATCAATTGGACATAGCTAAGTTTAGTTTAACAACAGATGAAGAAAAAACCATTAACTTTGAAGAAACTGAATATATTATAACTACAGATTCAATTACTCCTTCTGAAATTAAATTATTTTTTAGCCCTAATAATTTAGTTATCACCGCTAAAAAAGAAAAACCTATTGAAATAGACTTAAACAATGATCGAGAGGTAGATTTCTCTCTTACTTATTTAACAAATTTAGATGCCGTTACCACTATAGAACTTAAAAAAACTGATCTTCCTGAAGATGAAATGGATGATGAATCCTCTCCAATTTCTGATTTAAACCCTAAAGATCAAGTTAATGACATTTTAGCTTCAATTAAAGCCAATCTAAAATTCTTAGTTTATGCAGTTATTGTTTTAATAGTTTTAATCATAATCGTTAAATCTTATAAAAAAAGAGCTAACCCTGAACGACTTTACTCCAAAGCTGAAGCTTTACATAAAGAAGCTCAAGAATTTCATAAAGATGGAGATGAAGAAACAGCCCAAGAATTATATGACAAGGCTGAAGAGTTAAGGGAAAAAGCTCGAGATATGGAAAATAGTGAGGTATAAAATGGCAGAAGAAGAAAATAATTTATGGTGGAGAAAATTAGGATTTTACACAAATCCTTGTACAATAAAACCTGCAGCTTTTGATACAAAGATATTTGGTCAAAATGCTCTCTTAGAAGATTTAAATTATAAAATCCCAGCTGGAACCATGTCTTTCATAGAAGGGGAATTAGGAACTGGTAAAACTTCTATTATGAAAAATTTAATTTCAAAATTTAAAGGTAAAGGTAAAGTCATTTACTTCTCTTGTAATCGAATTGATACAGACTTAAACATGGAAGAGCTTCTTAAGGGAAAATATGGCTTCTGGGGACGTTTATTTGGTTTAGTGCCTTCCGATATGATAGTCTTATTAGACGAAGCACAACAATTAACATCCGTTAATACTGAAAGAATAAAATACTTTTTTGATCAAGGCAACATTAAATCCGCAGTTTTTACAGGTACAGATTATGAAAAAGCAGACTTGCATGAAAGTATTAAACAACGCATAGGCGAGGATGGTTTATTCAAAATAAATGAATTATCTGAAGATGAAGTTGTTACTTTAATTAGAAATAGAATTGGAAACAATAAAATAGTCTCAGACGAAATAATTCAAAAGCTTTGGAAGGAAACTAAAAATCCTAGAAGGATGTTACAAAAGCTAGACAAAGTTTTTAGATATGCAGTAGAAAACATGGAATCTGAAGTTAAAGAGTCTCAATTAAAAGCTATTTTTGAAAATAAAACACCTAAGAAAAAGGAAGGTGAAGAAAACGTAGTTCCTTCTGAAGAAGAAACTCCAGAAGAAAAGGAAGGTGAAGAAAACGTAGTTCCTTCTGAAGAACCTAAGGACAAAGAAGAAAAACCAGTAGAAGAAAAGAAAAAACCTAAAAAGAAACCTAAGAAAAAAGCACCCAAGAAAAAAGAAAAAAAAGCTGACAAAGCTAAAGACCCTAAAGACGATTATTATTAATCCTTTTGATGAAACCTTTCTTAAAAGTTTCTTACGTAACTTTTTTATATAATTCAACTAATTTAAAATAAGATGAAGAAAAATCTAGTTATGCTTTCTGTAGTAATCTTAATAATTGCGATTATTCTTTTAATAACTTACCTCAAACCAGACAATGATACCCCTACAGAAGCCATAGATTGTATCGCTTCACAATCCGAACTTTATGTCTTAAAAACCTGCGGTCATTGCGCAACCCAAAAATTAATCTTGAAAGAGCATTTAGATAAATTTAATGTAATTGAATGCTCAGAAAATAGGGATTTATGTAAAGAAAAAGATATTACCGGAGTTCCAACCTGGATTATTAATGGAGAAAAATATTCCGGTAAGAAATCTCTTAAAGAATTAAAAACTCTCACTGAATGTTAAAATGGCAGATATAAATTTGATGTATATAGTTAGTCTTGCTTTAGTAGATGCTATTAATCCTTGTGCCCTGGCTATTATTGCTATGGTCTTGGTTAAGATGCTTCTTGATAACCCTACCAAGAAAAAAAGAGTTCTTCTAGGTGGTCTAGCCTTTTCTCTAGCAGTTTTTATCTTGTATTTCTTATATGGAATAATAATGATATTATTCTTTTCCAAAACCATTCCTGAAACAGGTATGTATGCACATTATATTTTCAAAATATTTGGAATATTAGCTATAATTTTAGGTTTGCTTAATCTAAAAGACTTCCTTAATTATCGTCAAGGCACCTTCATGACAGAAATGCCCCTCAAATTTAGACCCAAAGTTAAACAATTAATATCTAAAATGTCTTCTCCCAAGGGTGCTTTCATTATGGGGATTTTAGTTACTTTATTTCTTCTCCCTTGTACCATAGGACCTTATCTTATAGCTTCTGGAAAACTCTCTACTTTGGCTTTAGTTAAAACCTTTCATTGGCTATTACTCTACAATTTGATTTTCATCTCACCCATGATTGCAATCACTTTGATCATTTATTTAGGTGTAACAACTGTAGATAGAGTAACTGGCTGGAGAGAGTCTAACATCAGAATACTTCACTTAATATCTGCAATTATCTTAATTGCCTTAGGAATCTTAATGTTTACTGGTTTGATTTAAAAAACTTCTTAATATGTTCTTCGGGTAATTTAGTCACTTTAGCTTTAAAATCCTTAGGAAAACATCTAAAATAATTACTTAAACTATATCTCTCATCCAAATAAATAATAACACCTTTATCTTCCTCACTTCTAATACACCTTCCCGCACTTTGAATCACTCTTATCATAGCTGGAAACATATATGCATAATCCCATCCTCTGCTAAATCTATAATCATAATAGTCTATCAAACTTCTAGTCTCTACATCGGGTTTACTGAGTGGGAGACCTACAATAATAACCCCTTTTAATTCTTCTCCAGGTAAATCAATACCTTCAGAGAAACTTCCTCCTGAAACTGCAAACAACACACTTCCCACTTTTTGATAATCTCTAAATTTATTCAAAAGCACTTCTTTCTCTTCTTTACCCATCCCTTGTCTTTCCATTAACACAGTTTTCTTTCCTTTACTTACAAAGAAATCATACACACTACTCATAATTCTATAACTAGGAAAATAAACTATAACATTACCCTCAATCAAATCACTAAAACTCGCAGCTTTATCCCCAATTAATTTATACATCTCTAAACTTCTTTTAGTATATTTTGTAGTTGTATCTGGAATAATTAAATTCAATCTATTTTCTTTTGGAAAGGGATTCTCATATTCTTTTAACTCAACTTCTTCTCTTTTAAACCCTAATAAGTCTCTATACATTTCTAAAGGAGTTAAAGTTCCAGACATTAAAACTAATAAGGATTTATCAATAATTTCTTCCATATTCAAACTTGGATCTAAGCATTTATAATTTAATCTTATAATTTCTTTATCATTAAATCTAGTTTTTTCTAAATATCTTACAAAACCTTCATCCTCACCATCCCATTTTAATAAAAATTCAGCCACTAGCTCAATATAACTCCTTTTCTTAACTGCTTTTACATTTTCAGCTTCTTTTTCCAAAATAAAAACCATTTCCTCCACATTCTCAAACTCAAAATCCTCCTTTCTAACCATTTTCTCTTCATCTAAATTTTCTTTTAACACATTAAACATATTTTCAACTTCATTTAAAATTTCTAGAACCCTTTCATCCTGACTTTCTTTCCTTGCCCTTTCTAAAACTAAAGTACTTAATCTTGTACTCATCATATCTCTTAATCTAGAAGGCAAATTATGAGCTTCATCTACAATTATAACTGCTTTTTCTAAAAATTTATTACTTTTCTTAAAAAGGGCTTCCCTTATTGAAGGATTAAACACATGATAATAATCCCCAATAATCACATTTGCTTTTTTAGTTTTCAATAAAGCTAATTCATACGGACACAATTTAGTTTCCTTAGCTTTTTTTAAAAATTCCTCCACACTTTCAATCTCATGCCCCTCTTCTTCTACAAATTTCCTAGCCTCTGCACTATACCCAATTTTAGTAAACATATTTTCATAAAACTCACATTCTTCATTTTCTACTAAATGCTTACAATATTCGTAAAATTGTCCCGTAGGCAATATTTCCGCTCCAGGTTGACTACACATATGCTTCTTCCCTATAAAATCTACCACTTTCAATCTAGTTTCATGCTTCTTTTGTATCTCTTTCAACGTATCTACAGCTATTTTATGCTGTGTATGCCTAGAAGTTAAGAAAAATAAGGTCTTATTATTGTCTATTATAAAGGGCAATATAGAGCTTAATATAGCTGCTGTTTTACCAATTCCAGTGGGTGCATGCGCTAATAAATGTTTTTTATTCTTAATACTCTCAATTATGTCATTAATAAAGTCTTTTTGCCCTTCTCTAGTTTCATCATGTGGAAATAGAATATTCATTTATAAACTAAGAATACATAGTTATATAACCTTTATTCCTTAATATTTAACCACTTTAGAGTAAATACAAACAGAAACCTTTATAAATCATTGATTTCCTCATAGTAGTATTAAAAATGGTAGAAATTATATTATCCCCAAAAGATAGAGAAATTGAAATTGCAGTTACAAAAGATAGTACTTTACTTGAAAGAAATACCTGCAAACTTCAAACTGCTGAAACTAAACTTAGACAGTTATCTAGAGAACATGAAAATGTTAATTATATCTACAAAAAACTACCCAAAAGGCTTTTAAAACTAATAGAAAACTTACAAGGAGAATAAAAATGACAGAAGAAAATAATATGAATAAAGACGAACAAATCGGATTTCATAAAGGTTCAATAGCTACTTTAGCTAAAGAAAGAGAAGAGTTAGTAAAAATAGTTCAAGTTGTAGAACAAATTATGCAAGCCCATAATGAATCTTTAAAAAAACTCGGAGTAGATTTAGAAGCACAAGCTAAAGAACTTCAAGAAAAAATGAAAGAAGAAGAGAAATCTAAATTAGACGAACGTGTTGCATAAAATGCATTTAACAAGACCTTTAGACAGAAATTCTACAGATAGAGAAAGGACAGATGCTTTAGCTACTTTCGGTAGTTATATAGAAGCTCCTAAAGGGGGTTTCGGTAATTTGGGTTATGCTACCGCAATAGTGGCCGGAATATTTATTGTAGATTATACCTTAACAAGTATTGATAATTGGACTATCCAAGAATACGAAAAATTACAACAAAAAAAAGAACAAATAAGACCTGAAAGGCCCCAACAAAATACCCCTTCTCAATCTATTAAAGATCGAGAATCTCACCTAGCATAATACTTTTAAACTCTTTTTACTTCTTCATTTTATGTTAACCTCTCTTAAAAATAAAGATAAAAAATTATTATTAAAAAACTTAAAAGAACAATTCAATTTTAATTCTAAATTACCTTATTCCTTTTTCATAAATTCCAATAAAAAAATCTTTATCCTAAATCCTAACATTAATATTGATTTTTCTAAAATAAGAGTTAACTCACTTGGACTTTATTTCACTAATATCCAAAACGAATTAAGATTAAGTATAGAAGGTTCTCAATTAATAGGCCCACATTCAAATAAAAACATTTTAGAATTAAGTGAAATTAAATTAAAATCCTGGATTCAAGGTAAAGATATCACCACAAAAGAAAATTTTAATGGTTTTGTTTTAATCAAACACGGTCAGGACTTTTACGGTTCTGGAAAATTTAAAGATGGAAAAATCTTAAATTATATTCCAAAAGAAAGAAGAATCAAAGATTAAGCTCTTTTAACATTATAAGTAGGATATGGAATTTTAATTTTATATTTTTTCAAATTCTCATACACTTTAACTCTTAACTTCTCTGCATTTACAAATCTTTTTTTATAATTAGTAATAGGGACTATTAACTTAAACTCCATTCCAAAATCCCCCATATTAGTAAAATACACTTTGGGACTTTTATCCATATTCAAAATACTTTCATCCACTACCTTAACACAATCCAATAAAACTTTTTTAATATCATCCACCTTAGATCCATATTCCACTCTAACCGGAATAGAAATTCTTGTTTCTGGACTTATTTTAGCATAATTTGTTAATTTTTTATTAGATAAATCTCCATTAGGTAAGACCACAACATGATTATCCACAGTTCTAATCTTAGTACTCCTTAATCCGATATCAATTACTTTCCCCTTAGTTTCCTTATCTACTTCTACAAAGTCTCCTACTTTAAAGCTTTTATCCACAATCAAACTAAAACCTCCAAATATATTAGCTAAAGAATCTTTTAAAGCAAATCCGATAGCTAAACTTACTATACCCACACTTGCCAATAAAGGACCTACTTGTATACCCCACAGATTTAAAATAAAAAACAACCCAACAATCACAAAAATCACACTCATGGCCTTATGCAACAAAGGAAACACAAGATCATCTAATTTAGTATCTGTTTTCTCCACAAATTGTTTTAACCAATTACACACAATAAAATCAATTATCTTAATCCCAAAATAAGCAAAGAATATCACAACAAAACTCAACACAGTTTTATTTACATAATCCCCTACATCAGAAGGAAACTCAATCACTTTACTCCCAAAATACACCCCTAAAAATAACAAACCAAAAAATACTGGTTTTCTAATGCCCCTAATTAATTTATCATCAAGATTATTCTCGGTTTTCTCTGTTAATTTTAACAAATATTTTTCATAAACAAAAATAAACATTCTTGCAATCACTAAAAAACCCAAAAACACTAAAAATCCTAAGATGTGACTTCCAAACCCAGATCCATCCAATATATCTTTTACTTTGTTTCCGTATGGGATCAAACCTACAATATTAGTTAAATTCATGCTCTAATAGCCCAAAATAAGGTTTTTAAATCTTGCCAAATACTCCCACAAACTATATAAATTCTATCCAAACCTAAAATTCCAATGAATGAAGTCACAATAGCCGCATTTAATCAATTTGCAGAACAATACGCAGACTTTACTTTCCCTAACATTTTACAATACGAACTGAACAGATTCATTTCTTTAATACCAAAAAAAGCTAAAATTCTAGACTTAGCATGCGGATCCGGAAGAGATGTACATTATTTCATGGATTATGGTTATGAAGTTATAGGAATCGATGCTTCTGAAAACATAATTAAAGAAGCTAAAGAAAGAGTTCCAGAAGGTGACTTTAAAGTCATGCACTTAGAATCCTTAGATTTCCCTAAAGAATTTTTTGATGCTATTTGGGCTTTAGACGCTATCTCTTTCTTAAAAAAAACCGGATTACCCAAAGTTCTGGCTACCCTCCATACCCTCCTCAAACCCAAAGGCATTATTTTTATCTCAGTTAGACAAGGCGAAGAGGAAAAAGAAATAGAATATGAAAAACTTGGAAAAAGTAAAATTAAAATCTCTTTTTTTACTCAAAAAGAACTGGAAAGATCTCTCGTAAATGCCGGATTTGAAATCCATAATAGCTTTATCCAAAAGGGTGAAGACTTCACTTGGATTAATGCTTATGCTAAAAAGAAATAAAATTTTGATTTCTGGAAAAGTCACCGGAATTTTTTTCAGAAAATTTATTCATAACCACGCTCTAAGATTAAACCTTAAAGGTTATGTTAAAAATATCGGAGATAAAGTAGAAGCTGTTTTTGAGGGTTCCCAAGAAAATATACAAAAAATAATCCTTTTATGTAAATCCGGTCCTCCTGAAGCCAGGGTTGAAAATATAGAAATTAAAAAAGAAAAAGTTAAAAACTTAAAAGATTTTCAAATCCTCAGATGAAAGCCAAAGAATTTCTCACAACTAAATTAATAATTTACGCAATTCTAATCTTTTTATTACTAATCTTTTGGTCCGGTCTTTCCATCTTAATTAGGGTAATTGCTATTGGTTACTTAATCTACGCTCTAATCTGTTTAATCTCTAACGGATTTGCCTGCATCAACTGTTGGATCAAAACCATCATAGCCATTTTAATCGTACTTTTAGCTTTCATAGTAACTTCCAAATTATTCTTAGTCTTAATCATCCTTCTCTTAATCGTAGATTTAATTTATGATTACATGGAGAACTCTAAAAAATGAATCCCGTTTGGCTTTATACTATCTTAAGTGTAATTCTAGTTAGTTTAATCTCTTTAATTGGTATTTTAACCTTATCTATAAAAGAAAAAAAACTAGATAAAATCCTAATTTATTTAGTCAGTTTCTCAGCAGGTGCTTTATTGGGAGATGTTTTTATCCATTTACTTCCGGAAACTATTGAATCTGGTTTTACTTTAAAAAGTTCTATTTACATTTTAATTGGAATCTTATTTTCCTTTGTCATAGAAAAAATTATTCATTGGAGACATTGCCATCATCCCCCTTCCCATAATCATCCCCACCCATTTGCTTTGATGAACTTGGTCGGAGACATTTTCCATAATTTATTAGATGGAATCATTATAGCTATTTCTTACTTGGCCTCTATTCCAATTGGTATTGCTACTACCCTAGCAGTTGTTTTCCATGAAGTCCCTCAGGAAATAGGCGACTTTGGAGTTTTATTGCATGGTGGTTTTAAAAAATCTAAAGCTTTATTTTTAAATTTCCTAACTGCCCTATCTGCCATTTTAGGAGCTGCCCTAGCTTTAATCTTATCCTCTTCCATCCAAAACTTAACTTCTTATTTAATACCCCTTACAATTGGAAATTTTATTTACATAGCTTCCTCAGATTTAATTCCAGAACTTCATAAATGTGAATTTAATACTAAACAATCTCTACTCCAATTATTAATGATAGTTTTAGGAATCTTAATTATGTTCTTTTTAAGTTAACTATTCCTTCCAGAAATAATAAATCAATATCGCAGCTCCAATCACATTAGCCATATCAGCTAAATTAAACACATTTCTTAAAAAATCTAATCTAATATAATCTATCACACCGCCATATACTACCCTATCAATTAAATTACTCACAGTCCCCCCTAATAAGAAACCCATTCCTATTTCTAATTTTTTATTTTCTCTAGAATATAAAATAACCCCTATGACAATTAAACTAAAAATAATCAAAAACCAATTCCAACCTTGAAACAGTCCAAAAGCAGCCCCGGTATTTAATTTAAATTTAAAAATCCCAAATTCATTTTGCATAAAATAAAATTTAAAAATCCTATCCAAAATAATTATTAAAAGAGAAATAAGATATAATTTCTTTACCATTTCGCTGTTCTTTTCTCTTCTTCAGCTAGATATCTTTCCATATTTATTAATCTTTGATTTAAAGCATCAATTTTGGAATTAATCACATCCAATCTTGCCATGATTACTTCATTAATATTCCCTGCTTGCTGTTGTTGAGGTTGAGGCTGTTCAAATCCTGCTGGTTGTAATCTTGGTTGTTCCTCTGGCTGTCGACTCCAAGGTGGTACTTCTGTATTTGGAAGTTCTTCTCCCGGCCCTCTTGTTGGAAATTCCTCCTCAGGCATCTCTCTAGGAGGTAATCCTCCTCCACCTTCTTCCATTTCCTCTTTATCTCTTCTTTTCCAAAACATTAATTTGCTTAAAATTCCCATATTTACCTAAAAATAATTCTACTATAAAAAAGTTTTTATATACTGGAAGAATAAAGGATCTAAAAGGGTGATATATTATTCCAGAACAATTGAAAAAATACGGTGAATCTACAGTAAAACGAGCTTTAATTATCTATTATAATAAAAAATATAAAAATTTTCCTGAAAAAGAAAGAGATAAAAAAATAGCCTCTACTTTAAAAAAAACCATCCCCACTTCTGCAAGTGGAATAGCCGCTGGTTTAACCAAAATGGGTTATATTCATGGTGGAGACTTACCTTCTGACTTAAAAGGATTAGAAAAAACTATTGATGATGGTTCTGGCTTCACTTTAATTTATGACTCCTTTGCCGAAGGCTTAGAGCCAGTTTACTTTTGGATCTTAGATTTCATGCGGGATAATTATTGGGGCACTGGCTTAGAGGTTTCTAAAACTTTAGATGAATTCCAAGGCTCAGTTGGTTCTGGTTTATTCGGAGATTTAGGCACACGGGCTTCTATAATGCAGGATAGAGCTATGAAACTCATGACCACTTTAAATCAAGTAGTCCGTTCTGTTATTAACATCTTATACGATTTAAAAGAATTTGATCAAAGAATGGAACATTATAAACAATTAAAATCCGAGAATAAAATAGAACAACAAGATGCTAATCTAGCCCTAAAACAAATTTGGATGGATAGAGTAGATGTCCAAAGAGGTAGAGGGAGTATAAATATGCTCGCTCAACAACTCCAATTTGTTACTATCCGGGATGCTTTCATGGCCGCAGATTCAGAAAAAGATGTTGAAAAAATGGATTTAAATGACAGAGTTAAACGTATTTTAGGTCCTAGAGTCCAGGAATTTGAAGCTTGGAAAAAACTTTCCGGAGCTGAGTTAGAACGTCGTTATAATATTGAAAAATCTTATCTAAAATCCCAAATCGATTCCTTAAAATTATATTCTCAATGGGCTAAACCTTACTTAAAAACAGCCCAACAATTATCTGCTTCAGATTATCGCACCCCAGATCTAGTTTCTATCTTTAATAATTTACAACTCCAAGTCAGTCTATTTGGAAAAAAATCTGTAAGCCCAGGAGATATTTATGATACTACTATTTTCAATAAAAATAAATTCAAAGATATAGAATTAGATAAAAAGATGTATTCTTGCGTGGAAGTTAGCATGGATTACAGAACAATCCCCCATACCATGCAACGAACCGAACAAGGCACCCATTACACCCAAGGAGGAAAAGTTAAAGCCGTATTCAGAGCTTTTGCTTTGGATGAAGATGAAGTTAAAGCTGTAGAAGATTTTGAAACTTATGAGGGTTTAACTTTAATAGAAGGCATGACTGAAGAATCTATCCAACAAATGCAGGAAGAAATTGATAAATATATGGAAGAAGAAGAAAAAGTAGAAGGCCTGCCTACAAAAGAAAAAGAAAAAGCCATAGAAGAAGCTCTTAAAAAAGCCAAATCACCTGAAGAAGCTAAAAAATTAAAAAAAGATCTAGATGAGGTCAGGAAAATCTTAAGAAAGGCTAATAGAAGACTTGATCCTTTTAATGAAGCCATGGAAGGTTTAAAGGATATAACTGAACCCCTTAAGGGTTTTTGGAAACCCAGTAAGGATAAAATAGCTGAAGCCACTCGCCAAGTTGCCAAATCCAAAGCCGCGGGCAGTGCTTATATAGTCTATTTAGTTTATAAAAAATCTCACGGTATGATGTCAGAATAATTATTTCTTCTTTTTAATCCCTTCAAAAGCCCTTAGAATTTCTAAAGGAATACCTAAAATAACAGTATTGGATTTGTCTGAACTTAAATCATTTAAAGTTTGTAATGTTCTTAAATGTAAAGCACCTGTGTTTCTAGCTAACTCTCGAGCCGCTTTACTATAATTCTTAGAAGCAATATTCTCACCTTCCGCTTTTAAAATCACAGCTTTTCTCTCTCTAGTTGCCTCTGCGATTTTAGCTATAGTCCTTTTCATATCATCCGGTATTTCAATATCTTTAATTTCAATTTTATCTACCTTAATACCCCAAGGATCTGTTTCTCTATCTACTATATCTTTTATCTTATTACTAATCTGTTCTCTTTGCTGTAAAGTCTCATCTAATTCAAACTCTCCTACAATATTCCTCATTGTAGTTTGAGCTAATTGAGAAATAGCATACACAAAATGCTCCACTTCTAAAATCGCTTTATCCGCATCTGTTACTTTATAATACAACACCGCATTAACCTTAATAGAAATATTATCCTTACTCACACACTCCTGACTGGCCACATCCACTGCCCTTATTCTTAAATCCACCCTTCTCCAACCTTCAATTATCGGGAACACCAACCTCCAACCCGGATTCATCAATCCCACATACTTACCGAATCTAAATTTAACCCCTTTTTCATATTGATTTACTTGCTTAATACTAATTAAAATAACAAAAATCACAAATACTAAAAAATAAAATCCTGGTGCAATTACCATATTTAAAACAAATAACTAAGATTTTATAAACTTATTTATTTGAAAATACAACATGGACAACATGGATAAGCTAGAGTTAATGTCTCCTATAAGCAATTGGGAAATGCTCCAAGCAGCTCTAGATAGCGGAACCGATGCAGTTTATTTCGGAGTCCAAAAACTAAACATGCGTGCCACAGCTAAAAACTTTACATTAAAAGATCTATCTAAAATAACTAAATTATGTAAAAAATCTAAAGTTAAAACTTACCTTACTGTTAATACCCTTGTTTACGAAGATGAATTAAAAGACCTAGATTCTATCTTAAAAGCTGCTAAAGGAGCTAAAATAGATATGATTATTTGTTGGGACTTGGCTGTTCTAAAAAAAGCCCACGAACTAGGATTAAAGATCTGTATCTCCACCCAAGCTTCTATCTCTAACTCAAAATCAGCAGAATTTTACAAGAAAATTGGAGCAGATAGAATAGTCCTTGCTAGAGAATGTAATCTAGACCAAATAAAAGACATTAAAAAAAATGTTGATATAGAAATTGAAATTTTTATCCACGGAGCCATGTGTATTTCTGTTTCTGGCAGATGTTTTTTATCCCATCATTTATTTAACAGATCTGCTAATCGAGGGGATTGTTTACAACCTTGTAGACGAGAATATTTAATAAAAGACAGAGAAGAAGATGGAAATGAATTAATTTTAGGTAAAGATTATGTTATGTCTCCTAAAGATTTATGTACAATTGAAATTATAGATCAATTAATAGATGCCGGTATTGATTCTTTAAAAATTGAAGGTCGAAAACGTTCTCCAGAATATGTAGCCGCAGTTACTCAAGCTTACCGAACCGCTATTGACTTACATTTTGAATCTAAATTAACTCCTCAAATAAAATCTAAATTAAAACAAGACTTAGAAACTGTCTTTAATCGTGGATTTTCCACTGGATTTTACTTAGGCTTACCTACTCAAAAAGATTATGTAGAAAAACGTGATTCTTCCGCAACCCAAAAAAAAGAATATATAGGCACTCTTACAAATTATTTTAAAAAGATAAATGTCGCTTCTTTAAAAATCCATTCTGGTAGTTTAAAATTAGAAGACGAAATCTTAATCCAAGGTCCTAAAACTGGTTCTTTAAAAGTTAAAATCTCTAACTTAAGATATAAAGATAAAGAAATTAAAGAAGCCCTTAAAGAACAAGAAATTAGTTTTTTCCTTTCTAAAGAAGCTAGAAAAAACGATAAAGTCTATTTAATAAAACAAAATACCCCAAAGGATTGAAAATCCCTTGAGATAAATACTTCTTCCTTGTTTATTCCTTATAATGCTTATAATCTCTCGACATTTCCAGGCGAGTGTTATTAACACAAGGAATCGTTAAATCTTCCTGATCATATTCATCTGTATAAGTTGCCTTATCCAAACTATCCTCAGAAAAATTAAGATGCCATTCCGTACGATCTGACTTTCCTAAATAAAAAGTCACTTTAGCAGGATCATTCGGAAAATTCCTATAGTCTCTAGGGGGACAAATCCAACCTTTTACTTTTGTAGGCCAAGCTTGTGCCAATTTTAAGTCCAGAGGAAGATCTCCTTGCGATATACTAAGATTATAATTCCCATTAGGTAGGGAAAAGCATCTATTTGATTCTTCATCTACCGCCCCCATAGAAACAGTTTCTTTAAGTGCTTCCAGAAATTCTGGTAGGTCCATTTTTTCATATTCTATTTCCATTTTAATTTTCTCCTCCTTTTTTATGTAGAAAGGTAACTACTTATACGTAGTATTAACAAAAAAAGAACCTTTAAATATTAGCTACTATACAAATATAGTAGTAAAATGGAAGAAATTCAAGAAATATTATCCAAAATAGGACTTACAAAACAAGAATCTACCGTCTATTTATCCCTTTTAGAACTCCAAGAAGCCCAAACTGGAGTTTTATGTAAATTCACCAAGATTGCCAGTTCTAACATATACCAAATTCTAGATTCTTTAATAAAAAAAGGCTTAGTTAGTTTCCGAATGCAAAACAACATTAAAGTCTTTATGTCCTCCCCTCCCGATTCTCTAAATGAATTATTCTTAGAAAAGCAAAAAAAACTAGATTTGGAACGAAAAGAAATCGCTAAACTAGTTTCCAACCTCAAAAGAAAAGAACTTGAAGAAGAACCTCAATCCAACTATAAATACTATGAAGGTTTAGTAGGTATAAAATCCATGTGGCATGAAATAAACTCTCGAATGAGTAAAGATACCCCTCTTAAAGCTTATACTGCAAAAAAAGAAAGTTACCAAAGAATGGTCGGTTTTTATTCTGAACATCATAAATTAAGAAAAAACAAACAAATAAAAGAAAAATTAATATTCCCTAATGAAGATATAAGCTTAGCCAAAAAAAGAAAAGACAAATTAACAGAAATAAAATTTATGGACTTAAAAAACGATGCTGAATGGGGGGTAATAGGAAATAAAATTTATATTCAATACATAACTGGAGATAAACCTCGAGGCTTTTTAATTAATGACAAAACTTTCGCTAAAACCTTCACCCAAGTCTTTGATCAATTATGGAAATCCGCCACATCTTAAAAAACACTTATAAATATCTATAACCTTAAATATGGTATGAAAAAGAGTAATATCCTTAAGCAATTAGAAAAAGAAAAAGACCCTTTAAAATACTTACAAAGTCTATTAAAAAAAATTAAAGATAAAGACTTACAAAAAGATATTGAAAAATTGATAGAAAAATTTTCTAAAAAAGAGGGGAAAAAGGATGTCAGGGTAAGGGGGGTGGGTTCCTCTCAATCTATAGAAGATTTAATCCAAGGACCTTCTCCCAAACCGGCTCCAGTTCAAACAGAAGTTTTAGAAGACTATCAAGTTCGCCCTTCCAGAAGAATCTTACCATCGGAAGGTATTGGAACCCCTGGTTCTGACGATAAACCTAAACCTGAGGAATCTTACGGTACCAATGTTAAAGGAGATTACCTAACCACTTCCAAAGAATTTAAAGGTTCTTTAGAAACAAAAGGTTTAGTATCCAGAACCGGTTTCACCCATAATGCAGAAACCCAAGAAGCTATTAGAAAAGAATCCGGAGAAAAGGAATATCGAAATCAAGAAGGCAATATTGAAGATTACTCTGTTAGAGACTTACATTTAGATCAAGACGCAGTAGGAAGATCTTCAGATCTAAGGGAAATGCATAAAAAGAAAAAAGATATAGAGATTTACCATGGTTGATCCAAAAGAAAGAGTAAACAGGTTCAAAGATGAATACGGTTCTAGTATGGACTCTAAATATTATTTTACAGCTGGAAAAGTAGGTGCAACTGCTTCTCCTCAAACCCCTAATCAAATAGGAGAATTAACTTCTAGATTAAATCAAGGCTTAAAAGCAGTTGAAATAGGAACCATGAATCAAAGATTAATGGACCAAATCCCAAAAGAACATTTTAAAGAAATAAGACGTTTAGGAAAACTAACCGGCTCTGAAGCTAGTATGCATGCCCCAATTCAAGACTTAGACTTAGCGGGCTTTACCCAACAAGGCCAAGATGAATTTGAAAGAAAAGAAAATATTGAAAAATTAAAATCTGTAATTGATAGAGCTCATTTAATGGATGATAAAGGTAATGTTCCAATCACAATTCACGCCGGTTCTATGCCTGCCCAAAAATGGAAAAAAGAAGGTTTATTTGAAGGCGGAGAAATTGAAGAAGGTCAAAAACAATTAGAAGACCAACGTTCTGAAATGGTTATAGTAAACCAAGATACTGGCCAAATGCAAATGGTCAAATACAAAGAAAAAGAATACATTGACGGTCGAAAAGTAGCCTGGACCCCTAAATATTCCATGGATAACATGAATATGACTTCTTGGGACGAAGAGCAATCAAGATTAATGCAATGGAAAAAAGAATTAAATGAAGTTCAAGATAGATTTAAACCTAAGGAAGGCCGCATGTTAGAATTAGAAGACTCTAATCAAAAAAAAATCTTAACAAAGAAAGAAAAAATTGAATTAAATGACTTAAGACATGAAGCTCGAAGTGTATCCGGTTATGAAAAACAAATCCATCAAAACGTCCGTTCTCTAACCGAAGATATGTATAATCGCTTTAAAAAACATAAACCCGAAGCTGATACCATCGAAAAAAAGGGAATGGAAAAAAAATTTAAAGAACAAATGGAATTAGCTGGAGAAGAACAAAAAGAAATAGATAAATTAAGAAAAAAGGTAGAAGCTTTAGATGACAAATATGACAAAGCTAGTGAATCCCAAAAATCCTCTATAGAAGAAGAATCTCAAGAACTCAGAGGAGAACTCTATAAACGTAGTCGTAATCAAACTGAATTAGTAGTTGAAAATTTTCAAAACATGCCTGCTCCAAATACTTGGGCTAGTGCAGATGAATTTGCCCAAGAAAAAGTTTCAGATTCTATTATGGAAGCCGCCTTACATGGTTTCAAAGAATATGGAGAAAAAGCCCCAATTATTTCAATAGAAAACGTCTACCCCGAATTCACTTTATCCAGAGCAGAATCTCTAAAAGATACAATAGAAGACTCTCGAGAAAAATTCGCTAAAGAGTTAGTAGACAAAGAAAAAATGTCCCCAAAAAAAGCTGATGAAGTAGCTGAAAAATTAATCGGTGTAACTTGGGACGTAGGTCATATTTACATGTTACGTAAACATGGCTATTCAGATGAGGACATTAAAAAAGAAGTGAAAAAAATAGCCAAACACGTTAAACATATCCACTTAACAGATAATTTTGGTTTTGAAGATTCCCACTTACCTCCGGGAGAGGGCAGTGCCAACATTAAAGAACAATTAAAGGCCATAGAAGACTCCATAGGTACAGAAGAATTTGAAAAAAGAAGAGCCATTGTTGAAGCAGGAGAATTTGTTGCTAACTTTAAAGAAGCTCCTCATTTATACGCCCTATCTGATTTAAACAGTCCTTTGTATGCTGAAGAAAATGGTCCTTATTGGAAAAATATGTGGGACCGTCAAGGTATTTACATGGGCGGTTTTGGAGAAATGCTGCCTCAAAAATACTTTGATTTATATGGTGCTCCCGGATTTGCCCAATTACCTGTTGCTTTAGGTGGTTCTTCTGGTGGAGCTCCAGATAGAGGCAGATTAGCTTCATCTCCTGGAGAAGAAACAGAAACTTAATATATTACTAAAAATTAATAATAAAAATGGTGTCTAGAAAAAAAACTTTAGAAACAGATTATGAAATTGCTTATGATTTCGCTGTAAAGGCCTATAAAAAATTTCAAGAAGTCATTAAATCTATTGCTTTATTCGGTTCAGTTTCTAAAGGTATTCCTTATAAAAAATCTGATATTGATATCGTTATAGTTGTAGATGATTGTACTGTTCTATGGGATGAAGAATTAATAGCTTGGTACCGAGAAGAATTAGCTAAAATTTTAACTCAAGAAAACTATAAAAAAGAAATTCACATTAACACAGTCACTTTATCCACTTTCTGGAAAGAAATTAAGGAAGGCGATCCAGTTGCTATTAACGTCTTACGTTACGGAGAACCTTTGGTAGACTACGGGGGTTTCTTTAACCCTCTAAAAGTTTTATTACGTAGAGGTAAAATAAGACCCACAGCTGAAGCTATTTATATAACTCTCCAAAGAGCCCCTATGCACTTATCCCGTTCTAAATATGCGATTTTAGGTGCTATTGAAGGTTTGTATTGGGCCATGGTTGACGCCGCACATGCTGCTATTATGACTGCAGGACATATCCCTCCTTCTCCTGAACACATTTATGATATGCTTAAAAAAACCCTTCCTAAATTATCTTCTAAATATAGAGAAAACTTTAGAGAGATGTACACTATCGCCCATAGTATAACTCATGGTAATGTCAAAGTCTTGCATGGCAAACAAATAGACATTTTAAGAAAAAAAGCTGAAAGTTTTGTTGAAGAGATGAAAAAACAAGTAAAACGTTTAGAATAAATCAAGCTGCAACCTCAGCTACACCAAAATAATCATTTACTTTTCGAAACGCGAATTCTTGCCCTTTCTCAACAGCATTGTCTTTATCTAAATAATCAGCCACAATCCTAACCTTTCCGTCTTCATGTTTTCTTCTACATTCCAGAGCATTACAGGTAGCAGTCCTAGAACCATTTTTCAAAACCTCTTCCTTCTTTCCTTCCAACTGCTCCATTTTTAGTTTGGTTAGTTTTTCATCCATTTTGCTTACCTCTTTAACATCGAGTATCAACAGATTTTGTATCCGGAGCTAACCCCACAATTCTATCCCCACCAAGCTCACAAATATATTTTTCCTTAGGTTTCCCTTCATGTAGATCTACTATTACTTCTTCCCAAGATAAGTAAGGGCAATCCATTCTTACACCCCTTCCTTCATCATCCACAGCCAAGGAACAATAAAATCTGCCATCGATATAAGGTTTCTGGTACTTTCTACCATTTTGAGATTCGCAATCCAAAGAGTGGTGATTTTGCTCCCACAGTCTCAAAGTATCTCTCATTTTAAAAAAGAAAAGGGATTACTCCCCTTTCTCCCTAGGTTTTTCCGCAGTATACAGAACAGATCCAATTAGAGGTTCTTCCACTAATTTTCTAATTTTCTCTTCATCTATTCTATATTCCTTTTTATCTCCACTTTCTTCTTCCACAATGTATTCCATAGCCTGATTTCTTACAGCTAAAGAATAAGCTCTTGCAGAAGCTTCTTTAACATCTGCACCTTTTACATGTGTAAAATTCACACCATAAAATTGAGACAATTCCGATGCTTTTATTTCATCTGCTTCTGATTGACTTAAATCTTTTTTCTTTCCTAATTGAGCAAATGCATAAGCTATATTAGATGCAGCTTCATAAGGGTTTGTTGCTTCTTCTAAATCCTCATTAAATTTATTTACAACTTCTTCAGTGATTTCATCTAAACTAGAATTATAAGCCCCTTCATTTCTAGCCACCCTTCCACTTAAGAAACCTTTCATCTTTTTAAATCTCGAAACATCATCAGAATTTTCTAATTCCATTGCAATATCTCTTAAATGGTCTTCACTTTCAGCTGCAAATTGAGTAAATGGTCCTAAAGAAGCTGATCTTTCATCTAAAGAAGC
>NZCA01000006.1 GCA_002688095.1 Nanobdellota archaeon
TTTTATCTTTAATAAAAAAAATTAACCAAGATGACACAACTGTCATTATAACTTCTCATTTATTACATGAAGCAGAACAATTATGCGATGAAATTGCTATTTTACACAATGGTAAAATTCTAAGAAGGGGTACTCCAGAGCAATTAAGAAAACAATTCTCTCGAGAAGATGAAATTCATTTAATTACCTTAAAGAAAAATTACACTCAGCTTATGAAGTGTTTAAAATCCAGTAAGATAAAAAAAATAGAAAGATTCGGAAACCGATTAATGATTAGAACAACGGATGCAGAAAATACATTGCAAAAATTAATCCATGGAATCAAAAAACAAAAAGATAAAATAGTACAAGTAGATGTAAGAAAACCTTCCTTAAGTGAAGTTTTTGTAAGTTTGGTGAAAAAAAGTGGTGAAACTCCTAGGGGTCATTAGGAAGAACTTTAAGATATTAATAAGATCTAAAAGTTCAGCCTTGATTATACTATTTGGACCTTTATTATTAATACTTCTAGTGGGTACTGCCTTTAACACTTCCACTTTCTCAGATATTAAAGTCGGTTCTTATTCTTCTAGCTACAATGATTTGTCCAATTCTATTGTAGACAAGTTAGAAGAAGATGAATATAGAATTTTCAGATCTTCTTCAGAGGAAGAATGTATAAAAGGAGTCAAAACTGGAACCTATCATCTCTGTACCATTTTCCCACCTGATTTATCTGTTTCTGAAGGAAATGTAATCCAAGTCTATGTTGATCAATCCAGGATTAATTTAGTCTTTGCTATAAAGGGTGCCATCTTAGATAAAGTTGGAGAAACCTCAAAAGAACTTTCTGAATCTCTAACATCTATAGTAGTAGCCCAACTAGAAGAAGCTTCTTCCTCCTTACAATCTAAAAAATCTGTTTTATCCTCCCTAAAGACCACTAATGAAGCCTTCACCTCTGGTATAACCACTATCGAAACAGAATTAACAGGTATAGACTTAAGTGCAGATTTAGAAAATGAACTAAATAATAAAACCGCAGCCTTGAAATCCCAGACCAATGATACTCGAACTATTACAGAACTAGAAGACTTAATTAACGTACTAACTCTCCAATTAAAAGCAGTAAACATAATTTCCTCAGCCATACCCAACTTAAAAGAAATAGCCATAACTGAATCTTCCCAATTAATGGAATTAGATAGGGCTTCTAATAAAATCATTTCTGATATCGATGCTATCAAAGTTAAAGATGTTGAAACTTTAATTTCTCCAATCAAGACAGTAACTCAACCCGTCACAACTGAAAGAACCCATATTAATTATCTCTTCCCTACCTTAATTATGATGGTAGTCATGTTCGTCTCCCTTCTACTTTCTAGTGTAACTGTTATCAGAGAAAAGATCTCTCCTGCTTACTTTAGAAATTATATCAGTCCAAACAAAGCCTTCTTATTCATAGCTTCCACTTATCTAACAAACATTCTCATAATTATTTTACAATTAGCTATTGTCTTCGCAGTCATGCTAGCAATCCAACCAGATCTAATTAGCACTTTAATGAATGTGACTGCTGCTATTTTAATTATAACCTCTGCTTTCATTTTATTAGGTATGATCATAGGGTACTTATTTAGTTCAGAAGAAACTGCCACTGTAGGCGCTATTTCCCTAGGTACTATCTTATTATTCTTCTCCAATACTATCATACCTTTAGAATCCCTCACCGCATCTATTAAACAAGTAGTGAATTATAATATGTTTGTAGTTTCCGACACCATTCTAAGAAAATTATTAATCTTTGAAGTTACTTTACAAGATGTCCTGCCCCAAATTTATATTTTATTGGGTCATATAGCCGTTTTCATAATAGCCATAGCTGCTATCTATCACTTAAGTAGCAAGAGATATAACATTAAAAGATATCTAAAAAGGTAATTTTTCAAAAAGTTTTTTATACTTCTAATTAATTTACTTTAGTAATGAAAGTCACACCTTGGGAAGTCTCTGGAAATATTGACTATAATAAATTAATAAAAGGATTCGGAGTTTCTAAAATAGATAATAAGTTATTAGAGAGAATAAAAAAGCATACTAAAGAATTACATTTTATGTTAAGAAGAAAAATATTTTTTGCACATCGTGACTTAAATTGGATATTGGATGAATATGAAAAAGAAAACAAATTTTTTCTATACACTGGAAGAGCGCCTTCAGGAAAAATTCACATAGGTCACCTACAACCCTGGATATTTACAAAATGGTTGCAAGACAAGTTCAATGTAGAATTATTATTCCAATTTCCAGATGAAGAAAAGTTTCTATTTAAACAAAAGCTATCTTTTGAAGAAGGACAAAAGTATTTACAAGATAATATGTTAGATGTAATTGCCACGGGTTTTGATCCAAAGAAAACTAAATTCTTAATAGATACAAAACACGCAAACTTAATGTACAAAGAAGCATGTAGGGTTGCAAAAAAGATTACCTTTTCCATGGTTAAATCTTCATTCGGTTTAAATGATAAATCAAATATAGGATCCATATTTTATACTTCAATGCAAGCAGTTCCTGCATTTCTTCCTTCCATCCTCAAAAATAAAAAAATACCTTGCTTAATCCCTCATGCAATAGATCAAGACCCTCACTTTAGACTAACCAGAGACATACTTCCAAAATTAGGTCATTACAAACCAGGTTCAATCCAATGTTCTTTCCTTCCACCACTACAAGGAATTCAAGGGAAAATGTCTTCGAGTAGTGAAATATCTGCAATCTATACAAGTGATACTGAAAAAGAAGTTGAAAGAAAAATAAAAAAATACGCTTTCTCTGGCGGTCAAACTTCCTTAAAAGAACATAAAGAAAAAGGTGGAAATCCAGATATTGATGTTAGTTTCCAATGGTTAAAATATTTATTTGAACCTAATGATAAAAAATTAAATAAAATAGAAACAGATTATAAATCTGGTTCTTTACTTACAGGAGAATTAAAAGAAATTTTAATCAACAAAATAAATACTTTCCTAAAAAAACACAGACAAAAAAGAGAAAAAGCTAGAAAACAAATTAATAAATTCTTAGATTAACTACATCATCCCACCCATCCCCGGAGGCATTCCACCCATACCACCAGGCGGCATAGCTGGTTCTTTACTTGTACTTCCAGCAATTACATCATCAATTCTTAATATTAACTCTGCAACTTCAGAAGCAGATTTAACAGCTTGGGTTTTAATTTTAAGTGGTTCAATAACACCATTTTCCCAAGCATCTTGAACCCCTCTCTTAAACACATCAATTCCAGCCCATTTTTTACCAGAATCATGACTGGCTTTTAATTCGGTTAACATATCAATAGGATCTAGTCCGGCATTTTCAGCTAATGTCCTTGGAACAACTTCAATAGCCTCAGCAAAAGCAAGTACTGCTAATTGTTCTCTTCCACTTAAACTATTAGCATATTCCCTTAGACCTTTACTTAATTCCATTTCAATCGCACCTGCACCACCCACAACCTTACCTGTTTTTAAACTCGCAACCACATCACCTAAGGCATCAGTGATTGCTCTTTCCACTTCATCTACTACATGTTGCGTTCCACCTTTAACAAGTAGGGTAACAGCTTTTGGATTCTCACATCCACTCACATAAGTCATTTCATCATCTCCAACTTTAATTTTTTCCACTTTTCCAGCCTTACCCAATTTATCTTTATCTAAAGCATTTAAATTACTTACAACCTTACCACCAGTAGCCTTAGCTAATCTTCCCATATCACTTTCTTTAACTCTTCTAACAGCATAAACACCATTTTCACTTAATAGATATTGAGCCACATCATCAATACCTTTTTGACATACCACAACATTGGCTCCACTCTCAATTACTTTACTCACCATATCTTTCAACATATTTTCTTCTTGATCTAAAAACCCTTGTAATTTATTTGGATCATCAATGCTTATTTTAGCATCCATCTCTGTACTTTTAATTTCTAAAGCTACATCCAATAAAGCCACTTTAGCTTTTTCAATTTTAGAAGGCATTCCCACATGTACTTTTTCTTTATCTAAAACAATACCTTCAATCAATTCAGAATTCTCAATACCTTCTCCTACTTTTTTCTCAATTTTAATATCATCTAAATCCACATTATTCCCTTTATCCACAATTTTCTTAACAGCCTTCACACACAACCCACTTAATAATTCTTTAGCAGTCTCCGCACCTTTTCCAGTCATAGCAGTCATTCCAATTTTCTTTAACAAATCTTCATCTTTAACATCCACATCCTCTCCTAATTTCTCTAATAAATCTTGAGTTTTATCAGCTGCTAATTTATAACCCTTAGTCACAATAGTAGGATGGATATTTTTATCCAATAAATCTTCGGCATTTTTTAATAATTCACCCGCCAAAATAACAGCAGTAGTAGTTCCATCTCCCACTTCATCTTCTTGAGTTTTTGCAACCTCAACAATCATTTTTGCAGTTGGATGTTCTATGGACATTTCATCCAAAATAGTCACACCATCATTAGTAACCACAGTTTCATTCATAGAATCCACTAACATTTTATCCATTCCTTTTGGACCTAATGTTGTCCTAACAGTTTCCGCCACAGCTTTAGCCGCCGCTATATTATTTCTTTGAGCATCTTTCCCACTAGTTCTTTTAGTATCCTCTGGTAAAATAAATATGGGTTGTACATTTTGATCAGTCATCTGCAACCACTCCCAATGATCTACCGCCTATAATTTCCACTTCCGGAATAAATTTAGCAATTCTAGATACTAAATCTCTTGGTAAAGGAATTCCAGTACCTTCACTCATATCTTGAAGTAATCCAGATGGAGTCAAAATCGCAATCTCTTTTACTGTCCCATTCGCTCCTACTACAAAACCTAAACCGCTAACTTCTTCTTCAGAATAAGAATCATCAGACAAAACATTACGCCTAACTCTTAAAGCTCCACTATAAGCACTTCCAAGTTCCTTAATTAAATGTCCATAAACTTCTTCTAAATCATAAGTCATAGTTTGAATCTCCTTCTTCAGTTGGTTCAGGAGCTTGACCTTCTGAATAAGCTTCTGGTTCCCAACCCTCAAATATAAGAGGATCTGTTTCTGAGTCTATTACTAATCCTTCTCTGGTTTCTCTAAAATTTCCCATTGCTGTTTTTGATTGGATCTCTCTAGCACATCTACATCTTAATAATCCATCAAGGTCATAAGCCATTAGTCTGTCTTGAATCATTTTTAACCCCAATTATAATTAGAAATTGAAATAGACTCTTTTTAAACTTTTCTAAAAATTATTTATGGAGAATCCTCAGGACAATCATCTTCCAATCTAGAAAGTCCAATACTAACTAAATTATCCTGACAAATCCCGCCTTTTATATAAGGGAATACTTCAATCCTATCTAAATCCGCTATAGGTCCTTGATCTCCTAATGTTTGCCTATCTCCAAAACTAATAATTCTTCCAGGAGGTGCAATTGAAGCTAAAGCTGGCCCATAAGGAATAGTAGCCAAATTCCCTTCCTCACCTACAACTCTAATACTCAAGCTTTCAATATTGGTGGAACCTTTATTATCTACATTTAATTTCAAAGAAGTCACACTATCTCTATCATCCACACATGCACTCTCAATTTTAACACTTGTACTCAAACAATCTAAACCAACCGCATATTTTTCCCCACCTTTTTCAAGTCCAGGTTCTAAAATACTAGTCCTAGTCCAAGTACTAATAATCAAGAATAAAGTAACCGCAAAAGCGATTAACAATACAGAAGCAATTAATGGACTAATACCTCTTTTGTTCATATTTATTCTTAATTTTAACTCCTATATAAACATTTCTTTTCCCTCTAAAGAGAAAATTATATTAACTCAAATATTTACTTTATTATATATGTCCGAAAAATGGCCCATCACAGAAGAAGGCAGTTTAATTATAAGACAAGACTCCCCCGTTAATTTCAAAGAACTCCATAAATCCTTATACACTTGGGCTCAAGAAAATAAATATTTCTTTAATGAAAAAGGTTATGTGGAAAAATCAAAATCCCATGGTAAAGAATTTACTATAGGTTGGGAATTTGAAAGAAAAGTAAATGATTTTATAAAATTCAATATAGAAATAGAAATTTGGGCTCATAGTATGAATCCTATTGAAAAAGACCCTTCTCTTCTTAAGGGTTGGATTGAAATTGTAGTAGATTCAGAAATGGAGATGGATTGGCAAAATCATTGGGAAACCAACCCTATCTTTAAATTTTTAAGGAAAATGCACATTTATTATTTAAAAAAACAATATTTTCTTAACTATGCTGGAAAGTGTTGGGAAGACACCTACGGCCTACATGCTTTAATAAAATCCAAATTAAACCAATTTTCCTTATTCTAAAATAGATAATTTTATTAAGAAAAATATATTCTAAAACCTTATGAGCGAAAAAGACTTTGTAGCCAATAATATTAAAGTACGTCAAGTTTCCATCTTTGATATGGGAGATTTGTATAAAACCATGTTTCGCTGGTTCTCTCAACATAACTACGATTTTCAAGAAAAACAATATATGGAACAAACCACTCAAGGCGGTAAACACTTAGAAATAGGTTGGGAAACCAATAGAAAAATCTCAGATTATATTAAATTCCANATTGATATNAAATTCCTTATNGTNGGNTTAGATANNGTAGAAATAGAAATTAACAATATGAAGAAAAAAACNNACAANGGCGATGTCGANATGCGCTTTACAGCNTGGTTAGAANTAGATTANGAAGGNAAATGGGAAGGCAATGCNTTNATNAAATTCCTTAAAGAAGCATATAATAAATTCATTATAAAGTCCAGAATAGAAGATTATGAAGCTGAATTACANGAAGAANTNTANGAATTNATAGGAGAAATNAAATCCTACCTTAACCTCTATAAATTCCAAGGTTTAGAAGCCCAAACATAACCTTTATATACTCAATTTCTCTTTCTTTTTTTAATCCCGAAAGGGTGCCCGCCACGAGAGGTACTCAAAATGAGTCACGGCGAAGCCCAAACAATGATTTTGGGAGTTAGTGTTGCGGGCAACATAATATTAAAATAAAATCACATATCAACAAGAACGAGTTCACATTCATTAAAAATTAAATTTAATTTAGTACCTGGCTTAGAAGCCACAACTTGTTCTTAGAAGATAGGGGGAATTAAAATGGGGAAAATTAGCCCAGTATCAGCAAAGTATATAGTTCAAACTAACATAGAAATAGAAGGCGTAGTTGACAGACCAGACGTTATTGGAGCCATATTTGGCCAAACAGAAGGTCTTTTAGGAAGTGAATTAGAATTAAGAGAACTTCAAAGATCCGGTAGAATAGGTAGAATTGATGTTAAAACAAGTACTACTGCAGGTAAAACTTCTGGAGAAATAATCATTCCAAGTTCTTTAGATAAAGCCGAAACAGCCATTATAGGTGCTGCAATTGAAACTATTCAAAAAATCGGCCCTTGTAATGCTAAAGTTAAAGTCGACAACATAGAAGACGTTAGAATTAACAAAAGGAATTATGTAATTGAAAGAGCTAAAGAATTATTACATAATCTTACAGATAACTTCATGCCAGACTCACAAGAATTAACAGATGAAGTTGCTAAATCTGTCAGAATGATGGAAGTTAAAGAATACGGTAAAGATAGATTACCCGCCGGACCTTTAATTGATGAATCTGAAGATATAATTGTAGTTGAAGGCCGAGCAGACGTTCTTAATTTACTTAAATATGGTATTAAAAATTGCATAAGTTTAAACGGAACTTCTATCCCAGACACAATAAAGGAACTAAGTAAAAAGAAAAATATAATCCTTTTTGTTGACGGAGATAGGGGCGGAGATCTAATCATAAGAGAAGCTACAGCTACAGCTGAAATAGATTTTGTCGCTAAAGCTCCTGATGGTAAGGAAGTTGAAGAAATTACCCAAAAAGAAATCCTTAAAGCTCTTAGAGGAAAACTTACTCTAGAACAAGTAAAATTAGAGGAGAAAACTTCCACTCCAGAAATTCCAAAGAGAACTACTTTTACTAGAACTCCAACAAGGACTTCTACTCGTACTCCAACTAGAACTTTCAATGACAGAAAACCTTTAGTTAGACCTAAACCTCAAGCTACTCCTGAAAAATCTCAAGACTTCAAGAAAATGCTTGACGAATTAGTAGGTACAAGAGGAGCTTACATCTTAGATGAAAGTTTAAATATCTTGGGCAAAGTTCCAGTAACCGAAGTAGTTTCTACTTTGAACAGTCTTCAAACAGGGGTTTTCGCAGTTGTTTTAGATGGCACTATTAATAGAGACCTAACTAATATAGCTGAAAGAACTAATGTTAAATATGTTATTGGTAGGGATACTAGCGTCAATAACTCGAGAGTTAGTGTCTTAACTCAAAAACAACTTTAGAAAAATTTATTAACTAAAAAATAAACTTAGTTTAATAATGAAAAAAAGAGGTATTTTAATTATTCTTATAGCACTTTTACTTATTCTCTCTCCCTTATATTTCGTCTTTAAAACTGATAGATGTGACACTGCAGGCTGCTTTGAAACAGCTGCTGATAGTTGTGACAAAGCCAAAATTTTAGTAGAAGAATCTGAAGGTACTACCACCTCCCTTTATACTATTAAAGGTAAAGATGATGATAATTGTTTATTAAATGTCGAAGTCAAAAAAGTCTCTCCCACATTCTCTGAATTCACTAAAAATAGTTTTGAAGGTAAAGAAATGCTTTGTGAAATTCCTTTAAACGAATTTTCCAGAATGTCCCTAGAAGAAATGGGTGCTAACTTAGACTACTGCCACGGTCCATTAAAAGAAGCCATGTACGAGGCTGTTGTTAAAAAGTTATACAATTTAGTTGTTAAAGATATGGCTACTGTTCTAGAAGAAGTTGAAAGAAATTTATAAATAAAGAATCTCGACAGGTCTAGACTTTTGAGTTTGAGTGTCTAATTCCATCCAAGTTATTTCTCCATCCACAATCCTTCTATAATAAATTGGAAAATTAACCTCCAATAGGCTCACCTTCTTCATCATTTAAATTATCCTCTTTGTAATATCTGTCCATTTCAACTAATATAACCATAAAGAATCTAAAAAAACTTAAGAACCTTATTCTACAATAACACAAGCCCCAGAATTACATCCATCCACACATTCTACAATATGTTTCAAACAATGAATCTCATCCACATACTGGTCATAACCACAATTATATTCTCTTAAATAACCAAAGTCACAGAAATCTTCTACTCCATTTGGATAAAATCCATCTAAACACTTTCCTTTAATATAAATATCCCCTTCATCACTATCACTACAACTATCCTCGGGTCTTACTAAATTAATCACTTTCAAAATCGCCCTATAATCTCCAGTAGCAATGTTCTCTACTTGCACACCATTAACAACTCTTACTCCAGCATTCTTCACACTTTTCTGCACACCATTAACATCCATAATAACTTCCCCATTATCTCCAATAGTCAACAAAGTTATTACTTTATCATCCACATTTACCGGAAGTCCAATCTGGAAATTATATTCATCCACCCCCAAGGTTCTTCTAATCTCAACATTCCGACTAGCCTGCCCACTTAGATTAATATTATTAGACATTACAACAATAGCTAAAACAAATAAAACACCAATAAAGATTAAATCCCTCTTTTTCATACCTTATGGAATAATTCCTTAATTTAAATAATTTACTAATAGCGAACACACCCAAAGTCGATATTCAGTTTAACCATCAGCACCCCCGACTTATTCTCAGTTCTGTTGACTGTAAGCGCTAATAACAATAATAACAGCTGCTATGTTCCCATCCTGACTGGGTTCTTACCATTACCAACCCTACAGGACAGCGCTTCATTGTCTAAATCGAGACCAATAATCAATCTCAATACCTCATTCAGGCTTCAGCTCCTTCTAAAGTGCATTGAAGGTAACAAGAGAGCACTAACCTCCCAGCCTAGTTCGCCAATAATATCTTTAATTTAGTTATTTTTAAAGGTTTTTATAAGAAAAATTATGTGTTGACATTCCTTGACAAAAAATAAATAAATGTCAACACCTTAAGTTTTTACTCTTCGGAAGGTTCTTCTGCAGGTGCTTCTCCACCTTCGTCTCCACCTTCAGGTTCTCCTGCCGGTTCCCCTGTAGGTTCTTCAGCAGGTGCTTCTCCACCTTCTTCTTGAAATCTCATTTAAACACCTCCTTAACGTGTTTTATTAATAAATCAAAAATCCATCCTTTATAATTATTTCTATTCTTAAGCCAATATTTTAAACTCTTCTTCTACTTTTATTTCCCGACCAATTCCCCTCCCCATACTAAAGAAAATTTGAATTCCAAACCTTTCTAACAAATCTAAAATACTTTTCTTAGCTTTATACTCCACAATACTCCCATCACTTATATTCCCTAACTCTTTAGCTTTACTAACAGCAGTCTCTTTATTTCCTAACACATCTACCAAACCTAAATCTTTAGCTTCCACACCTAAATAAAAAAATCCTTTCTTAATTTCATTTACTTGATTTATATTCAAGTTTCTACTCTTTTGAACATCTTTAACAAAAAAGTCTTGAATTAATCTTAATTTAGCTTCCATCATTCTTCTTTCTTCACTACTTAACTCCCTAAATGGATTCCCCGTATCTTTAAACTCCCCAGCCACCAATCTTTCATATTTAACCCCGTATTTCTCCATTAAACCACTATAATCTAAATAACTTGAAATAACACCTACACTTCCGGTAATACTCATCTCATCCGCAACAATTACATCACTACTTGCCGCAATCCAATAAGCTCCACTCGCCCCTACTTCCCTTATCCAAGCTATTACTGGTTTCTCTTCTTTTAGTTTTTTAACATAATCTGCAACCTCTTTACTGGCCACAACAGCTCCTCCTCCAGAATTAATCTCCAAAATAACCACCTTCACCCCCTTATTAGTTCTTGCTTTCTTTAAATTCTCTAAAATAGTATCACTTCCGATAGCATTAACACCAAAAATATTCTGAACATCATTTATCACAATGGCTCCATGAATGGGCACAATTGCAATTCCTTCAGATACAATTTCCCCCCCCACCCTATCTCCTATAATAAAACTTAGAGCATAAGCACCCAACCAAAGCAATACTACAGTCATTATTATGGTTTTAAATTTCTTCATCCTTCCTCCATAGTTCTGGTTTTACTTAATTTCTCAAAAAATCTTTGTTTCTTTGGAGAAAAAAAGATGTGTATCGAGTCTATTAACAAAAAGATTATACTTAATTTGGTAATATTCCTTAAGAAAACCCTCCCAAATTCCGCTTCCTTATTATCTTCAGTTCTCATTCTTAAATTAAATATTAAAGCTCCCAAGGTCTGTCCTATCTTAAACTCTAAAATAGTCCAATACAAAACTCCTAACAAACCTATCAATAAGGAAATCAAAAAAAGATTATTTAAACTTAATAAACTTAACACCTCATTAATAGAACTCACTTCTTTTACATCCACCAAGTTGTTCAAAGGCTTAGTAATGATCAAATCTACAATAGCTAAATCCACAAAAAATGCTAACACTCTTTTCCAATTCTTAACCCCTTCCATTATTCCTTCAAAGCCACAAACAATATATAAACTTTTGTATGGAAAACTATTTAACCTAAAACATCTTAATATAGACTGCAATGACAATACAATTAGGGGATAGAATCCAACTTAATAATTTTAATGGACTCGAACCTGGAGAATTAACTATCTTAAAAAAAGTAATCGGTAACAACGCCAATCATTTCCAGGATTTTACAAAATTACATTTGACCCTAAAAGAAGTTCATAAAACAGAAAAATCCCAAAAATACCAGATAGATGCCCAATTAGAGATAGCTGATAAGCATTATGAAGCCGAATCCACCAATTTCAACTTATTCTTCGCTATTAATGAAGTCATGGACAGATTAAAGTCCCAAATCAAAGAGTAACCTTTTTAAACCGAAAATAATCATTTCTATTTACAATGGCACAAAGGATAGGTAAATTTAGAAGAAAAACTCGATCTAAATTAAAAAAATCTATTAAAACTCGAGGCAAGATTAGTATCAATAATTACTTACAAAGTTTTAAACCAGAAGAAAAAGTTTTACTCAAGGCAGAACCTGCTGTCCAAAAAGGCATGTATTTCCCTCGATTTCATGGGAAAGTAGGTGTTGTAAAGGGCAAACAAGGTAATTGCTATAAAGTAGAAATAAAAGATTTTAAAAAACCCAAATTAATAGTAGTCCATCCTATTCATTTAAGAAAATGTCAAACACAAAACTAATCTCAGAAACTCCAATTTCTCTCACAGAATTAAGGGAAAAATTGGGAAAAATAGAAAAACGTGACAAAGAACTTACTTTTAGAGGCAACAAGGTCAAAGATTATCTCAATAAACTAGTGAAATTAGATTATAAACAAGTCTCTGAATTAAGAGAAAAGATCCTTGCTTTAGATATACCCAGAATCAAAGACCGACAAATAACTAAAATTATAGATATTCTCCCTTCAGATGTAGAAGACGTGAAAGCCATTTTTACCGGAGAAACCACAACTATTACTCCCGAAAACATAGAAAAAATAGTATCTGCTGTCAAGGACTACTTACCTAAATCTAAGAAAAAGTAACCTTTTTATACTTATTTTTCCTTAAATAATACTAACAATGCATTTAACTATTGGAGCAAAAAATGGATCAAACAAAAGAAGAAACAGTAATTATATTGGACTTCCTGCCTCATGGCTATCCTTTCGATTCACGTCCAATGCATCAAAAGACCCCAATAGCGCAAGCTTTGGGTAAAGAACATTTCTCTTTATTAGAATTAGTTCCTAAAAAAGGTGTCCACCTTCAACCTCATGAAAAAGTTTACATTGGAGAGGGTAAAAGAGACCAAATTCATCATGTTTTAGGAAAATTAAGTTTAGATAAATTAACCCAAACTGCCAGGGTGGAACTTAACGATATTATTACAGATCAAATAAAAGAAAAGGAAGCTAGATTCGTAGAGTTTTTCAACAAAGCCGAACCTATAAATACCAGAAGGCATCAAATTGAATTACTTCCTGGTATTGGGAAAAAGCATATGTGGGAAATCTTAGAAACCAGAAGGGACAAACCTTTCACTAGTTTTGAAGATATTAAAAAACGTGTTAAACTCATCCCAGATCCTGAAAAATTAATCGTAAAAAGAATATTGGCAGAATTAAATAATGAAGATAAATACAAGTTATTCGTTGGAAATTAACTTTCCAGAAAGTTTAAAAAGGGAAAATTTCCTTCTAAGATAAAATGGTTGAAGAATTTAATCAAATAGTAAGGTTGCTAGATACCGATGTAAAGGGCAACTTCCAAACAGTTCATGCTCTAACCAAAGTTCATGGCATTAGCAATATGTTTTCAAATGCTATTTGTAGTTCTTTGAATGTTGACAAAACTAAAAAAATTGGAGAGTTATCTTCAGAAGAAATTAAAAGAATAGAATCTGCAGTTCAAAATCCAGATAATATTCCTAACTGGTTATACAATAGACAAAAAGATTTAGAAACCGGAAAGGATTCTCACTTACTTAGATCTGATTTAAAATTTCAAAAAGATATGGATATAAAAAATTTAAGAAAAATTAAATGTTATAGGGGTGTTAGACATTCTCTTGGACTTCCAGTTAGGGGACAAAAAACCAGAAGTAATTTCCGGAAGGGAAAAACAGTGGGCGTTAGAAAAAAAGGGATAACACAGGCTAAAACAGACAAAAAGTGATGACATATGGGCGATCCTAAAAAACAAAGAAAAAAATACCGTAAACCTATGATGATCTGGAACGAAGAAATTATAGCTGAACAGAAAGATCTCACCCAAGAATACGGACTCAAAAACAAGAAAGAGATTTGGAAGGTTGAATCTAAATTAAAATCTATTCATGATCAAGCTAAGACCCTTATTGCTAAAGACACTGAACAATCCAAAAAAGAGTCTGAACAATTAATAAAAAAATTGTCTGGTCTGAGTTTAATTCCTTCTGGTTCTAAATTGGAAGATATTTTATCTTTAACACTAAAAGATTTTTTAAACCGAAGACTTCAAACACTTATCCTTCAAAAGGGTCTTTCTAGAACTATAAAACAAGCTCGACAATTTATAACTCACAATCATATCTCTATAAGGGATCAAGTAGTAAACATCCCTTCCTATATGGTAAAAGCTTCAGAAGAATCTCAAATCAAATTTAACCATTCTTCTTCTTTATCTCAAGATGAACACCCTGAAAGAGTACTAGAACAAGAAGCCAAGGAAAAGAAAGCTAAGGAAGAGATTGTAGAAAAACCTGCCGAGACTAAACAGGAAGAAAAATCTGAAAAGAAAGTTAAAACAGAACCTAAAAAGGAAGAACCCGAACCCGAAACAAAAAAAGAGAAAGGTGAAAGAAACATAGTTTCTTCTAAAGAAGAAGTAGAAAATAAAACTCCTGATGAACCAACACCACATAAAGAAAAATAAAATGGCATTTAAAGAAAGAAAATTAAGATGGGGAATAGCACATATTTTTGCTAGTTATAATAATACTATAATTCACGTTACTGACATCACCGGTTCTGAATCTCTAGCAAGGGCTTCAGGTGGAATGGTTGTAAAAGCAGATAGAATGGAATCTTCTCCAACAGCTGCTATGACTGCTGCTAAAATGATAGCAGAACAATGTAAAGAAAGGGGTATTAACGCTCTAACCATAAGAGTAAAAGCTCCAGGTGGACATAACGGTCCTATGAATGCAGGTCCGGGAGCTCAAGCTGCAATCAGGGCTCTTTCACGATCTGGTTTAAAGATTGGTACTATCGAAGACGTCACTACAATCCCTCATGGTGGATGTAAGAAAAAGGGTGGACGTAGAGGTAGACGTGTATAGATACATTTAAAAATTAAAATTAGTTAAAATCAAAAATGAACCTTAAAGTTTTAAAACAAACCGAAAATAAAGTTATTTTTCACATTTCTAATGCGGAAATACCTTTAGTAAATGCTTTACGTAGATCTTTAGTAGAAGAAGTACCTACTATGGCTATAGAAGAAGTTACTTTTGCTAAAAATAATTCAGCTTTATATGATGAAATTCTGGCTCATAGAATGGGCTTAATACCTTTGTTAACAGATTTAAAAACTTATAATTTTTTAGAGGACTGTAAATGTAAGGGTAAGGGCTGTGCCAGATGTCAAGTTAAATTCGCTTTATCCGCTAAAGGACCTTGTACAGTTCTAGCTTCTGATTTAAAATCCAGGGGAGGTGTAAAACCAGTTTACCCAAATATGCCTCTAACTATTTTATTAAAAAACCAGGACTTACAACTAGAAGCGGTTGCTAGATTGGGAAAAGGAAAAGAACATGCTAAATTTTCTCCAGGCCTAGCTTACTATCGTTTTTACCCAGAATTAAAACTAACTAAAGATTCTAATATTAAAAAATGTGCTGAACTTTCTAAAAACTTGGTAGTTAAAGGAACTAAATTAGAAATCAAAGATATAACTGCTTGGACTGAAGCAGACGAACAAATTTGTGAAGAAAATAAAGTGGAAGTTGACCATAACCAAGAAGAGTTTATCTTCACTTTAGAATCTTGGGGACAATTAGATACTAAAAAACTCCCTAATTTAGCATTAGAAATTCTAGAAAAAAAGCTCAAAGAACTCGATAAGCTCATTAAATAAAATCCTTTTGATCAAACTTTTCTCAAAAGTTTGCGGGGGTGTCAGAGTGGTCAAATGAGCAAGGTTGAGGGCCTTGTGGCTTAGTGCCTGCGCAGGTTCGAATCCTGTCCTCCGCAGAAATTTTGCAGAATTTTCATAGATGAAATAAAAAGCAAAGAGAACTTGACTCACATAATCTTAACCTTATATTGAAACAGATGAAAAAAATTTAAAGATAAGAAGTATATTGGTTAATTATTTTTGAGGGTAGGTATATTTCTATAAGTTAATTAAAACAATAAAGAAGATCCATACAAACCATATTGCCATGAATAGATTTAAAAAATTAGGGTTTTTATATTAATTTCATGTTGACTTTGGAAGTTAAATGTGATGAGGAGAATATAAAATTATTAAAATTTGAAACTCGAAGGGAGTTTGATATTTTTAATGAAAGAAGGATTGGAGTTTTGTATAGTAGAAGATGGTGTGAGCAAAATGGAATTAATTATGTGAATCCAGATGTGTTTAAAGTGAGTATAAAGATTTATGAAGGGATGAGGAGATCTGGAGAATTAATTTAAGTTTAGATTTGCGATCCCTTCTAAAATTTCTACTATAATTTTCTATCCATAGAGATTAATTAAACGATCGATCTGTTTTTGATCTCTTGTAATTAAAGGGGTATAATGAACTCCTGATACTTTCTTAACTCGATTTCTGTTTTTTTCGGAAACTAATTTTTCTACTGTAACCATTGCTCGAGACATATCGGGCGTTACAATATAATCGATTTTCATTTTCAACCTCCCTAGATTAGGAAATTTCTATATTTATTTGTAATTTATTGAATTCCATACCATCCCGCTCATGAAGCCGAAAGTCTAAATTTAACAAAATTTCTGCTCTTCTAGCTTCTTTTTCACTCATATTTAAGTTAAACCTCACTAAACTTATATATTTAGTGCTTTTAGAGCTTTTTAAATATGTGCAAAAAGCTTTTATTTATGTGCAGAATTTAGTTTATGTGCAAACCCTGCATAATAACAAACTTTAAAAACCCTTTTTTCATAATAAAATTCAACTCTGCAAGCTAACGCGAACAGTAGAGATAAATTATATTTCTACCAGTTAGTTTTTAGTTGAGTTTTTTATTAAAAAAATCAAAATGGTAAAACGAACAGGATCTTCAAATAAGAATTTGATTCAATTAATCAGAGATTTGAAAAAATTATCCACTCAACAAAAAGTTCAACTCTGGAAAAGAATTGCCTCTGACTTAGAAAAACCTACTCGAATTCGTAGAACAGTTAATTTATATAAAATTGAAAAACATACACGACAGGGAGAGATTGCTTTGGTTCCTGGAAAAGTTCTCTCAGTAGGAACCTTGACTAAGAAAATAGAGATTTCTGCTTATCAAGCTTCAGAACAAGCTATAGAAAAAATAAATAAAGCTGGAGCCAAATTCCTTTCATTACAAGAATTAATGAAAAATAACCCTAATGGAAAAAAAGTGAGGATTATAGGATGATAATTGACGCTAAAAATTTAATCTTAGGACGTTTAGGTACTTTTGTAGCTAAGCAAGCCTTACTTGGAGAGGAAGTTAAGGTTGTTAATTGTCAGGATGCAGTTATTGTAGGAACTAAAAAAACAGTTCTAGCTAAATACAAACAAAAACAACAGATGGGTGTTCCTAAAAAAGGTCCATTCCAACCTAAAACTCCAGACAGATTTGTTAAAAGAACTTTCCGTGGGATGTTACCTTACAAGAAAACTCGTGGTAGAGAAGCTTTTGAAAGAATTAAATGTTTCAGAACTGTTCCCGAAACACTTAAAAAAGAGAAAATAACCACTTTAGACCAATTTAATGTCCTTAAAACAACAAATATTAATTTTTTAAAGATAGGTGATATATGCAAATACTTGGGGGGAAAATAAATGAAACCTATTCACATCTCAGGAAAGAGAAAAAGTGCAATTGCACGGGTAACAATTAAAGAGGGGGATGGAATAGTCAGGATTAACAACCAACTTCTAGCTTGTTTTAGCAATAAACTATCTAGAGAAAGAATTAATGAACCTTTAAAAATAGCTGGAATGGAAACTGTTCAAAAAGTTAATTTTGATGTTAATGTTTTAGGCGGAGGCTGGCAATCCCAAACAGAAGCTATTAGATTAGCTATTGCTAAAGCCCTAGTAGCATTCACAAAATCAGACAAACTGAAAAAAGATTTCCTCACTTATGATCGACATTTACTTATCGCAGATACTAGAAGAAAAGAAACTCGTAAACCAAACGATTCTAAAGCTAGAAAGAAACGACAAAAATCTTACAGATAGATAATGACCCAAAAAACAGGTACTTTGATGGGGGTCGTGTTTCAAGAAGCATAAACTTATAAATTAAAAAAACCAAAAATAAAATATGATAATTCCAATAAGATGTTTTGGATGTGGCAAACCAGTAGCTCATCTACAAACTCAATATAAAGAAGAACTCAAAAAGAGTAAGTCCCCTAAAGAAATTCTAGATAAATTAGGGTTAGAAAGATACTGTTGTAGGTCTTTATTCTTAAGTCATATTGATTTATTAGAAACTGTAGCTAAATTCAAAAAAAGCTAAATTTTATTAACAACTTCTTCTTATTTTTATGTATGAAGTATCCAAAATTTTTCTTATTAATCCTAACCATTTTAATAGCTACTCAAATCTTCTCTAACAAAGACTTCACTTTAATCCAAACCTTAACTAGCAATTTAGGTTATATTGGGGCTTTTATCTTAGGTATTATGTATGTCTACAGCTTTACAGCCGCTCCAGCTACCTCCCTTTTATTAATCCTGGCCACTCAACAGAATATTCTCCTAACAGGTTTAATAGCTGGCTTGGGTTCTCTAACCGGAGACTTAGTTATTTTCAAATTAATTAGGCATTCTTTTGATAATGAAATTCAAAAATTAAAAAAAGAAAAATGGATTAAAAGAATAAAGTTACCCCCATTTATTACTGTTTTAATTGCTTACATTACCATGGCTGCCCCTCTACCAGACGAAATAGGAGTTACCCTATTAGCCGCTCATAAAAAAATATCCACCAAAACATTTTCTATTTTCGCTTATCTCCTTAACACAGCCGGAATATTTGTAGTTTTGATAATCGGGAGGTTAATCTAAGGCTTTCCGTGAACTCTTTTTTAAAGGGTTCTTTTGGTGAAGCTTTTCCAAAAGGTTCAAGATGTATTACAACCAAAAAAAAGAGGAAGTCCTAAAAAATCTTAACTCTTCTATACATGGATTAACACAAAAAGAAGCCTCGGAAAGATTACATAAATATGGTCTAAACGAGTTAAAAAAAAAAGAAAATTTAACAGTTTTAAAATTATTTCTTAAACAATTCCTAGACCCTTTAATTATTATTCTAATCTTGGCAGCAGTAATCTCCTTTGTAATACAAGCTAAAATAGATGCTATCGCTATCTTGGCCATAGTTTTACTTAACTCTGCTTTGGGCTTTTCTCAAGAATACAAAGCAGAAAAGTCCATTAAGTTATTAAAAAAACTCTCTTCTCAAACAGTTATAGTCCTAAGGGATTCTAAAAAAATAAAAATAGATTCACGCAAGCTTGTACCTGGAGATATAATCTTCTTAGAATCCGGAGATAAAATTCCTGCAGATGCCAGACTCTTAGAAGTTAACAATCTCTTAGTAGATGAATCTACACTTACGGGAGAATCTTCTGCGGTTACAAAGGTAATCCATACAATTAACAAAACCAAACCTCAAACCCAAGATCAAACCAACATACTCTTCTCGGGTACTTTAATTACTCAAGGTAAAGCCAAAGCTGTTGTGACCGCCACCAACATGCAAACCGAATTAGGAAAAATAGCTCATTTAGTCCAATCTACCGAATCTACAAAAACACCCTTACAAAGAAAACTCAAGTATTTCAGCAAAGTCTTAGGCATCATTGTCTTATTCATTGCTTTTTTAGTTTTCATAGTGGGACTCCTAGAAAAATTCCCTCTTTATGATATGTTTTTACTTTCCTTAAGTTTAGCTATCTCAGCCATACCTGAAGGTTTACCCATTGTCATAACCCTAACTCTCGCTCTAAGTATCCAAACCATGTACAAAAAGCATACTTTAGTTAGAAAACTTAAATCCATAGAAGCCCTAGGTTCAGTTACAACTATTTGTTCAGACAAGACCGGCACTTTAACTAAAAATGAAATGACTGTAACAGATTTATTCGTTAATAATCATCACATCAAAGTCACAGGCTCTGGTTATGAAACCACTGGCGATTTCTTGTTAAACAACAAAAAAATAGATTCTTCTTCTTTTAGATTATTACTTGAAATAGGTGCTTCCTGTAATAATGCAGCCTTACCCAATATTGGAGACCCGACCGAACTCTCTTTATTAGTATCTGCTATCAAAGCCAACATCAAACCCCTGAGAAAAATATCCGAAGTCCCTTTTGATTCTATTGAAAAATATATGACCACTACCCACAGAATCAAAAATCAAAATATAACTTATCTTAAAGGCGCTCCTGAAAAAATCTTAGATCTATGTGATTCAATAAAAATTAATAACATAATCCAAAGACTTTCTCCCAAAGATAAAAAAACCATACTGGAAAAAAATTCTGAAATGGCCTCCAATGCCCTAAGGGTTCTAGCTATGGCTTACAAACAAAATAACAAAACTATTTTTGTTGGCTTACAAGCCATGATAGATCCTCCTAGAAGAGAAATCAAGAAAGCCATCTCTTTATGTAAAAAAGCCGGAATAAAAATCTACATGATAACCGGAGATAATGTCGGAACCGCCATTGCCATAGGTAAACAAATTAGTTTTAATTCAGATAAGGCTTTAGAAGGTTCGGATTTAGATGAAATTTCGGATTCTGAACTCCAAGAAGTTTTAAAAACAACTCATATTTTCGCTAGAGTCAGCCCCCAACATAAATCCCGTATTCTCAAAATCTTACAAAAAAATAAAGAAGTAGTTGCCATGACTGGTGATGGAGTTAATGATGCCCCTGCTCTCAAAAAAGCTGACATAGGAATTTCTATGAACATTAAAGGTACAGATATTGCCCGAGACTCTTCTGATATAATCCTCTTAGATGACAACTTTAACTCCATTGTCCAAGCTGTAAGACAAGGCAGAATAATTTACGATAACATTAAAAAATTCATCAAATATCTCTTATCTGTTAATTTTAGTGAGATCTTTGTTGTTCTAGCCGCCCTCTTCACAAAACTCCCTATCCCATTCCTCCCCCTGCAAATTCTCTGGATGAACTTGGTAACAGATTCTCTTCCTGCTTTAGCTTTAAGTAAAGAAGAAGGGGATAAGAAAATTATGGATCGCCCTCCTAGAAACCATAGAAAAAGTATCCTG
The DNA here is from genome assembly GCA_002688095.1 of Nanobdellota archaeon. Classification (GTDB taxonomy): domain Archaea; phylum Nanobdellota; class Nanobdellia; order SCGC-AAA011-G17; family ARS1403. The sequence continues at coordinate 21,186 of NZCA01000006.1, forward strand.
ACAGGAATGAAAAACTATATTATAGGCGGGGGCATTTTATCCTTTATAGCCACCCTGAGCTTATTTTTATTAGAATATCTAAACTCTGGAAACTTAATCAAAGCTCGAACAATCGCCATAACCACCTCCATCATGTTCCAAATGTTCTTTGTCTTCTCTTGTAAATCCAATCGCTCCCTTAAAGAAACCTCCTTATTAAATAACAAGTATCTAACTGGAGCCGTTATCCTCACTATTTTACTTCAAATTATCGCTATTTACACCCCTTTAAGCCAAGTCTTTAAATTCGCCCCCTTGACTTTAAATAATTGGATAACCATTATCTTAGTCAGCTCAATAGGATTTATAGCTTTTGAAACAAAAAAACTAATAAAAAAAAAGGACAGTTAAATATAATACAAAAAGAGATAAAACAGAATCTAATTTTATGGGTAATATCATAAACATAAGTAAAATTCTAACAGAAGGAAAATTAAAATAAATTTAATCTTCTTCGGTTCCAAAATCTTCAGGTTTAACTTTTAATTCACCTAATTTTCTCAACTTCAAATACTCTCTAGCTAAAATGTAAAAGATAAGTCCTAAACTTTTCTTCCCTTTGTTATTACAAGGAATCACCAAATCTAAATCATTCGCAGTATTATTTGTATCACATAGGGCCACTACTGGAATCCCCATCTTCAAAGCATCTTCAATAATATTTTTATCTGGCCAAGGATCCACTACAAACAATAATTTAACTTCCATAAAACCTTCTAATTCTGGATTTAACAACACACCAGGTGGATATCTCCCTATAAATGCCCTAATCCCTGTAAGATCTGCAAACATCTTAATAGCTTTCCAACTATTTTCTCTTCTCCCCACTATCAAGATTTCTTCAGGTTCATATTGAGCTAAAAATTTAGTCAAAATATCAATTCTCTTATTGATTTCCTGAATATTCAAGATACTCAAACCATCGCCCCGTACTTTATAGATAAAAGGCTCCATATACTTTGTTTTATATTTAGTCCCAATATGTAGACCCGCTTTCAGATAGGTCTCCAAAGGTACTAAAAATTCTTCCTCAGCCATCTTTTATCTTCTAAATTTACGATTTATAAAGATTACTAATCAGAAATTCTTTAAGAAGTCCCTTATAAAATTCTCTGCATCTTTCTTCAGCCCTAGACCCAAACCAATACCCAATGCTAGAGATACACCCACCGCCAATGCTCCAATCACAATCAGGAATAAATCTTCAATCAAATCTACTTGAATACCAATTTGTTTAAAGGCACTAATCACAATTACAAACAAAATAACCCATTTTATTATCTTACTCAATAGTTTCACACCTTTAACATCACTATTTTCATTAATTTTCAACTCAACATAATGTGCAATCACTAGTCCAAATAATATAATAACAATACCCAATATTAAATTTGGTAACCACAACACTAGAGAATTTAAAACACCACTTAAAGCACCCAAATCAATCTTGTCAACAGCCGCCCCTAAAAAGATAATAAAAATATACCACTTTAACACCTCTCCAAATATAGAAGAGACATGCATCTTCCCAATTGCTCTACTCAACTCACTCTTCTCTACATACCTATCTAACCCAGCTTTCTTCAAAACCGCTTTCAAAATACTTCCTAAAACCAAGCCAGTTAAATAACCCACAACCAATAATAAAATTACAGCAACTAGGTCTGGAAAAAACTTGATAAATCCGATTCGCAAAGCATCTAATGGATCTCTTATTGCCACCACAGTTTCTAATACACTTGCCAATCATATCACCTATCTCTTATATATTTTATATAATTTATATAGTTTTCTACAAATTTTCTTTGATTCTTATTAACTCATTTAATCGATTTATCCTTTCCCCACCCATTAATCCTGTTTTTATTAGGGGCAATCCCCATCCTACAGCCAAATGTGCAATTATGGGATCATTAGTCGCTCCACTTCTATGCGAGATTACAGGCATAATTTTATTTTTTAAAGCAAAATCCACTGCTTCCTTAGTTTTAATCAAACTTCCAATCTGATTTGGTTTTATAATAACCGCACTTATTTTCCTAACTGCATTTTTCAATCTTTCAATATCTGTAACTATTAAATCATCTCCACAAATTACCCCCAAACCCTTATTTAATTCTCTAAATCCTTCAAAATCCTCTTCTTCCAAAGGATCTTCCACATAAGTTAAATTATAATTCCTTATTAATTTTCGAATATATTCAATCTGCTCTTCTTTAGACAAATTCTTTTTAGTTTCTCCTTTTGAAAATTTCTTATATTCATATCTTCTCCCATTCCAAAGACCATTCGCAGCAATATCTAATCCCAAACCAATTTCAATTCTATTTTTCTTTCCAATTTTATCACAAATCTTTTTTAACAAAGTTAAAATCTCTAGATTTAATAAATCCGGAACTAAAGCTCCTTCAATATTCCTTCCTCCTTTAAAATCCTTATCCCTCTTCTTCAAATCTTCCTTGACTTTCTCATAAATTTCCACACTTACTCTAATCGCCTTAGAAACATCTTTTGTTTTTGGAATAATCAAAAATTCTTGGAAATCGCTTCCATTATTGGCTGAATGTTTTCCTCCTCCAATAATATTTGCTAATATTCCCGGAATCTTTTTGGCTTTAGGATTTAAAAATTTCCACACTTCCCCTTTAGAAACAGCTTTCAAAATTGCATACTCTGTAGCAATTATTATATTCCCCCCAATATTCTTCAAATCTTCAGTCACATCAAATATCCCAAATACTTTCTCCACTTCTTCTAAATCATCAAAATCACTTATGTCTAAATTCACTATTTGTTTAGAAATATTTTTATTGAATTTATTCACAATAAAATCCACTCCTTCCTTAGGATAAGCCTTTACTTCAAATCCTCCCGTACTAGTCCCCGCATCGCAACTCCCTTTAGCTACCGCTTTCTCACTTCTAATCTCGACTTCAATAGCTTCTTCACCTTTAGAATTATAGATTTTCCTAGCTTTAGCCCCTTTTATTTTCATATAAACCTAAAAATTAAAAGAAATTTATAAAACTAACCCCTTTCCGGTAAGGGTCTCTTAATAGTTATGGGCAAAATATCTTTCTTAAATTCCATTTTAGCTATCTCTACCGGATTATAATTTATCTTTTCTAAAGATTTCTTACCCAATTTAATTAAAAATGGAGCCCCCATTCCAATTTGTAAAGCTCTCGCCCCAATTATCCTCGCTTTTTCATATTTTGTAAACTTCATTTCAACTCTTTCCTTAAAATTTTACCATTTTTAAGGCTTGCTTTTACCATTTCTTTAATGTCTTCCGCAGTTAAAGTCCCTTCTCCACCCTTTTGCATAGCACAAACTTCTCCTTTTTCAGTAGTTGCTATTGTTAACCTTGCATCTAGATGTTTATATTCATCTGCACTTACATCACTCAAGATTTTATCTTTAATTTTGATAGATGTACATTCCACAGGTAATTCTACTAAAGGCAAACTTCCTTTTTTCTTTTTATAATCTACTTTTTCTCCATCAAAACTTGGCATTTTAGCATTTTTCAAAGCAGCTAAGGCTGCTAAAGTAGCCGCATCTTGCAAATTACCAGCATCATTTATAGTATAGATATCAATAAGCACCATCCACACTTTCTCACCTTTCTCTACGCATAATTTCTTTAAATCCAAAGCATCAGATTCTCTAATAGCCCTATCTACCACCCTAGCTAATTCAATACTTTCTTCACTCGGAGGACCACTTTCAAAATTTGGACTAGACAAGGGCAACATTTCTGCACTCACAATTATAGTTCCTTCATCAAGATTGTCTGGATAAGGAGTTCCTATTTCCATCTTAACCCCCACAATAACTTCAGTATCCCCTAATTTAACTCTTGCACTTCCTTCCGCATTCTTGCTCACATTGTTTTCTATTTGCACTTTTCTTATTTCATCTAATTTCCTTCCATCTTCTCTTTTCCCTTTACTTAGGGAATTAACCAAATATTCTTTAGAAACGTTATTCATTTTGATATTTCTCCTTTAGAGCTTTCTTTTGAATTTCTAAAATCTCTTGACAAGACTTTTTAGCCAATTCCAAGGCTTTATCTATTTCCTCTGGCTTTATCTCTCCATCCAATTGTAACAAACTCACTTCAGCTTTTCTAGGCAACATTGCCACAGGCATATCTGTACTTCCCTCTTCATAATCTTCTTCAAATTTATCCAAATCCACTAAAACCTTCCCTCCAACTCGTCCTATTGAAATAGCACAGATCAAATCTTTCATTGGAATTCCTGCATCTGCTAAAGCCATACTAGCCGCACAAATACCCGCACATCTAGTTCCCGCATCTGCTTGTTGGATTTCTACAAAAACATCTACAACTGCATTTGGAAATTCATCCAAATTTACAGCTGGCAATAAAGCATTCCTAGTAACTAAAGAAATTTCCCTACTCCTTCTACTCGGTCCAGGTCTAATTCTTTCATCTACACTAAAACTCATCATATTATAATTACATCTCAAAATACCTTTCTGGGGATTTTGCATAAATTTAGGATGTAAATCTCTAGGTCCTCTAACTGCAGCTATGGCAATAGTATCTCCAATTTTAAACATCGCACTTCCATCTGCCGATTTAACAACCCCCACTTTAGCTTCCATTTTACGCATTTCTTCAAATTTTCTTCCATCATTTCTTTTACTATAAACCATCTTACTTACCCCCCAGCAATTTCTCAATCTCCTCTGTCAATCCACTCAAGTGAGATTTTCTTTCAATTAATTTAATAGCTTCAATAGCTTTATTCACATTCTCGCCTTCTATCCAAACTTTTCCATTCTGACCCACAAAAATCTTACAGTCTGTTAGTCTTTTCAATAAAGAAATCATACTTCCTTGTTTACCAATCACCCTTGGTACTTTACTCGAAGCAATGTCCACTATTTTTCCATTAGCCTTATTTAATTTCATTAATCCAGGCCCTTTCATAGTTAGGTCTACCAAATTACTTTTACTTACACTAGAAATCTTAGCAATCATATAATCGCCAAAATCATAATACTGACTTAAGTCCGCATTTCTATCAATAAAATCCCGACTTGCATCTCTCAAAGGTAATTGAGCATTATTACTAAATCCAAAATCTATGGCCCATCCATTAAAACCAATATTTACCACTTGACCAATAACATTATCCCCTACTTTAGGATTATAAGCCCCAGACAAAGGAATTAATTTTACTAATCTATTATCTATATTCACTAACCCAATTTTATTAGCGACTAATTTATCTCCATCTCTCATCACACCTACGGCAGGTAAAAAATCCATGCCTTCAGCAATAACTTCTCCAGGTACTACTAATTTTTTATTTTCTATTAATATATTTCCCATTTTATTCATTCATCTCCTTAGTTTCTATATCTCCATGGGTTAACTTATTTAATTGATCAAAGAATTCCTCGGTCATTCCTGGAGGAATTTCCATGATTACATTCAAACTACCGTCATTACCCCAATCTTCATTTATTATTTTTCCATATCTTTTAATAACGCTAAAAGAGCTTCCTGCAAATTGTGCAGGCACCTTAATTTGAAATTTTTTAACCTCAAATTTAATAGGTAAAATTTCACTTAACTTGCTTATAACGTCTTGAATTTGATCTTCCGCACTCTTAAATTCATCAATATTCACTCTTGCCTCTTCAATCGCATTTTCAATTCTTACTAATGGATGAGGCAATCCAGTTTTACTATCCACTGCATTTAATCTTATTAATTCAATCACTCTCTTTTTCTTTTCTTCTCTTAATTTATTTCTGTAATCTTTAGTTAATTGTATTACCCCCTCTTTAACAATAATCTCAGCCACTTTCAAGGTATCTTGGGTATCAAAAAACTTCTCCATCTCATGTTCACTCGCATGTAATCCTTTTTTGGCATCTTTATAGATAGATTCTGCAGCCAAAACTTCTTTAATATCTTCTAGTTTCCCATTCTTAAATTCAATAGCACTCTCACAGTTTACTAGAACTTCAAAATTTTCTTCTCCTTTCTTCAGTCTAGCAATTACTGCTTCATCTAAATTAGTCATTTTATTATTTTCTTCAATTCGTTCAATTCAATTTTTCTATATTTTTTATCATCCACACCCACAAAAGCCGCACTTATTCTATTGATATCAAAGTCTTTGCCCAAAACTTTTCTTAAAGCCCTCATTGCTAAAGAAATTCCTTCATTAAAGCTCATCCCATCTTTGTATTCCTTATCTAGAATATTGCTCACTTCTACTTCTCCTTCTCCAATAGCTACTGCTTTATATTGAAAAAATATTCCACTCGGTTCTGTTGCAAATAATTTACTCTCACCATCTTCATCCACCCCTCCAAATAAAATACTTACTCCAAACGGCCTAGCACCCCCTACTTGAGTAAACCATTGCTTCATATCACAAATACCTCTAACCAATTCTAAAACATCAATAGGCTCATCATAAGTCACCCTATGTTGCTGTGCCCTTATCCTTGCTTTTTCAATTAAAATCCTTCCATCACTCACAAATCCAGAAATTGTTGCTCCTAAATGTCCATCAATTTGAAATAATTTCTCTACTGATTCTCCCACAATCAGTCTATTAGCAAACCTCTTATCAGTTAACAACAAGACCCCTTCTTTACAGACCATTCCAATAGCTGTGCTTCCTTGTCTTATGGTTTTTTTAGCATATTCTACTTGTAATAATCTTCCATCCGGACTAAACATTGTACTTGTTCGATCATAACCCATCATTTGATGATTAACAGTTTCTTGTTCCATTTTTTATTTCCTCCTTTTATTTGACTTTATTTAAAATCCCGCTTACCTTCACATTCTTAAACAAAACTCTTTGATTATTAATCTTTTTTATTAACATTAAACTCGTTTTAGTTATATCCACATATTTACTATTAACCCTAACCACTCCTTTATTTCCCTCTACCAATTTATCTATAACCCTCACACCGGCTTCTCCATAGCTTAATTCTCCCATAAATCTCTTACAAGAATTGTTAACACTATTGATTATATCTTTTTTAGCTATTTTACCTTCAGAACTTAAATTAAAGGCAATATAACGTTTTTTTTCCTTTAAACTTGGCAATAATTTCACTTTCATTATAGCGAGAAAACATCCGTTTTCTTTTCTCTCTCACAAAAAAATCAAACAAAAAAGACTTTATAAATATTATGGTTATTCATCAAAATCTTCCAACTCGAAGTCTTCCCACTTCCCTTCTTCCCCGTGTTTTATCTTAAAATCCCCTTCTTCCTTCTTTTCTTTTAAGTTTGTTTTTTCTTTCTTCTTCTCTTTTTTCTCTTTCTTTATTCTTTTCTCTTCTCTCTTAATTTCTCTTCTCTTTCTTTTTCTTTCTCCCTTTCCCCCTCTTCCTTTGCTCTTTCTTCTCTTCTTCTTTCCTTCTCCAACTCTCTTTCTCTCTTAGCTTTTTCTTTTTCTTCCCTTTCTTTCTCTTTTTCTTCTTCTCTCTTCAATTTTTCCACTTCTTCCCTTTCTTTCTCTAATTCTTCTTTCTCTTTCTCTAACCTTTCCTTTTCCTTAGCAACTTTATCCTTATGATGTCTCTTCAATTTACTTTTGACTAGCCTATCCTCTTCCCCCATTTTATCTTTAATTTTACCAACAAAACCAAAATTAATTTTCTTGAATGGAACAAATATTTTATTTATATTTTTTATCTTACTTAAAAATCTAAATCTACTTCTATATCTATAACCTAAATAAATTAAAATTAAAAACACCAAAACTCCTGCTCCAATCCAATAATACCTTTGATTTCCTTCTCTTTTGATTATACTTGTAGCCCTCCCAGTCAATCTATCCAACCAACTCTCATCCCCTTCACTTTCTGTTATTTCCGATTCTTCACTTTCTTCAATAGTTTCATTTTCAGCATTTGTAGTTTCAATAGTCCCCATACTAGTTAAATTTTTATCTGCGTTAATTGCAAAAAAACTAAAGCCCGGAGTTAAGGCTTCATAAAGTTGATAATCTCCATCCATTCCAGCAGTCAAGGTTTCTAATTCAACCCATTGCCCATTCACATATCTATTCAAAACCACTTTAGTAGAATCCCCTAAGGCATTAATTGTAATCCAAGTTTGGGGTACTTTAAATTTAATTTTAGCTTCATCTAAATCCGCTTCTAATAAATTAGAATTTATCTTCAAATACCTATACACATTACTAACCGCACTCACACTATCTGGTTTGGATTCCTGTTTCTCCACTGTGATTTCCACACTATCCACTCCTCTCTTAAATTTAAATTCAAGTCCATTTACGCCTACATCCTTACTAATACTAAATTTCTTAACATCTCCAATAGCTGCACTAAATTTCAAAGTAGATTTATCTAAACTTGTAGTTACAGTATCTCCTCCCGAACTTCCAGTATCACCCCCATCGCCACTAGAACCACTATCATCATCCGGTGTACAAGTCTGGGATTCACTTGGTTTATCTGTATTAGTTCCACAACTATTAGAATCTGTACAAGTTCTTGTTCTGGTTCCACTGCTAGAACAACTGGTAGGATAATCTGTACAACTCCAACTTGGCTGACATACAGTCACATCCCAAATCCCGGAAGTATCGGTTTTACCTACCCTATCTAAACAAGTAACACTCCAATTATAATTCCCATTATCCAAATTAGTTGAGATGGTTTCCTGGGTATTCACACTCACAGAAGAATCTGTCTGATTCACAACTCCTCCAATAGTCAAATTACATTCACCTATAGCATAGTCACTTACATTATAATTAAAGTTCACAGTGTTATCATAAACCGAAGTATTATTCAATGGAATAACCAAAGCCACAACAGGCTCACTTTTGTCTACATAGATTGTTTTATTTTCACTATCTATACAATAATTATTCAAATCACATGCCTTTACACCCCAAAGATAAATCCCATTACTATCTGGAAAACTAACATTAAATTCCACACTAGTTTCGTTTATATTTCCACTCCAAGTTTCATTAGCTCCCCAACTACTATAATTATGATATAAAGTTACATTAGTTAGATTATATTTACTTCCCACAGTCATATTAAAGATTACATCCGCATTTGAAGTATAGTTCGTATCATTTACAGGGGAATTAATTAAAGTTACAGTCGGAGGTCCAGTTATGTCCCTTACCAAAAAAGTCTTGCTAGTTAAATTCTCATTTCCACTTGTATCATTGGCCCAACCCCTTATAGTATAAACCCCTATATCTGTTAAATTCGTAGAAACCACACTTAAATTAGTAATAAAATTACTCAACAAAGAACCATTTGGATAAATTACACTTCCATTATAACCTGTCAAAAAAGCATCATCATAACTTACACCAATAGTCAAATTCTCCTGACCATACTCTACAGTTTCATTACTCAAAGTAAACTCCATACCCGGAACCCGACTATCATTTAAAGCTTCATAAACATTTATCCGACTAAAAGTCAAATTAGAAACAGAATCCAAGATAGTTTTTCCTGTCTCTTTTAATTCTTGAATAATTTGAGACACACTCGCGGTTTGGTTTGTATCATTATAATATTGTCTCAACAAAGCAACCGCTCCTGCCACATGCGGAGTTGACATAGAAGTTCCACTTCTTTCTTCATAACCCCCATTAAAAGCAGTAGAATTTATATCCGAACCTGGAGCCATTAAACTCACTAAACCATTCCGATTACTATTAGTAGCTATAGTATCTGTTTGGGTGCTCCAACCAATTGCAGTTACATTAGCTATACAAGATGGAGAAGAAATCCCTGTCACACTTCCATTATTCCCAGAAGCAGCCACAACCATAATTCCATTTCCTACCGCATTATTTATAGCAGTAGTAAAAGCTGAAGAATCCCCATCACATTCAGAAGTAAAAACATTATCCGTACCCAGACTCATACTTATAACTGAAATATTATACCTATCTTTTTTATTTACACACCAGTCAATACCTGAAATAGCATCAGAGGAATAACCTCCTCCTTGATTATTTAAAACCTTAATAGCAATCAAAGAAGCATTTGGAGCGACTCCATTCACAATACCTGCCACATGAGTTCCATGACCCTGGTCATCCATAGGATCCTCATCTGTATTAACAAAATCATATCCCCCACTAACTTTACTACAAGTTCCATCACTAATATTCCCTGTAACACTACAACCTCCTAAATCTGTATGATTGTAAGCAATACCCGTATCTATTATACATACTCCTTGATCTCTTCCAGTTATATTTCCACTTCCATAATTTAATTCTTGAACCACAGATGCATTAATTAAAGGAACTGAATCCTGTAAAAATAATCTTATAGGATAATCATACTCAATTTTCTCCACCCTTCCATCCTCAATTAAATCTCCTAATTCTTCAGAATTTACCTCACTCGAAAAACCTTTAACAGCACTAAATTCATTTTCTTTTTCAATGCCCAAATCTTCTACAACTTCTTGAACTTCAACTTCTTCACTAAAACTAAAAATCCCAATACCTTCATCTACTTCTTCTTTCAAAACCACAATAACTTTCACTTCTCCTTGATCTTCTAATTCTTCCAGAACCTTATCGTCTACTTTTTCAGAATCTTCATTCGCATTAATAATTCCCAACAATAAAACAAATATCAAACCAAAAATTAAAACTTTCTTCACACTCTCACCTCTTCCAAACAAGTTTTATAATCTTCATTTTCATTCCATTGACATTTATTATCCACACAACCACACAAAGTTAACTTTAAACATCCATATTCCTCCCTATATTCACAAGTGGTTATCAAATCTTTTGCCTTATCTATCGATGTACAAACTTGACTTGAACATCCCCCAATAGCACATTCACTATCTTTAGTACATTCAACCCTTTGTTGACTAACACAACCATTTAACAATACTAAAAATAATAGCATCCACCACTTGTCCACTTAGACCACCTTAATATCTGAAAATTCCTTTAATTTAAAAACTTTAGTATTGCCTAATTTATCTATCCCAATTAATTTTCCAAAGACCTCTAAATCCTTTTTTAATCTCAAATCATACTTGGTTTTAGCAAAACTCCCCAAAACCATGTTTACCTTATATTTTTTACATAACCTAACATTTTGCATCATTCTTCCTATTAATTTCCCTTCTTCCAATCCACTTAATACATCATTAAAATTAAACCCCACACTTATTTTGTTTTTCTTAGCCAGATTACATAAAACTTGATTTAATCCAGAATTTTTATGATGTAAACTGTCTTTATCTTCTAATTTTTCCAAACCTAAAACAATATCTACATTATTACTTTCAAATATTTTCCTTAAATTCTTATTATCCACCTCTACAATTACTAAAGTTTCTTTAGAAGTCTTCAAATCTTTAAATTTAATTATTTTTACATTTACAAATTTACTAAATCCAAACTCTTTACTTAATCCCAAAAGAGCCTTATTTAACACAAAATCCATCATAAATCTTTAATAGAAAGATTTTTATATAAAATTTTCCGTTCCTCCCTTACAAATGGAAATCTCAAATGTCCCTAAACATGTTGGTATTATCTTGGATGGTAACAGAAGATTCGCAAAAAGATTAATGCTTAAACCTTGGAAAGGCCATGAATGGGGATACAATAAAATCAAAGAATTGTTTGATTGGTGTAAAGAATACCAAGTTAAAGAATTAACACTCTACGCTTTTTCTATTGAAAACTTCAACCGACCTAAAGATGAATTTAACTTTTTAATGAAATTATTTGAAACCGCCTTTAAAGAAACTAAAAAAAACAAAAAAATACATGAAGACAAAATAAGAATTAACTTCATCGGAAGAATAAATATGTTCCCAAAAAACGTTCAAGATTCTATGCAAGACCTCATGGATTCTACAAAGGACTATTCTAACTTTACAGTAAATTTTGCCATGGCTTATGGTGGCAGAGCTGAAATTATTGACGCTACTAAAAAAATAGCCTCCCAAATTAAGGAAGGTAAATTAAATATTGATGATATTAACGATGAAGTTTTCAAAAAGAACATTTACTTAGAATCTGAACCCGATTTAATAATCAGAACCAGCGAACAAAGATTATCCGGATTCTTATTATGGCAATCTAGCTACGCTGAAATTCAATTCCTCCCAGATGTTTTATGGCCAGAATTCTCAAAAGAAATTTTCTTACAATGTTTAAAAAATTACTCTAAACGAAGTAGAAGATTCGGTAAATAATTAACTAATTGTGGTCCCATTAAACCTCTCATCCTTCAAAACTTTCTCTAAATTATCCACATCTTTCAAAATTGCAGTTTTAATCTTATGTCTGTTTATTATCCTAGCAGCTGATTGATCCAACACAAAATGCTGTCCAGCTTTAAACTTAATCTTATTCACTTTCTTCATAAATTCCTTAAAACTAATCTCAGAAATAAATTTAGCATTTTTAACTTTTCTAGGATCTGCACTATATAATCCCCTAACATTAGTCATATTAATCAAATAATCTGCTTTCACATATCTAGCTATATTAGCTGCAGTTCCATCTGAAGTCATATCTGGATGATAACCTAAAGCCCCACATACCACCAAATTTTTCTGCTTTAATAATCTTCCAATTTCGTTTAAAGAATTTGGAATCAAAAGATTGGCCCCTAAAAAATTACTTACCAACATAGCATTTAATTTTGTAGTCTGGATCCCCACCAAAGATTTTATTTTCTCACCTTTATCTTTCAAACTGGAAATATACTGCCTAGCTAATGCTCCTCCGCCCGTAACTATAACAATCTTATATCTAGAAAATTTCTTAATCACTTTCTTTAATCTTTTTAAGAATTCTAAATCTACTTTATTAGGAATCACCAAACTCCCACCTACAGATATCACCACTTTTTTCATTTTTTAATCTTGGGCAAATAATTTATTATCATGCACATCAAATATCCCCAATCTTGCTCCCGCATCCAAAAAACCATGAGCATAATTTAATGCCGCAAACGCATTTACTTCATCTCCTTTCCCTCTAAAATGCTTAGCATCTTCAATATATCTCTCCACTATATCCACAAAGTCTTCTCTAGCTTTTTTTATAGCTTCTAAATTTACACTTTCCTTAGATTTCTTAGCCTTTTCTAAAGCATCACTAGCCAACTTAAAATATTTCTCTAATTTCTCTTCTTTTATCTCATTCATATTAACTCCCAATATAACATAGTATTTAACTTTTTTGATGAAACGCTTCTTAAAAGTTCCTATTCAATTCTGATTTTTCTCACACCCTCTATATGATTCACCCTTTCAATCACTTTCTTCAATTCTTTTAATCCATTAAAATTAATATCCAAAGTACATTCTGCAATCTCATCACTTGCATTCTTAGCCTGGGCAGTTTGAACACCAATCCCCATAGCCGCAACTGCATTTAAAATCTCAGCAAAAATACCCAGTCTTTCTTCTGCCAGTATTTTCAACTTAATTTTATTATTAAAATCCTCTATCCAAAAAGCTCCAATTTTATTTTTAACATCTTTAACATTTTTACAACTATAAGAGTGTACTACTGCGTTTTTAAAACTACTAACTACCCCGATTAAGTCTTCTTCGGGTAATGGATTACAACATTTGGCCATCCTTAAATCGTAATCCCCCTCTACCCCAATAAAAAAATTCTCAATCACAACTTCTTCTTCCGCAAGCTTCCTACGTCCAGGCATTCCAGTAATGCTAAAATGCTGCCTAATTTTTTCAAATGCTTTCCTAGTTTTAACAAAACTTAACCAATTCCTACTTGGCTTATGCAAAGTCGAAGTCAAAACTTCTACTTCATCCCCATTTTTTAATTTCTGTCTTAAACTTACAAACTTTCCATTCAATCTTCCCCCTGTACATTTGTCTCCAATCTCACTATGTACAGCATAAGCAAAATCCACAATACTACTTCCTTCATTCAATTCTATGATTTTTCCTTTTGGAGTAAAACAGTAAATCTTATTTTCAAATAAATCTAATTTTAACTTATACAAAAATTCCTTATCACTTTCAGTTCCAAAATCTAAGATTCTCCTTAACCAACTTAACTGCTTATTAAACTTCTTCTCCCCTTCAATTTTTTTATATCCCCAATGAGCTGCTACTCCCTCTTCGGCCATATCATTCATCCTTTTAGTCCTAATCTGAACCTCAACAGGAATTTGATTATAAAAAAAAGTAACGTGTAAACTTTGATAGATTCCTCCTTTAGGAGAAACAATAAAATCCTTTAATCTCTCTGGGATAGTATCCCACAAGGTATTCACAATCCCTAAAACCCTATAGCAATCCTCACTAGTCTCTACAATAATTCTTAATCCTAATAAATCATAAATCTCTTCAAATTTCTTACCCTTATCCACCATTTTTTTATGGATACTATAGAAATGCTTGGGTCTTCCAAAAATTTCATATTTGATCTTCTTCTTTTTAAGTTCTTTAATCAATTGTTCTTCTAATTCCCTAATAAATTTCTCTCTTTCCCCTCTCTTAATCTTAATTTTTCTTTTTAATTCAAAATATTTTTGAGTATTCAAATATCTAAAGCTTAAATCTTCTAACTCCCATTTCAAATCACTCAATCCTAGTCTATAGGCTATAGGAGCATAAATTTCCATTGTGTCTCTGCTTATTCTTTTCCTTTCTAATTCACCCAAAATACTCAAACTCCTCATCTTATACAATCTTTCTAATAATTTAATTAGTAAAATTCTCAAATCTTCAATAGTCGCTATCAACATCTTCCTAACCTTATCTGGTTTGTTCCCCTTTCCTGCCTTAGCAGCCAGCATATTGAATTTTTTTAAACCTCTTATAATCTTATTAACCTCAATCCCAAAGCCCTTCACATCAGAACTAAAATCATACAATAAAGTTGCAGAAATAGCTTTTTCATCCAAACCATAATTTTGCAAAAATTCACAATATTTTTTCTTATTTTTGTTCTCCAAATTACCATAATTCTTTTTCACAAAATCCAAAGTTTTTCCCACTAATTCCATCCTAAAATATAAGAAAGATAGTTTTAAAAGCATATTCTCTACAATCTATATCATGCCTTGTAAAATCTGTAAGTCCAAACCCGTAATTACTCTTTCCAATAACAACATCTCTCTTTGCAAGAACTGTTTCGTTAGATATTTTGAAAAAAAAACCCTTAAAACCATAAGAAAATACAAATTAATAAAACCCAGAGATCATATTGTAGTTGCAGTTTCCGGAGGTAAAGATTCTATCTCGGTTCTTAATATTTTAAACAAAATAGCCTCTAAAAAGATGGACATTAAACTTACCGCTCTATCTGTAGATGAAGGTATTCCCAACTATAGAAACAAAACAATACAAAATGCTCAAAAATACTGCAAAAAACACAACATCCCCCACTCTGTCATATCTTTCAAAAAAGAATTCGGAAAGACCATTAAGGAATTCAAAAAAGATTCCCCAGAAATGATGGCCCATGGTATGTGCGGAGTTCTAAGACGTCACGTTCTAAATAAATACGCCAAAAAATTAAAAGCCACAAAGTTAGCCACAGGCCATAACTTAGATGACGAATCTCAATCTATCCTTATGAATCAACTTCGCCACAACATTGCTTTATCTGCTCGCTTAGGTCCCAAAACAGGTGTCACTAAAGATTCCAGATTCATTCCCCGAATTAAACCTTTTTATTTCCTAACAGAAAAAGAAACCGAACTTTATGCTAAGCTAAAGGATTTTCTCCCTAAAGTAACCAAAGGTTATCCGAATAGATTTAACTCCAATCGATTCTCCATAATGAACATGTTAAATAATTTAGAAGAAAAATATCCCGGTTCCAAACATTCCTTGATCGCCTCTTTTATGGAAATTTTACCTTTACTAAAAGAAAAATACAAAGGGCAAAAAATAAATTCCTGTAAGATTTGTAAAGAACCTACCTCCTCTGAAATATGCAACGCTTGTACTTTACTAAAAAAAATAAAAGAATGAAATACTACAATTCAATCGCAAAGGGCTATGAAGAACTTCACAAAGAAGAACAACAAGAGAAATTAAAAATCATCAAGAAGTTCCTTAAGGTCTCCAAAAATACTAAGCTCCTAGATGTCGGATGTGGCACAGGCCTCACCACTTCTCCCTGGAGGTGTAAAAAATATGGCATAGATCCTGCCGAAAACATGCTCCAAAAAGCCAAAAAGAAATATCCTAAAATTATTTTCAAAAAGGCTAAAGCTGAAAAAATCCCTTTCAAAGCTTCTTTCTTTGACGTTGTAATCTCGATTACAGCCCTACAAAACTTCCAAAACATCGAAAAGGCCCTAAAAGAAATTAAACGTGTGGGCAAAGATAAATTTATCTTAACTTTCTTAAAAAAATCCTCTAAAAGGCCTAATATAAATAGATTAATAAAAAAACATTTCAAAGTCAAAAAAATCATAGAAGAAACCAAAGACCTAATCTATATTATAATCCCTTAGTATCTTCTTCCTTGCATTTCTCACTACAAAAACTTACTAATTCTCCAGCAAAAGGCATATCAATTATGGCCTCTTCATCAAATTCATCTATTTCTTCTCCACACGCAATACATTTTCTCATTTTTTCCTTTTCCTATTTTTTAAATGGATTAAAAGGGATAAATTCCTTTCTTTTAATTGAATATATCAAAAAAATTGTTTTTACTAGAACTATCTTCTTTCTTCTCTTCACTTTCTTCTTTGGGTTTTACTTTATTAACGAGGAAGTCTATGTCTGATTTCTTAATTTCTTTCTCATCTTTCTTCCCTTCTTTTTCCTTTTGCTTTTCTATTACTTTGTTAATTGCTTCCTGAGACAAAATCTCTTTTCCCTTCTTTCTTGCTTCTTGTCTTCTACTCAATCTTTTCTTACCTTTACTAATAACTACAAAAATTAAAAATAAAAATACAAAAATCAAAGCAAAATAACCAATATTGACTGAATTTTTAAGATTACCTAAACTACTCCCTTCCACAACCACATTTCCAGTAATCAAACTCCCACCTACACTTACATCATAAGCCCCCCCTGGAACTTCTCCTTTCAAATCTACGACTATAGTTTGATTTGGTTTCAAAGAAGTCTTCTTAATAACTGTATATTCTTCTCCATTTTCATTCACTAAATCAATCTGAATCGGATCTTCAAATTTCACATTTCCAGTATTGATAATAGATAATTTATCTCCTTCTAATCGCACTTCTTTATCCTTAACTTCTTCAACATAGAATTTCTTATCTATCTTCAAATCATTATTCTGAGCTTCTAAAATCCAAGTCCCGGGTAAAGCTACACTAGATAAAAAAATTTCAAAATCATTTCCATTATCTGCTACTCTTGATAATTCTTCATTACCTTCTGGATCCTCTAATTGCACAGTACTACTTCCCTCAATATTTTTTCCACTTTGGTCATTCAAATAAACAGTAGCCAAAACTCTGTCTTTTGGTTTATAACTGTCTTTATCCAATTCAATACCCAGTCCTTCAGGAACCGACAACACTTTAAATTCTACATTTCCCCTTCCCTCATTACCTTCCAAATCTCTTGCTTTAATCTCAACTGTTCGAATTCCAGAACCTATATCACTGGGTAAGTTAAAAGTATAACTAAAAGCTCCATTACTCAAACCCGAAGCATAAACTTTATTATTTAAAGTTAAAGCCACGCTTCCACTCTCCACTCTTATTCCATTTTCTTTCCTAATAACCCCCTTCACAATAACTTGCTCCCCCGGTTTCTGACTCAACACATTGGTCTCTCCTTCCACCCTTAATTCCTTAGTTACACTAAAACTTTCAGAATCACTCGTCTCTAAAACATTAGTTTCATCATCTTTTAGATTAATCTTAAAATTACAACCCCCTAACATACTCTCCTTAGCGGGTACAGTCACATCAAACTCATCCCCATCTTTAACAGTAGACAAATGCACCATTTTAGACACATTACCACAATTAGAATTAATTTCTAAAGTTGCAAAGCCTTCTATATCTCTAATATATCCTTCCAACTCGATAGAATCTCCTAAATTATATTTTTCAGATTCAAATCCAGTAATCTCAATCTCTGCATTTGCTATATTTGAGAATAAAACAGCTATAAATAACAAAAGCACTATCTTTTTCATATAATTAACAATGCTTAACTTCTTTAAATAATTTATGCCATTCCAAAATAATCGCTAATTTTAAATAACTCCTTATTATCCTAAGATATATGGATAAACAACTAGAAAAAATACGTCATTCCACAGCCCACATCTTAGCTTTCGCTGTTAAAAAACTCTATCCTTCAGCTAAACTAGCTATAGGCCCGGCCATAAAAGACGGTTTCTATTATGATTTCGATAACTTAGAAATTTCCGAAAAAGATTTGAAAAAAATAGAAAAAAAGATGAAAAAACTAATCAAACAGAACCTAAAATTCAGTAAAAAAAATCCTACAAAGGCTGAAGCTAAAAAATTATTAAAAGGAGAAAAATACAAATTAGACTTATTAAAAGATCTCAAAAAACCTTCTTTCTATAGTGTCGGAGACTTCCAGGATTTATGTGCCGGTCCCCATGTTAAATCCACAAAAGAAATCCCTGCTTTCAAATTAACTAAGATAGCTGGAGCTTACTGGAAAGGAGAATCTAAAAATAAAATGTTAACTAGAATCTATGGAACTGCTTTCAAATCTCCAAAAGAACTTGCAAACCATTTAGAATTCTTAAAAGAAGCTGAATTAAGAAACCATATTAAATTAGGCAAAGAATTAGATTTATTTTCCATTCAAAAAGAAGGTCCTGGCTTCCCTTTCTTTCATCCTAAAGGCATGATTGTCTGGAATGAACTCCTCAAATATTGGAGAGAAGAACATTCTAAAGAAAATTACTTAGAAGTCTCTACCCCCTTAATGTTAAATAGAGAATTATGGGAAACTTCTGGTCACTGGGAAAATTACAAACAAAATATGTATTTTACTAAAATAGACAAAGAAGATTTCGCAATTAAACCTATGAATTGTCCTGGAGGAATTCTAATCTATAGAAATGATTTACATAGTTATCGAGAACTCCCATTAAAAGTGGCTGAACTTGGCCAAGTCCATAGACATGAACTTTCAGGGGTTTTAAATGGACTTTTCAGAGTAAGAATGTTCACTCAAGATGACGCCCATGTCTATTGTACTGAAGCTCAAATTAAAGATGAAGTAGTTAAGATCATAAAACTTATTGACAGAATGTACAAAACTTTTGGTTTAGACTACCATATGGAATTATCTACCCGACCCAAGAAATCCATTGGCACAGATAAAATGTGGAAAACCGCAGAAGCTTCTTTAAAGGGTGCTCTTAAAAAAATAAAAGCCAAATATGAATTAAACCCCAGAGATGGAGCTTTTTATGGACCTAAAATAGATTTCCATATCAAAGATTCTTTAGGCAGAACTTGGCAATGTGGTACTATCCAATTAGATTTTGCACTTCCAGAAAGATTTGACTTAACTTACGAAGGTCAGGATAACAAAAAACATCGTCCTGTTATGTTGCATCGTGTTGTCTATGGTGCCATTGAAAGATTCTTTGGCATTTTAATCGAACACTACGCTGGAAAATTCCCTTTATGGTTAGCTCCCACTCAAATTAGAATCCTAACTGTTTCAGATAAAAACAAAGCTTTTGCAAATAAAATAAAAAAAGAACTAGAAAAAAATAAGCTGAGAGTTGAATTAGATGACAAAAGCGAATCTATAGGTAAAAAAGTTCGAAATGCCCAAGTTTCTAAAGTCCCTCAAATAATTACAATCGGTGACAAGGAACAATCCTCCAAAACATTAGCAGTGAGGACTTTAGACGGTAAAATAAAATTCAAAGTTAAAATTCCTTCTTTCATTAAAGACTTGACTAAACAAATAGAGAAAAGATGTTAGACTTTAAAGCTGTCTTAAAAAGACTTGAAGACTCTGTAAAATTTCAAACCTATTTGAAAAAAAATCCAGATGCCTATTTAACCAATGCTATTTATCTAGAAGAATGGCAAGTTAATTACTTCTCACCTAAAACAGAATTAATTACCATATTCAAAGTAGATAAAAAAATTACATCTAAAACCGTAGCTGAAAAAAGAAAATTCCCAAAACTAAATACTAATCTAAAAATAGATCTAAAAGAAGCTTTAAAGATTTTAAAGAAACAAATCTCCAAATTCTATTCTTCTGAAACGTTTACTAAAACAATTATTATTCTACAACAATCTCAAGAACCCGAATGGAATATTACTCAATTATCTTCTTCCATAAAAATACTTAACATAAAAATATCCGCAATCTCAGGAAAAATAACTTATGAATCTTATGACAAATTAATTGATATGAAATAGTTATTCAGGATCTGAAGGTTTCTGGTCTCTAACTTCAAAATTATCTAGGGCAAACTTCTATATTTAGTATTCATCAAACTCCATTCTAACAATAACATTACAACAGAAATCATCAAAAATATCAAAGTCAAATCTTTACTCACTCTTTTTAACCTTGATTTAGCAATATTTCCTAAGGCTCTTTTTAAATCATCCCCTTTTTCTACATGGAAATAACTTCCACCAGTTTCTTGCGCAATCATTTTCAAAGTAACTTCGTCTAACTTACTTATAGCTACATCTCCTGCAAACTTCCCCCCTTCTATAGTTCCAATTCCAACAGTATACACCAAAATATTATTATCTAATAAATAAGGCAAAGCATCTATAGGTTCTAAACCCACATTACTCTGTCCATCTGTAATTAAAACCAAAACATTATCTCCCCCTTCTTCAGAAAAAAACAAATTACTCCCTGTAACTAAGACATCTCCTATCGCAGTTCCACCCACACTCTCTATATCAATATTCCTAATCACTCTTTTTATTTCACCTATATCATCCGTCAATCTCGACTTCAAATAAGTAGTTCCTGTAAAAGTAACTACCCCTAACTGTACACCTTTTCCTACAGCATCTACAAAACCCAAAGCTGATTCTTTAGCTGCATCCAATCTTGTAGGCTCATAATCATCCGCCATCATACTTGCCGAAGCATCTATTAATAATCCAAAATCGAATTCACTCCCCCTAGCATTATACCAATAAGTAGCTCCTGAAGCCGATAATATCAAACAACTCACAATAATTAAACGCATTAACAACAATAACCAATTTTTACTTATAATTCTCTTCCCAGTTATTTTCTCGATAACATTAAAATTCGCAAACTTCATAGCTTTCCTTCGAGTATATTTCAAACTCAAAAAATGAATTATAACCAAGATGGGCAGAGCTACAAAAATCATTAAATATTCTGGATGACCAAAACTAATTACCGGTATTTTGCCAACCTCCTTCTAAAAAATTTAATCATAGGATTTACAAAATCCTCTCCCGTCGTAAACATCAGAAATTCTGCTCCTACTTCCTTAAATATTTCCTGAATCCTCGCCTCTTCTCTCTTAACATACATTTCATATTCCCGTTTAATAGTCGCAGGATTAACTACTTTTTTTCTATTATCTTCTGTACTCTCCACCACAATTTCCATATGATCCTCAGGCAACATCCTATCTCTCTCATCCCTAATCATTATCCCAATCACATCCAATTTTCTAGCTGTTATTTTCAAAGTCTCAATCCAGTCTTGTCCTTTTAATCCAATAAAATCAGAAACAATAAAAAACAAACTCCCTTGGGTTAATTGATCTGTATAAAACTTCAAAGGTTTAACCAAATCAAATCCTCTTCCATACAAATTCATATCCACAAGGTTATTCAAAATCATATAATACTGTTTCTCTCCAGATGTAGGCATAAAACTCTTAACCATTTTCTCATTAAACATCCCAAAACCCACAGAATCACTTGCATGCATAATCGCATAAGCCATACTTGCAATAAATTCAGACGCATATTGTGCTTTTAATTTATCTTTGCTTCCAAACAACATAGTACTACTTGCATCCATTAAAAAAAACACATGCAAACTCCTCTCCTCCATAAACTCCTTTATTAAAATATCGTTTGACCTTACAGTTGCCTTCCAATCTATTTTGGCAGCATCATCTCCTTGCGTATATTTCCTAAAACCTACAAATTCCAATCCTTCTCCTTTATAGGCAGTTTGATAATTCCCCATTAAAGTGGATTTAAACAATTTTTTTGTAGAAATATCCAAACGATTAGCTAAATCTTTAACATCTAATTTCAACTTTTTCATTTTACGGCGTAGGTACTTTTAATAAAATCTCAGAAATGATATCATCGGTTTTTAGATTTTCAGCCTGACCTTCATAATTTAGAATAATCCTGTGTCTTAAAACATCATGGGCAATATTCTTTACATTCTTAGGAGTCACATAATTCTTTCCCTCCAACAAAGCATCAGCCTTAGCTGCAATAAACATTCCAATTCCTGCCCTTGGACTGGACCCCCAACCCACATATTTCCCATTTTTCAATTTGTATTTATCTGGGAATCTAGTGGCATCCACCAATCTTACAATATATCTCTCCACTTCTGGACTTAAATAAATCCTCTTAACTATTTCCTGCATTTTAATAATCTCTTGAGAAGAAATTACAGATCTTAAATTAAAATTCTCAAAACTTCCAATAGTTATATTTTTTTGTAAAATACTTTGCTCTTCTTTAATATCCGGATATCCTATAAATAATTTAAACAAAAACCGGTCTATCTGAGCTTCTGGTAAGGGAAAAATAGCCACACTTTCAATTGGATTTTGTGTTGCTAATACAAAAAAAGGCTCTGTAATCCCAAAACTATTTTTTCCAATTGTAACTTGCTTTTCCTGCATCGCTTCCAATAACGCACTTTGCACCTTGGCCGGAGCCCTATTGATCTCATCTGCTAATAAGAAATTAGTAAAAACCGGTCCCTTAACTACTGAGAACCCCATTTTAGGATCGTAAGTTGTTAAACCAATGATATCTGTTGGTAACAAATCTGCGGTAAACTGAATTCTCTTAAAATCTGAAGTTGTCACATGTGCTAGAACTCTAATGATTAAAGTTTTAGCAATTCCTGGTACTCCTTCCACCAACACATGTCCTTTTGCTAAAATTGCTCTTAACAAACCACTAATAACATTATCTTGACCCACAACCCCATTTGCAATTTCTTTTCTTACCAAATCCAAATCCTTTTTACATTTTTTAACTTCGCTTTCACTCGCTCTTCCAGTTTTATACTTAATAACAGGCTTCTTAGAAAATACTTTTTTGATTATATTCCCCCCGTTTGAGGGAAGATTTCTTTCCAAATGATTTTTTTCCTTCTTTAGAGAAGTATTCTTAACAATACTGCTTACTTTTTTCTTTATTTTGGTTAATCTATTCTTCTTTACAGAAATCACCTTCTTTTTTCCTGTCTTCATATCCTATGGGAACTTAATGGGATATATAAATTTTATCCCTCTATATAAAAAATAACCTAATCCAAATATATTTTCCAGAATTGATAGAAATATTTATATATACCTTGGTACTACCAATAGTATAGGAAACTACAATTAAACTATACTCAACTAATACCCAAGTATGATTAACATATAGATAAGTATACATAGGTACTACCTAACTATGAACAAAACCCAAGAAAAAGCTTTGAATTGGCTCCTTCAACAAGGCTATAAAAAAGAAGATCTAGCTCTTAGACAAAAGTCCCCTAATTTTTTAACTTCAGATAATAAAAAATTTGAAGTCAAACGTTTATACGGCACTCAAATTATCTTCTACAATTCTCAATATCAACAACTCAAAAAAGACCTTAAAACCACCATCTTAGTTTTTCGTGATAACGAATCTTCTCCCTTCCTAAAATTCAAATTCGAAGAAATAAAATCTCTTCCTAAAACTTACAAAGGCATTGAAATAAATTGGGTCAATCTAGATGAAGATATTAAGGCCATCAGACTTTCTAAGAAAACCAAAGAACGCCTCCAAGGTTTTGGTAAAATGGGGGAAGATTTTGACCATTTAATCAACCGTTTATTGGATAAAATAAAAAATGACTAAATTAAAATTACTCACATTAATTGTACTCCTCTTCACTTTAACTACTGTATTCGCTCAAGACAACTTAGTTTCTAGATTTGAAAAGGTTCGTGACGTAGAAGATTTAACTCTAAAACTATCTTTCCATTCATGGGGGGAAGACCGGACCACGGAGATCAATTTAGACACTTATTTCCCTATAAAACGAGATCCCAACTCTAGATATATTTTTCTAGCACCTCCAGAGATCTCGGTTCGCATTGATCAAACCAAAGGCACAGCTTATCTTCAAGCTTTTGAACAATGGATCGGCACTAAAGACATCATCTTTACTCTGACAGATATCTATAGATTAGAAGCGGCTACTTCCAGTCTTCAAGCCTATAGAACACTTATTACTCAACAAAGAGCACCTCTAAAAATAAAACGTGAATTTAAAGATCTTCCCCCTTACCATTTATTTGAAAAGATTTTAGATCATTTAGAAAATCAAAAAACCCCCACACCCGAAGTAAAAGTAGTCAAAAGAGGAGAAAACGTAAAGATAGACATTGCCGAAGAGTTAAATATAGAATTAGATATACAAACCCTAACTGAAGATAAAATCCCTACCTTAAAACCTACTATAGACATCTCTATCCAACCTGAAAAAGTCAGTGAAGAAGCTGAATTAACTTCCGGAACCTCTCTTTTCATCTTCATTCCCTTAATCTTGATAGCCCTCACTTTAGTCATCATCGCTGGATTCTATCTTAGAAATAACTTAGATAAACTCAAAGAACGCTTCAAAAAGAAAGAACCTAAAGAGAAATCTAAGATAAACAAACTAGTAGAATGCACTCGAAAATTATCTGAAATAGAAAACAAGATAGGTAAAGATCCACTTGAAAAATCCACTTCTAATTTATTCGCTGTAATTAAGCGTTTCTTCAATCTCATAACCCCTGCAGAATACCAATTCTCGTACTCTGAAATCAAAGAAAAACAATTAGACCCCGAACTTAGCGACCATTTAAAAGAGAAACTCTGTGACTTCTCTCGAAACATAGCCGACATTAGGTTTAGCGGAGATAAGGTAGAGAAAGGAGAACTAAAGAAAATCCTCTCCAATAGTAAAAAACTAATTCATGCTTCTACAAGAGAGGAAAGGGGAGTGGCTGCAGAAAAAGAAAAAGCTAGAATAAGTAAAACTTTCCCCATTAGTACCATAAAGTATATCTTAGAATCTTTCACCACAAAAGAAAAAACTCAAAGACAAGTCTCTACAGTCAAGGAAAGATTCGATTTAAGAAAATCTACTAAAAATCTTTTCCATAAACTTGGTCTCCTTCAAACCTTAGCTGAAAAAGAATTAACTAGAAAAAGAAAATACAAACTCCAATTAACCAGGCTTAGAGACAAACAGAAAGCCATAGAAACTCGGAAACACCAAAAAGAACTCGCTATCAAGAGAAGAAAAGACGAGAAAAGACGTAAGAAACTATTAAAATTAAGAGAGAAACAAGCTAAAGAAAAATTAAAAGTTTTAGAAGAGCATCGTAGACTAAGAGAAACTCAGAAAAGAAAAGACGAAAAGCTAAAACACAAAAAAGCCCAGGCTAGAGCCATAAGGCAGTATTTCCATGACAAATTCGGCTTATTCAAAACCGTTAAAGACTTAGAAAAAAGATTAGAAGCTAAACGAAAAGAAAAAGTAGAAAAAGAAAGATTCAAAAGAACTAAGAAGAGAAAACGAAAGCAGGCCTTCCTTAATTTTTTACACTTCTTGAGATTATACAAGACTCCAGAAGAAAAACATCAGGCCGGGTTAATCCTCAAAAAAGAAGAAAGATTAGAGAAACAAAGACAAGATCGAAAAAGACAAGATCGAAAAGAAAAATTCTTAGATGTTTTACATTCTTTTAAACTTTATCGTACTCCTCAAGAAGTCCAAAAAGAAAAAGATAGAAGATTAAAAAAACTAAGAGAAAAAGAAAGATCCAAAGAAGAAAAATACCATTTAGAACAATTAGAAAGAAGAAAAAAACTCCAAACCAAAGAAAGAATCAAACTCAAAAAATTAGCTGAAAAACACATAAAACAACAACAAAAAGCTTTGGCCAAAAGACATA